>JAENYG010000037.1:0-21985 GCA_016841875.1 Syntrophomonas sp.
GACAGCGATTCAGACTCCGATAGTGACTCGGATTCCGATAGTGACTCGGACTCAGACAGCGATTCAGACTCCGACAGTGACTCGGATTCCGATAGTGACTCCGATTCCGACAGTGACTCAGACTCCGACAGCGATTCAGATGCCGATGCTGACGCAGATGCCGATGCTGACGCAGACGCAGATGCCGATGCTGACGCAGACGCAGACGCCGATGCAGACGCAGACGCCGATGCAGACGCAGACGCCGATGCAGACGCTGACGCAGATGCAGACGCCGATGCAGATGCCGATGCCGATGCTGACGCTGACGCAGATGCAGACGCCGATGCAGACGCAGACGCCGATGCTGACGCAGACGCCGATGCAGACGCAGATGCTGATGAAGAAGTCAGCGTTGATGGGAATAATCCATTGGGAGCGCAAGTAATCGAGGAAATACCTTCTCTGCCGAATACAGGTGCTGTAGGCGGTTCGGAAACAGTCTACGGGTTATCAGCTCTTGCACTGGGATTAGGATTATTAAAAAGACGGAAATAATAAGAGATGGGATGTTATCTTTAGCAGAGGCATAATAAAATAAAGCCTATTATAACATCGAGATTATGCCTCTAAAACTTAACAACTATTAACAGGGCCTGCATTGATTTCATTTAATCATTCAGGCTCTGTCTTATTATGATTAATTAAATATTTCGAGTAAAATAATATTTGCCGGTGAAAAGTATAAATGGGATAAATCAATTCAATGATTTGTTTATATATACGATAAAATAATATAGAAACATAATAAAGGGGTAATTACATGGAGAAATCTAGTATGGCTAGTTTACAAGAGATATTAAATAACTTAAAAAAGGAGATCTTTGCGCAGGAACCAATAATAGTTGATAATATGAGGCTGCATTTTGAAGACAAACCAAAGTATATCCTTTTTATTTCGATTAGTGATGGGATATCACGTGCTCATGTCTGCAAAGGGATTGGCAATTCGCTTGACAGCAGCTGGAAAAGTGCATTAAGCGTTATGAATAGGATAACTAAAGATCTTCAAATTAGTCCTATATGGATCAAAGCGGATATAGTTAAAGAAATCAAGGAATATGAATATAATGAATTTATTGATTATGTTTCTCATATTAAAACGAATTATTTCAGAGAAGGTATTGCGTTTGACAAAATGTTTAATACCGCCTTTTTGGAACAGGAAGTAAATGCAAATGTGTTTATAGACAAAAATAAAGATTCTGAAATGAAACGCATGGTTTGGAAAAACGTGAACTTTTACCTAAGGAATAACCTGGGAATGAAGTATAGCATTGATGAGAATTCAGTAGAACGTATCTATACATTTAAAACGATTGGCTTTTTTCATGATGGTTTTACCTGTCATAGATTGAACAATGAATGGCTTAACAATGGACGGCGTCATATTGAAAACATCGATGAGGAACTGATCTCAAGCATAATAGAAAATTCTTCAGATTATTTGAGCAGGCAGATTGATGAATCCGGTAAATTCCGGTACGGATATTTCCCTTGCTTTAATAAAGAAGTCCCGGGTTATAATATACTGCGGCATGCCAGTACCACCTATTCAATGATTGAAGCATATGAAATAACTAAAGATGCAAAATTGGGAAAGGCTATCAAATCAGCATTGCATTATTTAGTTACTGAGGGCACAGAGGTGCTTGCGGGTATCGATGGAATCACCCGGGCATTCGTAGTTGAGCGAGTGAATGACAATGAAATTAAATTAGGTGCAAATGCCGCAGCCATCCTGGCATTATCCAAATACACACTGGTATTTAATGACGATGAGTACATTCAAGTTATGCAGCAGTTGGCTGAGGGGATCATTTTCTTTCATAATCAGGATGAAGGTTCATTTGTTCATGTTCTGAACTTCCCGGATTTATCGGTTAAAGAAAAACACCGGGTTATTTACTATGACGGAGAAGCCGCTTTTGCCTTAATGAGATTATATGGAATTGATAAAAATGAACGCTGGCTCAATATTGTGGAACAGGCTTTCCGATATTTCATTGAGAACAGCTATTGGGATTATAGAGATCACTGGCTCAGTTACTGTTCCAATGAACTCGTAAAATATAAACCTGAGCGGGAATATATAGCATTTAACCTGAAAAATGCCAGTGGCATCCTGGATTTTTGCCTGACCCGGGAAACTACATATCCAACCTTGCTGGAATTATTAATGGCGACATACAGCATGATAAGCAAAATGAAAGAGGAGAATTTATTTCTTGATTTACTGAATACCTTTAATGAAAGGAAATTATTAAGAGCTATTGAGCACCGGGTTGAACATCAATTGAATGGATTATATTTCCCGGAAGTCGCTATGTATTATAAGGTGCCGGTAAATATTTTGTGGGCTTTTTATATTCGTCACCATTCCTTCCGTTCCCGGATTGACGACATTGAACATAATATTTCGGGGTATTGCAATTATTATCATCAGATACTTGATAATAAATTAAAAGAGTTTCATACCGAGCAAAAGAGTAAAGTAAATTATTTCTTGAATGTTAACCTGGGAAGACATCTGACCGGGATTGAACATGCAGCCATCAAGAGAATGAGGCTGTTTAAGAAAATGAATCAGAATGTCAAAATAGTAACGGTTACCTTTAATCCAGAATTATCAAAAAATATTAAAGCGGCTGGTTTGGATGTTAACGATGTTATAAATATGTATGATTTTTATCAGGATCCGCTAGTAGAGACTGAAAAATCCTGCACTTTGCACGATTTATTAAAATTAAATCCCGATTTTACTTATAAAGCAGTAGACAATACCAACGACTTCAAAATTTATGATAAGGGACAGTATGTAATGTATGTGCACTGCTTTGATCTGGAAACGATGAATATTCATTATATCAATTATTTTGACCAGGACCAGAGAAAAATAAAAAGAGAAATATTTGATATCAGAGGATTTAAAGCCAATAAAAAAATACTGGGAGAAAATCAAGTTGTCTTAACGGAGTCTTATTTTAATGCTGTCGGTGAAGTGTATATCGAAAAATTTTACAAAATGAAGAACGGGAAAAATGAGTTAAGCGCTGTTCTCTTAAATAAAAGAGGCGGCAAATACTTCTTTAATAATGAAAAAGAATTAATTACATTTTTCCTGGAAGAACTGGTACAAAATACCGGAGATAACGAAGATGTAATATATTATTCCGATAAAAACAAGATAATCCTGCCTTCACTGCTGGAGGTATCTCAGCCGTGCAGGAAAATACCGGTAATTCACAGTGTACATGTAAGAGATCCCCAAAAGATTATGGACGGGGATATTAATGGACATTACCGGCTTATATTTAAAAATCTTAATAAATTTGACGCCTGTGTGGTATCAACTGCCGAGCAGAAATTGGATATAGAAAAACGTTTTTCTCCTCAGTGCCAGATATACGATATTCCTGCCGGATTTGTGCAGATAGCAGACCGGAAACCTATGAGCGAAAGAAATAATAACAGAATCATATGTGTTGCCCGTTATTTTGTGGAAAAAAGACTGGATCACATTATTGAAGCTGTTAGCAAAATCCGAAAAGAAATACCTGACGTAAAATTATACCTTTTTGGATTTGGCAATGCTGGTGATGGCTATAAAGTTGAAAAAGAACTGCGGAGTTTAATTAAAGAGCTTGACCTGGAAGACTCTGTATTTATGATGGGTTATACCGAAGACATAGAAAAAGAACTGGACAATGCTCAGTTATTTATATTGACCAGTACCATCGAGGGATTTTGTTTAGCTCTGCTTGAAGCTTTGTCGCATGGGGTCCCGGCTATATCCTATGATATAAAATACGGGCCTTCCGATATGATTCATCCAGGTGAAAACGGATACCTGGTATTAGATGGCGACAGCGATGAGTTAGCAAATAAAATGTTAGATTTTTTGTCCCTGGATACAACTAAACAGGTATTTTCGGATAATGCCTATAAGTATTCGGAATTGTTTGATGAAGAGGCTATAATTAATAAATGGAATGCCATGCTTGAAGAGGTATGTTAACAATGAATTATGGCAGAAGGTTAACTAAAGCCAATAAAAAACCGGAAAATAATCTTGGGCAAGATTCTTTTGTAAGGCGGTGAGCAGATCATGAGTCAATATACCAGAGGAACCGGATCTGTTATATACGGTTTTGATTCTTTAGACTCATCTGTGAATTTATACGATAAAAATCTTATTGAACCCGGATATTTTAAATACGATACAGGCGTTTGGACGGTTGCTGCTAAAACACATTCCAGCCATTTTATCAGAGTATTTGGCGGATGCACATACGAAAAAAGTTGCACCGGTTCTCTATGCCTTTTTGATACCAACAAGAATTTTATATCTGGAGTTTCAGATTCTAAAGCACCTTACCGGTTTACGGTTAAGGAAGCAGATGCTGCTTATGCAGTTATAGCGTTTGATACCTTTTCTTGCGACCCTGATACCATTACCTTTAGATTTATCAGCGGTCCTTCCCATTCTTTTCAAATAAGTGACGATTATTCTATTGAAAAGTATGAAAGATTAATAGAAGAAAATAGGATATTAAAGAGAATGAAAGGAAGAATCGCAAACTGCAAAACTTATCTCAGAATCCCTACTCCATATGATGATGGAGCTAAATGGTCAGGGTATATGAACCAGGCAACTCACCCCTCAATCGTGCAGTTTGATACAGAATGGAACGGGTATAAATATTGGATGGCATTTACCCCCTATCCATACTCACTTTTAAGCAAAGAAAATCCCTGTATTGCTGCCAGTAATGACTGTTTAACCTGGGTAGTCCCAGCCGGCGTTACCAACCCGCTGGTTGATACTCCGGAAGAAGGTTACAATTCTGATACCCATTTATCTTACAACTCGGCTGCAGGCTGCCTGGAATTATGGTATAGAAAAGCTGCTGCAGGTATTGAAGTGATATACAGAATCAGTTCTCCGGACGGTACTGCCTGGAGTGAGCCCGAGATTGTGATTTCGTCAGACCTGGAAGGGCTGCTTAATTATATCTCACCCAGCATAGTCTATGAAGATTGCAAATACCGGATGTGGGTCAGCCGAAATTATAAATTGTTTTTATTAGAGAGTACAGATGGAGCAGTCTGGACAGATGTTGGGTATCTGAAATCTGAAAATGTTGAAATTCATAACTGCTGGCATCCCAATGTCGTTAAAATTAACAGTATCTATTACTTGATCAACTGCTCCAAGAATACAAATGTAGGCCCCGGAGGGGAATTGAAATACGCTGTTTCTGCTGATGGAGTAAATTGGAGTGAAGAACGCTACCTGCTATCCTATACCGGTAATGAATTTGATTATGATGGGGTGGGAGTATACCGGGGCAGTATAGTAATTGAAGATGATAATGTGATACTGCTTTATGGTCAATATTCTGCAGACGGAAAATGGACAATAGGCATGTCCAAAGGACGAAGCATTGATAACCTTGTCGGGATAGACGACAGGGCATTCGCAGGGGACATTCCTTTTATCAGTGACCGAAAAAGGGTTTTTTACAAAACGGATTTTTTCAATAATAATAGGCAGCAAACTCCCTGGAATACTGTGGCCATAAACGGAGGCAGTACTCTTAATGGTCCCGGAACAGCAGATCACCCCGGATTAATAAGACTGAATTCATCTCCTCTTGCTAATAGTGGTATATATTTAATGACTAATCCGGTTTCTATGGTATTAGGCGGCGGTGAATGCCATGAGATAATATTTAAAACCCTTGCTAATGACCCTGCCATAACAGGGCGTATGGGGTTCTTTGACACCTTGACATATGAAAGTGTTAGTAATGGAGCCTGGTTAGAGATATCCGGAGCGGTTCTGACAGGAAAAACTTCAGCAGCAAGCACAGCATCGACTACTGCTTCAACGTATGCATTAGCAGCCGGGGCATGGTACCGGGCAACAATAGAAGTTGACCAAGAGGCTGCCCTGGTTACTTTCACCTTGTACCCGGATAATTCTGAAATACCGTTATGGAGAGATGCATTAGCAACCAATATTCCCTCTGCTGAGTGCGGCAACGGAGTTTTGTTTATTAGCAGCGGCATAACTGAGTCAGCTTTAGTGTATATCGATTACATGAGCATTGAATTTAAAAGAGTATTGGCTCGTTAATATGTTGTTGGGTGAGAAACTGCTTCAGCTAGAAACTGCGAACTAAATTTCTATGAAATTAACATTAAACGGCAATTCGAAATCGGAGCAACATGGAGTGTGTAAATTCCTTTCGATTTTGAAATTTATGGTCATTTTTCGTATTGAATTAGAGGATCATACTAATGGACGTGATTTTAGATGATCATTTCATCGTCTGAGTTTAGGATTATTGACAATCTACATAAGCTTAAAACAGCAGCTGTATTAAAACCCCCATCTTTTCATGAACTGCAATGAGTGTAACTTCCCACATGAACATGACCCTGGCTGCAATTTATGATAAGATTTATTATGTATTTAATAAAAAAGAGCAACGAAGGGGGGATTTACCGGCAGGTGTATCCGGTATTGAAAATATGGTAAATGATTTTCTTGAACAACTGGGCCTGACCTCAGTTCAGGCCGTATTAGCGAATACAGTAGTCAGAGCAGTGATCGGCGCTTTGCTTATATATATAGTTTTTCTGATAGTAGACAAAGTGGTGAAAAGATGTATTTTTCCCTGGTTGGAGAATCTGACCCGGAAGAGTGGTAACGAATTCGATGATAAACTAGTAGCTGCTTTTTTTAAGCCTATGGAATGGTTTATCCTATTGACCGGAGTGTTTTTTGCCCTTCGTTATCTTCCTTTGAGTATAAGCGCAGATAATATCATACTGGATATTTACCGTTCCCTGGTAATCGGGCTGGTTGCCTGGGGATTTTATGCTTTAGCAGCCGGGGAATCGGTTTTATCCCGGGAAATCAAAGAAAAGTTTAAAGTAGATGATATACTCATTTCGTTTTTTTCCAAAGTGGTGCGATTTATAGTATTAGCCCTGGCCATAGTTATCATAGCCCAGGAATGGGGTTATAATGTAAATGGTTTTGTTGCCGGACTGGGTTTAGGAGGTCTGGCGTTTGCCCTGGCAGCCCAGGATGTTCTTGCCAATGTGTTCGGGGGAATAGTAATAATTATGGAAAAACCATTTTCTATAGGAGATTGGATAGCTACTCCCAGTGTGGAGGGACTGGTTGAGGATATCAATTTTCGCAGTACTAGAGTGAGAGCATTTGAACAGTCACTGGTAACCGTACCCAATTCTACCCTAGCCAAGGAACCGATTACCAATTACACCCGTATGGGTAAAAGGCGCATCAGGTTTCACCTGGGAGTCACTTACGATACACCGCGCCTTAAACTGCAGCAGTGTGTTGATCAATTACGAGAAATGCTGGAAAGTCACCCCGAGGTACATCCGGAAAGGATCCTGGTTTACTTTGAACAATTTAACGACAGCAGCCTGGATATATTTATATACTTCTTTACTAACACTACCGTTTGGGAAGAATTCCTGGCCGTTCGTCAGGACATAAACTTTAAAATTATGGAGATTCTTGAAGAGTTGGAAGTAGCCGTAGCATTTCCCAGCCACAGCATATACTTTGAGAACCCCCAGGTGGTTAAGAATTATACTATGGAAGAAGCTCCCGAGGAATAAGATGACAGTGGAGATACAGTAACCGGCACGTGAGTACCCCCTAATGGGGACAGTTTTCTGCTGAAAGCAGAGAGTATTCCCCGATTCTGTTAGGTTGAAATATTAAATATTAACAGGATAAAACAGCTATGGTGTCGAATATACATCTATTGCTGATAGGGGGGAAGATATGGACAGAATAGACGAATTGAATATGCAGATAGATGAGGTAAAGGGTTTTCTTATTAAATCACATCAGGATGTAAAACTGGCTCAATACGCTGTAGACCAGCAGACCAATTTCTTAAAAAAGAAATTAGACGAACTTGATTTGCTGAAAGATCTTTTCATGAATATGCTGGAAGAGAGAGAACAGCTCAGTCCAGGAAGCATGACTGAAAAAGACCAGGAATTATTGAGCGGAAGAATAGAATAGATGGAATAGAGAGAAATAGCTGTCGGTAAGAACCGGCAGGTCAGGTTGTCGACAAAGTCGGCAAGATGCCAGGCCGATGACAGAAGTGAAGATCAAGGCATGAGAAAAGTCCGCGATTAAGGCGTACCTGAGTACGTTGATTGAGCGGGCTTTTTGAAATAACGCAGATATTCGCTTTTGTCATCGGCCTGAGCTGTCGGTAAGAACCGGCAGCTTTCTTATTTTCCCCCCCGGTTATGATGCAAATAATGGTAAACAGCAAACAGTATTGACCGAACAAATGTTCTGTTATACTATTATTAATACAATAAGAGTAATGGTGATGGAAGATGCGCAGAATTATCTATTTACAACCTGCCCAAGAGGATCTGGCGGAAGCAGTGCTGGATGAATGCAGCTTATATACGCCATTAGTAGAACCGCAGGAAGATGGCAGCCTGTTCTGTGATCTCAGCGGCTGCGGACCAATATTAGATATATTAAGAGCTATAGTTAAAAGGAATTATCATCTAACAGGCCAACGAGCTAGAATATCACTGGCATCATCTCGTATGGTGGCGGAGAATGCCCTTAAGCGGAGCGGGCTGCCGCAAGAAAAGCTGTATCTCTGTGTTATAAGACGGGAAGCTCAATTTATAGAGGTTTTACCTGGCAGGGAAGAGGAGTTTATGGCTTCCATTCCCCTGGAGGAGTTTACCGCTATTACGGTCCAGGAAAGCAAAAAGCTTAAAAGAGCGGGATTTTCTAAAGTTGGAGAATTAAAGGGAGTACCGGTAACCCGGTTGGTATCCCTCCTGGGAGAAAAGGGGATGCGGCTGGCCCGACAGTGCCAGGGTATCGATGATAGGCCGGTTTTAGGACTGTATCCTCCGCTGGAAATATCTTATCCCCTGGTTTTTAATGAAGGCAGCTTTAACCGGGTGTTTATTGATATTCAAATCACGGAAGCCTGCCAGGTGCTGCAGACGCTGCTGGAAAAGAGGAATTCCGGGTGCCGGATAGTCGGCCTGGAAATAAAGGTTGCTGGCCAGACTATAAGAAATGAAAACAGGCTGAAAATCCAGGGCTGCAGGGCTGAGGAGCTGGCTGTTGCCATTAAAGGCTTGCTGGACAAGATGGAATTTACCCAGATTCCGGAAGAGGGCAGAATAATACTGGCGGATATATTATCTCTCGACTGGGATGAGCAGGACTTATTTTCTTTTTTACCCTGCGAAAGAAATGACAGCAGTATAAGGGTAGAAAAAGTTATGGAAAAACTGGAGAAGCGTTTTCCAGGGAAGGTGCTGCTAGGGCAGGAAGAAGTCCGGCGAGAAAAGATATTGGCTTATTTCGATCCCTGGAGACTTAATGGGGTCAGGCACTAACTTACTAACTTAGGGGCTAAAGGCGTGATAGAAAAGTATTTTCAACCGATAAAAGTGCAGTGCGGAAACCTGCATAGACCGATGGCCATAGAAATAAACCAACTGAGGGTGGGAGTGGAAACCATTCTGGAATCCTGGTATGATACCGGATGTTGGTGGGAGGGTGAGAGTGAAAAGGTATTCTATCGTGTTTATTGCCAGGACGGGGGAGTAAGGGAAATATTTAATGATCTTTCTTCCGGAGAGTGGCTTTTATACCGGGTATATGACTAAAGTGCGACAGGGGACGGTTCTCGATTTGTCGCATTTTAAGGGGTAAATATCACTTACCACAAGCGAAATGGGAAAAATGCGACAAATCGAGAACCGTCCCCTGTCGCATGGAGGTGAAACAGATGAGCTTTGTACACCTGCATACGCACAGTCCGTTTTCATTTCTGGATGGTGCCAGCTCGGTTGAGGAACTGGTGAAAAAAGCAGCAGAACAAGATATGCCTGCCCTGGCGCTTACCGATCATGACAATGTCTGCGGGGCAGTAAAATTCTATAATGCTGCCAGAGAGGCTGGTATTAAGCCGATACAGGGCGTGGAACTTACCCTGGAGAGCGGGGGTCACCTGACCCTCCTGGCTCGCAGTTCCCGGGGCTATGCTTCTATATGTTCGCTTCTGACCCAGGCAAATGTTGATAATCCCCGTGGTGAGCCAGCGGCAGCTTTTAGAAGCCTGGAAGGGCTGCAGGAGGTAATCGTCTTATCCGGCTGCCGTCAGGGTGAAATCAACCGGCTTATACTACAGGGGCAATATGAAGAGGCCTGCCTGCGTGCTCAGGAATATCTGAACATCCTGGGTGAGAATGATTTCTATATTGAACTTCAGGGTGGATGCCTGCCAGGGGATTTCTTTTTGAATCACCGGCTGATGGAACTGGCGGAATACCTGGATATAGAACTGGCTGCCAGCAGCAACGTACACTACGCACGGCATCAGGACTTTATAATCCATGATCTTTTGACCTGTATCCGGACTCTTACCCGGGTGCAGGATATACATCACCTGCGTCCTTTGAACGGAGAAAATTATCTAAAATCAATTCCCCAGATGAAAACATTATTTTCATCCTTCCCTCGGGCCCTGGAAAATACCGTACGTATAGCCGGGGAATGTGAAGCGGTATTTCAGAGTAAGCAGCCCCATCTGCCCTGTTACTGTGATACGAACGGGGAGGCTCCGGTGCGGATGTTAAGAAGGCTGGCCTTTGAAGGTGCTCAGAGCAGGTATGGTAAGGTAAGCCGGCAGGTAAAGGAGCGGCTGGAAAGTGAAATTGAAGTCATAGAAAAACTGGGCTTTGCAGATTATTTTCTGGTGGTATGGGATGTAGCCCGCTATGCCCGCAGCCGGGGGATACGTTATGCCGGTCGGGGTTCGGCTGCTGATTCTCTGGTAGTGTACTGCCTTTATATATCAGAGGTGGATTCTCTTCAGCGGGGGCTTTTATTCGAGCGCTTTATGAGTCTGGAAAGAAAAGGGCTGCCAGATATAGATATAGATTTCGAATCCCGTTACCGGGATGAAGTGATTGATTATGTTTACCAGCGTTATGGTGATGAGCGGGTGGCCCGGGTGGCGACCTATAATACCTTCCAGGCCCGTTCAGCGATAAGGGACCTGGGAAAGGCACTGGGTTTTGTTGAAGAAGAGCTGAGCAGGATAGCAAAAAAACTACCTCATACTCATGCCGACAACATACGCAAGGTCTTAACTACCCTGCCGGAACTAAAAAATAGTCCACTGCAGGAGGAGAGATTCCAGCTGCTGCTGGATGTGAGTGAGAGGATAGCCGGTTTCCCGAGATTTCTAGGTACTCATCTGGGCGGGGTAGTAATAAGCAATATACCACTTATAAACCTGACCCCGCTGCAGAGATCCGCCCTGGGTCCGATTATAACGCAATTCGATAAAGATGATGTGGAAGAACTGGGGCTGGCTAAACTTGACCTCTTGCCCCTGCGTACCCTGACAGTAATAAGTGATGCAGCCCGCTTTATAGAAGAATCGGGGCAAGAATTTAATTATGAAGCTATTCCCCTGAATGATCGGGCCAGCTATGAGATGATAAACCAGGGTGATACTATAGGGGTTTTTCAGCTGGAAAGCCCGGCTCAAAGGGCTCTTCAATCGCATTTTAATGCCAGCCACATGGAAGATATGGTTGCCAGTATGGCTCTGATCAGGCCCGGACCTATTAAAGGGAATATGGTAGAACCCTATATTGCCCGCCGACATGGTCAGGAGGAGATCAGCTATCTGCATCCGCTTCTAAAGCCTATCCTGGAGAAAACATACGGGGTAGTGCTTTTTCAGGAGCAGGTTATTGAAATTGCCACTGCTATCGCTGGATTTAGTCCCGGGGAAGCTGACCGGTTACGAAGAGTGATGACCCATGCTCGTTCGGAAAAAGTGATGCAGGAAATTGGGGCCGAGTTTGTGGAACAGGCGGAAAAGAATGGCGTGGCTGGTGATCTGGCCCGGGAGATATTTGCCTGCATACGGGGATACGCCAGCTATGGATTTTGTGAAGCTCATGCTGCTGCATTTGCTACTACCAGTTTTAAGACCGCATATATGGTTAAACATTACCCGGCAGAGTATTATGCGGCTATTCTGAATAACCAGCCGATGGGTTTTTATCCCCCTTATATTATCTGCGGCGAAGCTCGCCGCCGAGGGATATCCATTCTGCCCCCGGATGTAAACGTCAGTGGGTCAGACTTCAAGACTGAGAAAAAAATCGCCATAAGGGTAGGGCTTAAACAGGTTAGAGGTATGAGC
Source organism: Syntrophomonas sp. (assembly GCA_016841875.1). Lineage (GTDB taxonomy): Bacteria > Bacillota > Syntrophomonadia > Syntrophomonadales > Syntrophomonadaceae > JAAYJK01. Next base: position 12,318 of record JAENYG010000037.1, read on the forward strand.
GGCGATGCTCTGCTGCGCATCGCCGCAGAGCGTACCAGGAACGTTTTTAAAAGTCCGCAGGAATTTATGGAACGCAGCGGAGTGAACCGCGATATTATGGAAAATCTGATCAAATGCGGGGCACTGGATACCCTGCAGGAAAATCGCCGGCAGATGCTGATGGAACTCCCGGCCTGGATGGAATATATAAAGAATAAAAAGAACCGGGAACAAGTACTTTTTAAGAGCTTTAAGGCGGGGGAAGTACCTGACTTTAACCGCCGGGAAAAAGAGGTGCTGGAACGGGAGATACTGGGTTTGGATATAAGAAATCACTTTATGGCTGAATTGCGCAGCGAACTCAATAAACGAAGGATATATTCCAGTACCGAGGTGAAAAAACTTCCCGCTGGGAAACAGGTGCAGGCAGCAGGAATTCTTTTTCGGCCTCACCGCCCTCCTACCCGCAGCGGTAAAATAGTAGTTTTCTTTTCTTTAACGGATGAATTTGGTCTTATAGATGTAAGTGTTTTCGAACCGGTTTATATGAAATATGGTGATTTCATATTTGGTGAACAAAAAGCCCCCCTGCTGGTAAAGGGAAGAATCAACCGGAGAGGGAATGGGGTCAGCATCATGGCCCGGGAAATATCTTTTCTGCAAATGTAAAGTGGGACACGGGGACAGGTTCCTTGTCCCACCCTAAAAGTGAAGTGGGACAAGGAACCTGTCCCCGTGTCCCACTTGCAGACTTCGACGGTAAATTTATAATAATTAGGAGGATTTTTTGAGCAGGTGTGGAATATCAAGTTATTGCAGGCGAAAATTAGCTTTAAAGCTTGATTATATAAGAAAATGTACTGTTGATGCTTATAATTAACGCTTCGAATGTTAAATATTAATTTATAGCCAATACATAACTGATTGTTGGGAAACAGTCAGTTTTTAAAGGGGGATACATCATATATGGGACCACTTGAAAATAGTGTACCGACTGCCAACAGAGGCGGAGAAGAAGAGCACTCTACTAAAACCAACTCCGAGTTACCAGTAAATTTTATTCAAGATATTATCAGGGCAGATTTAAAGGCCGGCAAGAATGAGGGCCGGGTACATACCCGTTTTCCGCCAGAACCAAACGGTTATCTGCATATAGGACATGCCAAGTCTATCTGTCTTAATTTTGGGCTGGCCCAGGCTAATGACGGTTTGTGCAATCTGCGTTTTGATGATACCAATCCCAGCAAAGAGGAAGTCGAATTTGTCGACTCCATTATGGAAGATGTACGCTGGTTGGGATTTGATTGGGAAGAACGTCTTTATTATGCTTCAGATTACTTTGAACAGCTTTATGAATGGGCTGTGCAGCTTATCAAAGATGGTAAAGCTTACGTCTGTGACCTGACGTCAGAAGAAACCAGGGCCTACCGCGGTACTTTGACTGAACCGGGCCGGGAAAGCCCATACCGCAACCGTTCAGTGGAAGAAAACCTGGATTTGTTTGAACGCATGAAAGCGGGAGAATTTTCGGAAGGTTCACGGGTGTTAAGGGCCAAGATCGATATGGCTTCACCTAATTTAAACATGCGGGACCCGGTGCTGTACAGAATATTGAAACAGCCCCACCATCGGACGGGAGATAAATGGTTGATTTATCCGATGTATGATTATGCCCATCCGCTTTCTGATGCTATGGAGGCTATTACTCATTCGATATGTACCCTGGAATTTGCTGACCACCGCCCGCTTTATGACTGGTTTATAGAAAATGTTAAAACAGAATTTGAGCCGCACCAGTATGAATTTGCCAGGTTGAATCTTAACTATACCGTAATGAGTAAAAGAAAACTACGGGCTCTGGTAGAACAGGGATATGTAAAGGGGTGGGATGATCCCCGAATGCCTACCATATCCGGCTTAAGACGCCGGGGATATACCCCGGAAGCCATAAGAGATTTCTGTGACCGGATTGGAGTAGCCAAGAGGGACAGCACCGTAGATATAGCATTATTAGAATACTGTATTCGTGAAGATCTTAACCGACGGGCATCTCGCGTTATGGCAGTATTGCAGCCCTTGAAAGTAGTTATAGAGAACTATCCTGAAGGTCAGATGGAATGGCTGGAAATAGACAATAATCCGGAAACGCCCGAGAGTGGTACCCGGATGATACCTTTTGCCAGAGAACTATATATTGAACAGGATGATTTTATGGAAGACCCGCCCCGAAAGTTTTTCCGATTAGCCCCGGGTAAGGAAGTCCGATTAAAGGGCGCATATATTATCAAATGTGAAGAAGTAATAAAAAATAATGAAACTGATGAAATTATAGAGCTGCGCTGCACTTACGACCCGGATACTAAAAGCGGCGGGTCTGCAGCTGGCAGGAAAGTTAAAGGTACTCTACATTGGGTCTCAGCCAGTCATGCAGTATCGGCAGAAGTGCGTTTGTATGGGCATTTATTTTCCCCGGAAAACCCTGATAATGATGATGATGGCCGTGATTTTACCCAGAAACTCAATCCGGATTCATTAAGCGTCATAAGCAATTGTATGCTTGAATCGGGCATGGAAGCTTCAGTGTCAGGGGAGCGCTTCCAGTTTCTGCGGCAGGGGTATTTTGTGGTTGATCCAGACACCAGGCCAGGTGCGCTGGTCTTTAACCGGATCGTGCCGCTGAGGGATACCTGGGCTAAAATACAGAAAAAAGGATAAATAGATTATAGGTATAAGAATTTGGAACAACGACTGTTATATTATAGTTCCTAACCCAGACGGATGTCTATCCAGAAAGAGGTGTATGATAATGAGTGATAATGAAAAAGTTGCCGAGCTGTTTAACCAAATATTAAGTGAGATCAAAAACCTGGATCAGAGGCTGACCAGCATGGAAAATCAGTTTATAGTGATAAAAAAAGATATGGAATCCCTGGATAGCAGTATAGGTGAAATTGAGGGGAGTATAAGCAGCATCAATGATACCGTAAGCTCCATAGAAGTTAATATAAGCAGTCTGGCCCTTGATTCTTTGAGCGATTTATAAGCTTTTTATTTATATGAATGGTCAGGGGAAGCATTCTCCTGACCATTTCTTGCGTTTTACCACGTATAAATATCGCTTTGAACAATAGAATTCTCCTCAATGACCTCCCAAAAAGATGACAATCAGAACCCCCACAGTGTCATCTAATTTGTATAGCCTCTTATAACCAGACGGTTATATATACCATTTGCGGGTCTTATTTTAGGGTCACAGGTAGTCAATGTAATAGCAGGCTTTTCGGTAGGGTTTATTATGCTCCAGTCCTTATTATCGGTGATATAATTTAGGGCAACCTTATAATGATAAGAGTTATTATTATAATACAGAATAATAGAATCACCGGGCATCAATTTGTCCAGGTGCCAGAAGGGGGAGCCGTAGGCATTACGATGACCGGCAATGCAGACATTACCAGTGCTGGGGTCATCGCTCTGAGGGTAGAAGCCAATACCTTGTTTAAGCACCCCATCAGTAATCCCATATAATACATTTAATTTCAGTCCTAACTTAGGTATCTCCAATACTCCGGTAGAACCCACCGGCAGCGTTCCCTGACCTCCATAAGTAGAAGCGGTTGTACCCGACTGCTGATAGGAAGAATTAGAAGGTTGAGCAGATTCGGCTGGTTCGGATTCCACTTCATCTAAAGCAGTATCTGCTTCTTTAGATGCATTATCATTTACGGCAGTTTCTTCTATAGCGTTAGGTGCCTTTATTACTTCATAATACATACCCTGCAGGTAAGGAAAGGCAACCAGAATAATGCCGCCCACTATGAACAAAGCAGCTAAAATCGATATCAATTTCCGCTTGTTGGGGATTTTTGATTTATTAGTTTCCATTCTAGTCTCCTCTATAAATAATTAGTGAATACACCTTCTATTGTCGCAAACATATAGCCTGCCTAGCAAGATAAAAGGAAAGAAAAACCTTAAGAGATTTTATCTAAAATAAAACAGCGGGAAAATAAGCCCGCTGTTTAAAGGTGATCGTAATCAGATGTGTAGCTTGTTTTGATTTGTTATGGCAGCGGAGAATTTTAATTCTCCGCTGCACTATTTAGTGATGTTCTAATACTATTTCTTAATCCTCCTGATTGCCAGTCCGCCTGCTGCCAATATTAGACCAAGTCCTGCTGCGATCGGTGCTGCACCAGTCTTAGGCAGTTCGGGAGCTGGTTCAGGAACGATTATTGGTTCTGCAGGTTCGGTCTCTTCGATAATAACTTCTTCCTCTTCCTCTTCATCTTCAAAGTTATTAGTTACTAATACCTCAGAGTTTCTGCCATTCTTAACCACTTTAAATTGGTATTCATCTCCAGTGGTATCACCGCTCACCGAGTAGGAGACGGAGTCAAAGTTGTCAATTCCATCGGTGATTTCTACTACCCGATAGGTGCCTGCTCCGTATTGTTTCATATATACGGTTTTACTATTATCAGGTGCAATGTTGAAAGTGGCTACGGTCGACCAATCCTCATCAACCAGTTTCTGAAGTTCTACGGTGAAAGTATCCTGAGTGGCTGTTCCTTCACCGATTTCTTTTTCAATGGTCAGCTGCGGCCAGGTGTCACTATCGCCACCACCACCGCTCTTGAAATTATTGGTAACTACAACAACAATGTCATCATTCTCTTCGCCATATACCCAGAAGCCTGCTTCATCAACAGTTTCATCATCTACCGCATAGCTCAGTGATTTCCAATTGCTTATCTCATCCGTTCCAGTCTCAATGACCCTGAATTCACCGTAGCCGTACTCTTTGTACAGATCTGATAAAGTCTTCGACCATGGTTCACTAACAGCTATTTCAAAACTGTCTACGGTTACCCAGCCGCACTCGCCGACAATAGTTTCGTCAGCTGCAACTAAGGCTGATGTTTGCAAGTAGGGACATTCCCATTTCTGCAACTCAGCCGTGTAATACTTCTGGGTTGAGGTTCCGGAGCCAATCCTCTTTTTGACTATCAGTTCGGGATTATCTGGCTCATCTTCATTAAATTGATTGTAGATGTAAACACCGATTGTTTGAATACCATCATCACCGGCAGATTCTCCATTGATCCCTGTTGTTGTATCAATGGTAAACTCGCAGGTGTCTGTGTATTGACCATCGAAATAAAAGTCTACAAAATGAGAATCATTTTCTACAATCTTGTAGTCTCCCAGCGGAAGGTCATACAGGGTTACCTGGTTATTGAGCCCTATATAGAGATTAATGGGGTTATCGAATGCGTTACCGCTATCGTACAGGTCCCACTCGCTGTTTTGTTCATTCCATTTCAAGAGTTCTACTTCGAAAGAATCCTGGGTCGAAGGATCTGAACCTTCCTTGAGGAATTTACTTATAGTTACCTCATTTCCGCTGTTTTCTTCTTCATAGGTATTGGTAATGGTAACGACTACACTTACATCACGGAATGAATTATCTGCTATCCATACCTGCAGGTTGCCATTATCATCCACATCCCAGCCATCACCTTCACAAATACCTGTACCCTCAACCGAGAAGGATTTTTCCCAGCCAGCAGGGATATCTTCAGTTATGATGTACATAGTTGAAGGAGAAACAGACATCTGGTTAATGTATGTGCCAGCAGAGGTTATCATACCAGCAAAATAAGCGTCAGTTGGGTAATCTTCCTCTTCGAATATACTTAGCAGGAACCCATTACCTGGAATACCTGCATCTTCAGGATCTATTTCTTTGATTATCGTCAATGTTGCTTCATATTCTCCATTGTCGTAATACTCGTTTTCAATAGTAACCGCTACGTCAACATCAGCTCCAGCAGGTTCTGGAATTGTGAAAGTAATGGTGCGGTTATCAGTATCCTCAGATACATTTTCAGCCCCGGTAATATCAAAGTCTTCAAATGACCAATCAGAAGGAAGAGATAGTTCCTCCAGGATATATTCACCAGGTTGAATATCGTTGAATACTAATGGATTATTGTCTGCGGTTATATCTAGAGTTTGTGTGGCACCGGTAGGATCGGTTAGTTCAAACTGAAAACCACCCGTAGGCCAGTCAACATCTTCGTCAAATGTTTTTTCAATGGTGAGGTTGGCTGTGTAATCTTCAGATGAGCCACTATAATTTACTGTAAAGTTATCAGTTTTACTATCACTTGGTGCAAATCCATTGTCTGGGCAGATCCAGACTTTGTAAATACCGGCTTCGAGTGAAAAGTCTGGCAGAAGAGAAGGCAACTGTTCAGGGCCAAATTCACCAGAACCTGTATGTATAACCGCAGTTGAGCTCTCTGCTATAATATCGCTACCGCTAGTATTAGTTACTCGGATATAATATGACTCTGCAGCAAGATTACCACCCTGCACATATACATCTTCCCAAAAGTCGTATTGCATGAGGTTCTGGGCAGATCCGTCAGAGTTAGTGGTCCAAATCCCTGTTGAGGTTCCTGCTTGAAGGGTACCTGGCAAAAAGGCTGCCATCAACATCATGGTTATGATGAAGACTGCTATTAGCGAAAACCTGCTGGATGTTTTAATTTTCTTCATAAATCGACCTCCTATCAAAATACTCTTGTCCCCATACTTATGAGACGTCTTCTTTATCTATCCATTGTCTGAAGTTCGTTTCCACTGGGAAAGTTGATGTTTCACTGGCTTCCTGCATGAGCCTCAACATTTCGAGAAGACTCCTGAACGATAAGGATTTACCGATCTCCAACCATTCGATTCTACCCTGCCAGGTATTGTTCTGGCGGAAGTACACCTTAATTAGGAATGTTGATCCTTGGCTACGAGACATTTCATCTTTGTCCATCGCACACCTCCCTATGGCCTCGAGTAGCGGATCAGATAATAATAGATGGTTTGTGAACCTGTTGCAGTTAATACCAATCCTCGGCCAGCACTATAAGATGAAAGTTTTTAGCTCGATAAGGCTAGATTAGGAGTCTTGTCTATCTATAAGTATAGATTAGGGTAATCACAACTCAGTCACGAGTATATATAATTTAAAAACATAGACCAAAAGGATGAATACGAATAGTCAAAGTAAACTAACAGGGGAAAACATACCTAAGATGATAGGAAAATATAGATGAGATGAAGATTTAACTAAAGGTTGGTCAGGATGATGGGTTTAACCTCATTTATAAGTTTAGCCGGCAATTTACAGTGAGAATCAAATGATTTCTGAATACGATTAATGGCTTTGACAGCCTGATCGGCATCCAGTCCAGTTAATAGGAGCAGGTATTGTTGGTCGTTCCAGCGGCAAACCACATCACCTCGGCGCAGGTTTATGGTCAGGGTACGATGCAGCAGGTTCATACATTCCCTGGGATCAGCAGCTTTATTACTGGAATCCAGTTCCAGGACAAACATAGCTAGAAACACCGGTTGACCGCTGCGTTCGGAACGCCTCAATTCAGTTTTATATAGGAAGCGAAAAACCTCAGGACTGCACAGCATACATCCTGGAGGTTCTATAGCTTTATCCAGATGCTGCTGTATGATTGCCAGGTCCGGGTCGATATCACTATTCTCGATTTCGGGTAGTAGTGAGACTTTAGGCATAACACTTTTTAGATCGATGCCCATCTCTTTTTGAAAAACTGAAGATGCATATTCCAGATGAGAACGGGCCTGGGTAATACTGCCAGTCTTTATGAGGGCGAGAAGATAAGCAGCATGGATTTCTTCCTTGTAAAACTCGAGTTGGATCGCCTTTTCACACACTTCGATAACTTTCTCGTAACTACCGCTGCTTTCAAGAAGGTTGACCACTTCCTGAACGGCACTCACATAGAGCCGATGATAGTAATTTCTCAAGGGGATAGTCCATTCAGTATACGTGAGTTCCGGCAGGTAATCGCCCCGGTACATGTCTACAGCTCCCATGTATAACTCTATCGCCTGCTTCGGGTCACTGCGGCTGATGTGCCGGGCAGCTTCATATAGCTTCTCGAAATAAACGGAGTCCAGCCAGCAGTCAGTATTTTCGTTCCAGGAGTAAGTTCCTGCAGAAAATCTGATTGAAGATTCCTCAGTAGTATTACAGTTATTGTCGATAAGCTGTCTCAGGCGATATATCATCGAATGCAGGGAATTTCGGCTGTCGTTATAGTCTTGTTCCGGCCACAAACTTTCGATTATGGTATCTCCGTGCACACTTCTACCGCGATTGCTGATGATGAATTTGAAAAATTCCCATAGTTTGTAGGAACGTTTGGCCTCAGAGGAGATGATTCTATCCCCTCTGCGTACGATGAATTGACCCAGAGTGTATATCACCAGAGAATCTTCCTTAATATTATTGTGAACGGGATAAATGCTGCTCATTAATTATCAACTCCAAACGAAATACTGCAGTTATTGGAGGGCAGACTAAAAGAAGACAGGAAAAACTATATAAACAATTCTGCTATATTTTAGCATAAAATGGTATAAATTTGTTGAATATATAGGGAAAAATAGATCTAGTATACATTAAAAACTTGTCTAGCTGCAAAAGTATAGGAAAGTAAGAAGCCGGGGGTATTACCCCGGCTTCTTATACAGGTGATCAGATAAATTTTATCCCATCTTTAGTAATATAGATTATTTTTCGATTTTTCTGAGTGCCAATCCGCCTGCTGCCAGTATAAGTCCGATTCCACTTGCAATTGGTGCTGCACCGGTCTTGGGCAGTTCGGGAGTCGGTTCAGGAACTGTAATGATCTCTGGTACTGTCGGCTCAGGAGTTGGAGCAGCAACCAGTACCGGCTGTTCTTCAGGAGTGCTCATAATTTCGGTATCGTCCTCGTTATCGGTATGTTGCCGATAATCATAACCATCGTGGTCGCTGCCATTATTGTCATCGCCAGTATCTTCATCACTGCCGTCATTATTATCTTTATCGGTACCTTCATCACTGTCACCATTATCGCCATCGTCGGTACTTTCATCATCCCCGAAGGTATTGGTTATAGTTGCATCCATATTTACTGGTCCAGAAGATACTATTTCAATTTCCTGGGTCAGTTCACCGCAGCTGCTGTCACAATTGCCGCACAGGCTGCTTATGTTAAACAGTGAACAGGAGAACACAAATTTATAGGTTCCTGCTTCTGGATCATCGTAGGTGACTGGAGTATCCAGAGCTGTCGTACCATTATCAATTTCATTGCCGTCTTTATATAAGGTCCAACTAACAGTAGTAGGCAAAAAGGGCAGGTCTTCGAGAAACTCATTATAGGATACCTGAGCCCAGATTGAATCATAGCCGGATGCAATAGTATATGGTCCCTGGTCATAATAAGCTGTGGCTCCTGCAACTTCTTCTTCTTCAATAGTGTAGGTGCCATTACCCTCAAATACTTCGCCTTCTCCGGCAGTACCATCAGGTCCTGCTGCCGGATGGAGTGAAGCAACGATTTCATTGTTCTGCAGAATATTTACTGTATATTCAGGTGCAGCATCAGGTTCATTTACTGCCACCTTATAGATATAAAGGTTCCCGGGTATTTCTTCACCATATCCGAAATCGCCCACCAGGAAAAAATCTGAACAATCAAAGCCTGGGTCATTATCACCGCCATTACAGCCATTACAGCCATTACAGCCATTGCAGCCGTTGTTGCCGTTATTGCCGTTATTGCCGTTATTGCCGTTATTGCCGTTGTTGCCGTTAT
>JAENYG010000037.1:22085-25979 GCA_016841875.1 Syntrophomonas sp.
TTGCCGTTATTGCCGTTATTGCCGTTATTGCCGTTATTGCCGTTGTTGCCGTTATTGCCGTTATTGCCGTTATTGCCGTTGTTGCCGTTATTGCCGTTGTTGCCGTTACCGTCACCATTGTTATCATTGCTGAAACCATTGTTGCCATTATTTCCATTACCGGCGCCACCGTTGTTATCATTGCTGCCGCCCTGGTTCTGGTTCTGGTTTTGGTTTTGGTTTTGGTTTTGGTTGTTGCCATTGTTGCCATTATTACCGTTATCATTGCTGCCGCCCTGGTTCTGGTTCTGGCCGTTGCCGGGCATTGCCGAAGCAAAACTAACACTAAATATAAGGCATATTGACAGTATCAGAGCAAATGTTAACATGTATTTACGGGATTTCTGTATTCTCATTTTTGTACCTCCTCTTATCTATCTGTTGTTTGAATCTCTGTTTTACATTCCGATTTTATGAAACCTCATCTTTTTCATTCCAGCCTGCAAATTCATCCCCGGATTCGATCCCAAAGGTTTCTCTCCATGCTTCTTGCATAAGCTGGGCCATCTCCAAAAGACTGCGGAAGGGTCTGGATTTATTCCCTTCCAACCACTCGATGCGTCCCTGCCAGGTCGCGTTCTGCCGAAACTGCACGCGGACTAAAAACGCTGTGCCGATCGGTTGAGCGGATGGTTTTTCCGATTGTGCCATCCTGCTTACCTCCTAAATTCAGGTGTTAATTCAGTTCCCTCCTTCCAGGTAGCTGCTGATTACAGAATAAATACAGGCATCAGCTTAATCAAATAATAATCAAGAGGAGTTACAAATCAATTACAAAATACAAAAAAATAAAAATATTTTTAAAAACTATTAATCGAAGCAAACCAGGAAGATCAAGACAAGCTGTTTATAAACAAAAATGCAACTGATTGATAATAAGAGGCGATGATACAAACAAGAAAAGTCGGCAAGCCGCAAGCCACTAAATAGTCAAAGATATCAGCGTTTATCATCCTCCAATATACTCTAATGAAGGCATTCGCGGCCAGAAAAAAGGGGTGTCATTTTCCGCTGCTGATTTACTGTTCGATGCAGCAAGGGATTGATATCAAAGGCAGGGTGTTGCAAAAGAGAAGCCGGGATCAGACCCCGGCTTCATGTAAATCATTTAATTATCATTTTTTGGATAAAGAAACTATTTTTTGATTCTCCTGATTGCAAGTCCGCCTGCTGCCAGAATAAGTCCCAGTCCTACAGCCACTGGTGCACCAGTTTTGGGCAGTTCGGGAGCCGGCTCGGGAACGGTAATTATTTCCGGTGCAGGTTGTGTCGGCTCTGCAGACGGTACTACTACTGGCTCATCAGGTGTATCACCAGGTGTGTCACCAGGGTTATCGCTGGGATCATCACCAGGATCATCACCGGAATCACTGGTTCTAAATTGATTTACTACTACCAGATAAGTGTTCTCATAAGGGTCAATGGCAATGGCATCCTCGCTGGTGATTTCGTCCTCACTATCATACTCATAATCTGAACCAGTTAGATAAATTTTACTCCATTTAAACTTACTGTAATCTGGCTCGGTTTCAGATACATAATATGAACCTTCATAAAAATCTTCCAGTGAGAAGGACTGAGTTCCTCTCTCAATGGTTAAATCTTTGGATACTTCACCATTGCTTACTACTATCTCATATTCACCATTTCTGGGATAGTCGCCTTTTACTATTTTCTTAATATAAAGTTTTCCATAGTCATCGTCGGGATCATCGGAATCAAATTGATTAACTATTACCAGATAAGTATCTTCATCGGAATCGATATCAACCGGAGTTGTTTCATCTGGGACTTCGAATCCTTCTACCCCTTCGCCGGCAATAGGACTATCTTCATCATATTCCCAGTCAGAGTCAGCCAGGAATACCAGGTAGCCTTGATGATTTTCGTTAAATTGATCTTCGTAAACATCATACTGTCCCTGCAGATCGTATTCGGCCAGATCAAAAACGTTTAAGCCTTCGTTTACTTCCAGGTAAGTACATCCATTAGAAATAATTCTAGCAGAGGCAACAATAACATCATCATTGTCTCCATTATTATCTGTCGGGCAAAGGCTTACAGCGTAAGGACCATTTTCCCCGTCGCCCCTTACTATTTTCTTTATATGGAGTTTTCCACCCTCATCGCTGCTTCTAAAAGTGTTGGTTACTTCGATAGCAGCCGGTCCATGGTATTCAACTGGAGTACTGAATGCTGAGTGATCTCCTTGATAATTACAAAAGCTGCATATAATACTGTAATAGAATCCTATGGCGTAATATCCATCAGGTTCATCCCCGGTAAAAGTATAACTGGCTGTATATGAGGATGAGTCAATGCTTCCACCTTCATTATTGTATTGGCTCCAACTTGAGGGATCACCTGCACCATCTGCGCTGTATAATAATTCCCAGCTTTTATCGGTATAAACAAAATCTTCGATAGTTTCTGGAATAACGTTGTAAAAGCTTGCGGATGCCCAAAATTCTGAAACCGTATTTTTAACGCTGAAATCCTGGCCGGGGTCATAAGAAACACTATCAGCATCCTGGGTAACAGTTTCAGTTAATGTGTAGTCACCAGCTTCCAGACCTGTAACTGTTTCAGTATCACCATCTTTTAAATAGAAAGGATCACCAATTTGATCTCCTGATTGGCTTATTTTAAAAGTGAATTCCAAATCTTCTTGAGAACCGGTTACATCCTTGGTTACGGATACGGCTGTGGTTGTGTCTGATGAACCTTGATCGCTTATCCACACAGGTCCATCACAGTTTCCAGCACAGATTGCAAAAGCAGAACTGCAGCTCATCAGTAAAAACATCACTATCATAACAACTGCTAAAAGGGAAAACTTTGAAGCTCTCTTGAGTTTCATCTATTGTACCTCCTCTTAAATAAGTATAAGCTTGAGCGGCTGCTTAACCGCAATGTACGGTTTCTATTAAGAAACCTCATCCTTTTCGTCCCAGCTGGCGAATTCCTTACCGGGTTCAATACCCGCTGTTTCTTCCCATGCTTCCTGCATCAGCTGACTCATCTCCAACAGGCTGCGGAAAGGCCTGGTTTTTTTGCCTTCCAGCCATTCGATGCGCCCCTGCCAGGTTGCATTCTGCCGGAACTGCACCCGTATCAAAAACGTGGTGCCATTCGGTTGAGCAGATGGTTTATCAGGTGCCATACTGCTTACCTCCTATACTCCAGTGAAGTCAGCTCCCTCCTTCCAGGAACGAAATTCTACTGCTTTCTGTGGGAAAGCGTGTTCATCAAGTTTCTGTTGAATCAAGGAACACATCTCCCAAAAACTCCTGAAAACCTGGACCTGTCCAGACTGGATATTTTCAACATTTCCCTGAAAAGTTCCATTATCGTTGGATTTAATTCTGACTACGAAATCTGATGACCGGTTATTACGGGCTGACCCTCTTATTTCGAAAGCCATAATATGTACCTCCTTTCCAGTATGTGCTGATTGTATAAAAACATTCCAGCCATCAGCTTGTCATAATAATAATAACAGGCACGAGTCACAAGTCAGTCACGGGGGGGGAAAAATGCCTGATTAATTCTGTTAAGTAATTAATTATGAAATATTTTGCTGATCTATGATAAATATAATGGTTATGTATAAAAATACCATAAATCTAAAAAACGAAATATTTTTTGAATAAAGGATGTTGATATTTTTTAGTCATTAAAGAAAGCGTGCAGGTTAATGTCCTGATGTGTGAAGGTATATAGTTGAAATTGTTGTTATCTTAATTAGATTGGTATCTAATTAGCCCCCTAACCGACTTGGACAAAGTATCTTAATCTGCTACCTTTAAAACAGGAGGGGGCAAAATGCATCGAAAAAGGTACTCGCAAGAATTT
>JAENYG010000038.1 GCA_016841875.1 Syntrophomonas sp.
TCCCTGTGGGACTCTCTTTTTTCTATAAACGACACTTCGTTTTACAATTTACCGATAAGGTTTTTGAATCATCAGATCAGCAGGTTAGGAAGGAAGCCCAACCTATCGCCCAAAAGACTGTATAATAGGCAGGAAAATGCCAGTTAGGGTAAATTGCCAGGTTATATAATATTAAGCAGAACGATCTGAGCATTCGCAAAAACTAACTATGGGGGGGTCTAGATGTTTATTCCTATCGATCGCAATATCAAGCTAGTAAATGTACCCAAACAGGGTAATTTCCCTTATTGTACCTGTGTATTAATAGATGACCAGATCCGGGTTTTATTAGACAGCAGCTGCGGGCCGGACCTGGCCGCTAAACTGAGGGACCAGGGAGTGGATATTCTTATCAACACCCACTTCCATCTCGACCATACTCTTAACACCGGGGACTTAGGGCCGGTGCCAATATGGTGCCACGGATTGGATGCGCCAGCTATTAGATCTGTAGATGTATATTGGCAGATGTATGGATTTCATCTATATGATTGTGAGGAGTTGGGACGGCTTCTGGTTGATGCTTATCATCTTGAGGACAGGTCGGTGCAGCGTGAATTAAAGGATGAAGAAATCCTGGATTTTGGTCAGGTGAAGTTAAGAGTCATCCATACGCCGGGTCATACCCCAGGCCACTGTTCGTTTTTCGAGGAAGAAAAGGAGATACTTTTCAGTGCAGATATAGAACTAAGTGCGGTTGGCCCCTGGTACGCTCATCACTGCAGTGATGTGGACGATTATCTGGATTCTATCCAGAAGTGTATGGATTTACGGCCCAGACTGGTAATCGGTGGGCATAATGGCGTGGTGGAGGGGGATTTGAAAGTGAAATTCCTGGCTTGCCGGGATCGAATTTTGAGAAAAGAAGAAAAAATTCTTAAGTCCCTGAAGGGCCCTGCCACTCTAGAGCATTTGGCTCTAGAGCATACTTTCCTTTTCCCAAAACTCGACTTTGCTCCTGATATTATCTCAGCATACAGAAGCTTTTTTAATAAACAAGGAGTATATAAGCATTTGCAGAGGCTAATCAGGTTAGGATATGTAAGCCAAGAGGGGGACTATTATTTCAAATTATGAGATATATCAAGATATGATGATGAATCAGCTTTTTTATTATTGCAGCCTTTATCCATATCTTCTTCTGAGTATAATAAGGAACTCCTTAATTAGCAGCGCTGGCAGGATATCTTGTTCAACTTCTCCTCTAGATGCTGCCCTACCTCATATATGGCTTGTAGGACCAGCAGTGATAGAGGAGGAATGGTAAATTATATCATACAATATGGATTAGTTATTAATACATTTATTATACTTCTTCACGGATCAGCGCCCAGACATCTCGGGCCTGTTTTTCTATATTAGGATAAGTTTTTATATTTTTACTGTTAAGAGCCTGATTAAGCCAGACAACTGCTTCATGATAGTGGCCCGTGCGACGTTGAATATCGCCAATAATATAAGCCAGCTGTACGTCGGAGAGTTTTCCTTCTGCTTCCCTGGTATAGGCATCAATATAACATTCCAGGGCCTGGTTAAGGCACCGTTGTTCAATATCGTCAAGGCCAGATTCACGTGCAATCCAGGCCATACTCAGTATTAGCCCTGCCACTTGACTTGAAGGCAGTTCTTTCATCCGAGCTGATTCTATGGAAAGGTTAAAAGTCAGCAGGCTTAAGCTCAAATCCCGAATTCCCCCAAAAACCGGCAGGTTATTGTGGTTTTTATTGCTTGCCAGTATTTTCTGACATATATGGTCTGGCAGTGGCTGCTCAAACTTGCTGTATGGTGCTGCATACAGGCAGGAGGGACATACTGTGATAGTATAGTGTAGCGGGCTTGGGCCCCGATAAATAATGTGCCGATCTGATTCTACTTCTGCTGCATTTACAGCAGAGCTGCGCACACTCATGGATGTGAATTGCTTGCTGCAGACCGGGCAGTTATAATGACGATCGAATAAAGGGGACTGATTCAATATTGATATAGGCCTCCTTTGAAACAAAATGGGCAAATAGTCCTGAATATGACAATTATACACTATAATTATTCCAAATACTAGGACAAATGACGAGTATTTATAAAATATCTAGTTTATTTCGGTTTAAGGGAAACACCGCTTGAGGAGTTTAAAAAGGACACGCTTAATATCTGTTTTTATGAGTGCCATGCAATACCGGAGGAGAAATCATCACCTGGTTTGAATCCATTACTCATTGTATAATTATGTAAATAGAGGTATAAGAAATATAAGGGGGTACCAATTATGGCCGTGGTCAAAATCGTTGAGGGAGTTTATTGGGTTGGTGTTCAGGATCCTGACTTGCAGGTCTTCGACATAGTTATGGAAACTGAATTTGGCACCAGTTATGGTGCTTATCTTATTAAGGGCAGGAACGGAATAGCCTTGGTAGATACCGTGAAGGAAAGATTCTGGGATGAATATATTGAAAATATTAGAAGTGTAGCTGATTTATCCGAGATCAAATATTTAATAATTAATCATACCGAACCCGATCACTCGGGTTCAGTAGCAAAACTGCTTCAGCTAATACCAGGGGTAAAGATAGTGGGCAGCGGTACCGCCATGGATTTCCTGCAGGAAATATGCAATCAAAGCTATGACCGTGAAATCATTCGCAAAGGTTTGGAACTGGACCTGGGAGGAAAAACACTGAAATTTATCAGCGCCATGCTGCTGCATTGGCCGGATAATGTTTATACCTATCTAAAGGAAGATATGATTTTATTCAGTGGCGATTCTTTCGGCAGTCATTATGCTGATGATAGAATATTTAACGATCTAATAGAAGGAGACTTTATTCCGGCCTACAAGTATTACTTTGACAATATTATGGGGCCCTTTAAACCATATGTGATAAGGGCTCTGGATAAATTAGTCAGATATGAAATTACTATGATCTGCCCGGGCCACGGACCAGTAATCAGAACAAATGTCAGCGCTTATATGGAGCTGTACAGGCAGTGGGCTGCACCTGAACCTTTGGGGAATGAACGACCCCAAATCGTTATGGCTTATGTAACTGCTTATGGTTATACTGAACTTCTGGCACAGAAGATAGCTGAAGGAATTAGTGAGAGTGGCGATATTGATCTAAAACAATATAACCTGCTGGAATCTCCAGAACACCAGGTATTAAAGGCCTTACAGTCTGCTGATGGAATTTTGATAGGATCTCCTACCATTAATAAGGATACTCTGCCCCCGGTATGGACGCTGTTAAACCAGCTTTCACCAATAGCATGTGAAGGCAAAAAAGCAGCTGCTTTTGGTTCTTATGGCTGGAGTGGTGAAGCTGTTCCCAATATAGAAGCCCGCCTGCGCATGCTCAGGATGAGGATCATGCCCGGGCTAAGAGTGCGGCTTAACCCTGACCGGGTAGGTCTGGAAAAGGCAGGAAATTTCGGCCGCGATTTTGCCCGGGCGGTTCTGGGAGAAGAAAAATTACTTGAACCCAACCTGGATTACCAGATACGAATCAACCCCAACCGTCCTTTGTATTGTAATCAAGAAAATTATCCCATCACTTATAGCAATAAAGACATCGTGATCTATTGGAACCCGTCCCAATGTACCCATGATACTAACTGTTTCGGCAGCCTGGGAACAGTATTTGACCCTGAAAGACGACCCTGGGTCAACGTCAATGGAGATGAGCCGGAGAAAATCATAAAAACTATTAACGCTTGCCCATCCGGAGCCCTTAAATATTCTATTCCGAAAGGGTCTGATCTTTTTCCTGATCTTAATCCCGGCCCCGGTTCTATTAATTACGATTTGGATAAGAGAAAAGAGTCTTAATATTATTGCTTTAAGCTTATGTGTGGAAGGGTTAAGCATTGCCTTTCCAGATTTAATAAAGAAAGTTGGAGTATAAAAAGGTGAACGGTATTATGACCGGATAAGACTACCGGAGAGCAAATTTATTAATAACCATGTTATTAGGAGGTAGATAGATGAAATTGAGGACTAATCGCATGAATCCACCTTTCTACTTTATGATTTTATTCATCGCCGCCCTTGGTGCTTATTTGGTGATAGATCTCCAAACATTGATTTATCCACCTTATTCTTACGGAGGTGTTGTTCTAGTGTTATTAGGCAGCACGATTACTATCTGGTCAGACTACCTATTTAAAAAATCCGGTACCACAGTAAAACCTTATGAGAAGCCGTGTTCCCTGAGTGTTTCAGGTCCTTTCCGATTTAGCCGTAATCCCATGTATCTAGGGTTTACCTTAATACTACTGGGGGAAGGGATCTTTATTGGGAAATTATGGTTCTTTGTATTCCCCTTGATTTTCATGATTATTTGTCAGGTTCTGTATATCCCGGTAGAAGAAAAATACCTGGAAGATGTATTTGGAAACGACTATACTGACTATAAGCGCAGGGTAAGGCGATGGCTGTAGCTGCTTACTGGAATCACCCCCAGTAGAGGATGGGAGAGCATTAGCAGCTAGAACCCGCGGTCGCAGGTGAAGGATAAAGACTATTCGGAGTTAGTATATATTACGGAGGTGAAAATACTTGGTCTCATCCCTTTCCCCGTCCCTGGAAGATTACTTGCGGGCCATTACTGACCTTTCTGATCAAGAGCAGAAGGGGGTAAGGATCAGCGATATTGCCAATAGATTGAATATTGCCAAGCCCAGTGTAATTCAAGCCATAGGCGACCTCAAGGAAAAAGGACTGGTAAAGCAGGAGCCATACAGCCCCGTGTATTTAACCTGTGAAGGGTTAAATAAGGGGAGGGAAGTGACTTATCGTCATGAGGTGATTAGTGCTTTTTTGGAACGCATACTGTCTGTTTCCCCCATTATAGCAGAGCAGGACGCCTGTAGAATGGAACATATAATAAGCGAAGAGACTTTTAAGAATATGGAGCAAAAACTGCGAGGATTAAACTCACCAGATCCAGAAGTCCTCACATGCATTGATAGCCAACCTCTAACCCTGGCAGCGATGCGACCTGGCCAGAAGGGGCGAGTGAAGAGTGTCATATCCCAGGATAAAGTGCTCCGGAGGCGCCTGTTGGATATGGGTGTGGTACCTGGTGCTGAACTTCTGGTGGAACGGATGGCTCCGCTGGGTGATCCAATAGAGATAGATATACAAGGATTTCATCTCAGCCTGCGGTGTTCCGAAGCAGCAATGGTTATTATAGAACCAATATAAGATCTTTATTTAATGTGTAAAGAGCAGAATGGCTCAATCAAATAAACAGCAGTATGAACCTGGCCATGCAGGAAGCAATTCTATGTTTATTCCTGTTGATGATCGGGCAAGGAGTTCTCTCAAGGGGAAGCATCTTTCCTGCTAAGGGCTCCGGCCAACGCAGCAGTTATAGGTACCGATACTATCAGGCCAATACTACCCGCAACCGCGCGCAGCACTTCACTGGCGATGAATTCAGTATTCAGCCAATATACTAAAGGGGCCTGGTATGAAATATAAAGTACCAAAAAGGGCAGGGCTCCACCTGCATAGGCCAGTATCAAGGTATTGGCCATGGTACCCATAACATCTCGTCCTACCTGCATTCCCGCCCGGGTAAGCTGTACAGGAGACAGGGTTGGATTAGCTTTCTTAACTTCCTCTACTGCTGAAGCCACGGACATGGCAACATCCATAATGGCTCCTAAAGCGCCCAGTAATATGCCTGAGAATAGAATGCCCTGGGTATTAATGTGAATGTTTTCAATGTAGAGGAGCATACGTTCCTCTTCAGTTCCTAATCCTTGCAGTGAGGCCAAATCACCACCAATAAGAACTGCCAGCAGTCCTGCTACTAACAGTCCTCCTGCAGTGCCCAGAGTAGCAGCCAGAGCCTTGCGGCTAAACCCTGCTACCACCAGCATAGTAAGCAGTGTAACGGCCATCAGTACCGGCAGAGTTACCAAAAGTGGTGGGCGTCCCTCCGCCAGGGCTGGCAGCAAAACCAGAAATATTCCAGCACCGGTAAAACCCAGACCTACCAGAGCTTTGACTCCCTGTATACCTCCGATTAGCACCAGGAGGCCCATAAAGATTCCCAGCAAGATTTTATATGAGTTGCTGCGCACTTTCTCGACTACGTATATCTCAGCAATTTCAGGTTGGGTATCTGATGTCAGTGCCATTTCACTGATATAAACAATGACCTGGTCGCCTTCCTGTGCAGATATATCGATTCCAGCACTACCAGAGAGAGTGTTACGGGCATCTAGAACCTGACCGGAGTATTTGCCATCCAGGATCTCGACTTTTACTAACTGCTCCTGCATCATGGGGATGCTATCGTTTGGGGAACCATCATCGAGGGATTCTATTTCTAAAACCTTTGCTTTTACATAATATTCCTGCACGGTATCCAGCTCAATGGTGGAAGGACTATTTTCAGCGGCACTGGCCGAATTAATAGCAAATATTACAAATAGCAATAACATCAATACAGTTTTAAAATGCCTGAACATAACGCTCTCCCCTGCTAATTATTGGTTATTATACATAATATACTTTATAAAATTATAAATGTCTCAGCCCTTTTTGGCAATGCTGCACCTAATCAGGGCCAGATATGGCAGCGAACAAGCTCAAGAATGCCTTTATCAGTCCATGAGTTATCTATTATACTGGTAATAACTATAAGCAGAATCTGGAGGTGCTGTAATGGCCAATACCGATGTTTCAAGGTATATGCAAAACCTGTTAGTATCAGAACCTTTAAGGGAAACGGTACTCAAAACTGCAATGCTGAGCCTGGATCTGCCTGCTGACAGCAAAGGGTTAGATGTGGGGTGCGGTCTGGGACTGGGTACCCGGTTGTTATCGGCCATAGTTGGTCCTGAAGGACATGTGACTGGACTTGATATAAACCAGCTATTTATCGAAAAGGCCCGCAGTCTAGCCGACCATACACCTCATGGACAGAGGATCACGTTTCAGGTTGGTGATGTCAAGCAGTTGCCTTGGGATGATGATAGCTTTGATTGGGCATCCAGTGTGGATTTTATTGGATATGGATCTTTGGATACCACTGATTTATTGAGTCAACTGGTGAGGGTGGTCAAGCCTGGAGGAAAGGTATTCATCATGGCCTGGTCATCGCAGATGCTGCTTCCCGGTTATCCATTTTTGGAAGCGATGTTGAACGCTAGTCCTTCAGGAATAGCACCGTTCAAAAACCATATGAACCCGGCCCAGCACTTCCTGCGTGGACGCAGTTGGTTCAGCCAGGCCGGGCTATCCCAGGCCCGGGCCCAAACTTTTGTAGGGAGTATAAACGCTCCCTTGAGCAGTGACCTGCGTGACGCAATGATCGACTTATTGCATATGCGCTGGAACGATAGTCGGTCTGAGGTTTCGGCTGAGGTAAGGGAAGAATACCAGCGTTTGTGCACCGTGGAATCTCCTGACTTCATATTGAACCTGCCTGAGTACTATGCATTCTTTACGTATACTATGATTCATGCACGGGTTCCATAGATGGCAGGATTGTATTTCTTCTAGAACTACTCATGAGATATGCCTGCCGTCTTTTGACCTGTAAAAATAAAAGGAGATACAGTTTCATTTTTGTTCTTGACAAAATACAAGCATCGAAGTAATATGAGAAAGTGATATATGATAATGATTATCAATATTATGATTAAACAACCCGAGTTACTCGGGTTTATATACCGGCAAAATGTTAGGTTTGGCTAACATTTTGCCGGTATAGGAGCAAGGCAGCGGAAGTTGGCTGAAGGCAGCAACGGTATATGTATTGATATGGAGGTGTATTGGTAATGATAGGTCATATATTACCGTTAAGCATGCTTCCGTCTGGTAAGAATGCATCAATAAGAAGACTTGCAGAAGGAGAGAAAGTAAGAGAAAGATTAATGTCAATGGGTTTTATACCTGGGATAGATGTTAGTGTTGTGCGAAATGACAGACATGGCCCCTTGATTATATCTTTATTGAACAGTCGTGTTATCATCGGTCGCGGTATGGCTCAAAAAATTCTGGTTGAGGAGTATGTCGATTAGGAACCAAATATTAATTGCTTCTAACGAGATAAATTGTTTAAAAAGTTAGGCATACCTAATAAAATTTTCCATTTCGTTCATTGAGAAAGGGGAACCCAGATTTTTACACTTGAAAGGGAGTTGAATAATAGTGGATGAATTTATTATAACGTTGGCCGGGATGCTAGCAATAGCAATAATCCTCAATCGAATTAAAAGGTTATTTAAAGATGGAAGCTGTGGATCGTGTTTGCAGGACTGCAGCTCCTGTCAGAACAGCAAAGAGGGTAAATCTATTGAATTTGTCTTGGATAAAAATGGAATATAAATAAACATACAACTGTAGGGAGACAAAATTATTAGACGATTATCAATAACAAATCCGGCTGGCTAACCCGCAGTGAGGTTAATGATTTATTGAGTAAACTGGATATAGCGGAGATTATGCATAGATCAAAGGGGGATATTTAATGAGTGGCAGAAGCTTAAAAGACTTGGAGCCGGGACAAAAAGCCAGGGTCGCCAAAGTTAGTGGTATTGGCTCTATAAAGAGGAGAATTTTGGATATGGGCTTAGTTCCGGGATCCGAGATAGAGATGGAGCGTTATGCGCCATTTGGTGATCCAGTGGAAATTAAGCTTAAGGGCTATCACCTTTCGCTCAGAAAAGAAGAGGCGGAAAACATTATTTTAGAATAATCGTGACAGGGAGGGGAGAACATTGAATCAAGAAATTACTATTGCTTTGGCGGGCAACCCTAATTCTGGGAAAACCACCATATTTAACAATATGACCGGAGCTCGCCAGCATGTAGGGAATTATTCCGGGGTAACCGTAGAAAGAAAGGAAGGCAGTTTAAAACATAAAGATTATGATATAAAGGTGATTGATCTGCCGGGTACATACAGCCTGACTGCATATTCACCGGATGAGGTAGTGGCCCGCAATGTAATCATAGAAGAAAAACCTGATGTAGTAGTTAATGTTGTTGATGCCTCCAATTTGGAGCGCAATCTCTATCTCACGACTCAATTAAAAGAACTAGGTGTGCCGGTAGTGGTTGCCATGAATATGACTGACATGGCTGAAGCCAGGGGAATGACATTTGACTATCAGCTTTTGTCCCAGCTGCTGGGAGTGGAAATAGTACGCACCGTAGGGACCAAAAACATGGGAACCAGAGAACTCCTGGACGCAGTGATAAAGGCTGCTTCTGGTCGATCTGAAATACCTGAGAAACAGGTAAGGTACAGTAATGAACTTGAGGAAGAGATAAGCAATGTACAAGGACTTATTGCAGGCAAGTCTACAGCAGCAATAGAGGCAGCTCCCTGCGTTGATAGCCTATTAAGTGAGACCAGCGATTATTTAAATCGCTGGCTGGCCCTAAAGCTGATTGAAAATGATAAAGATGTGTTAAAGAAAATAGAGTCCTTGAGGGGGTCTGAAAAGATTCTGGAACAGGTAGAAAAGAGCCAGGATCATCTCAGGAAAATAGTTGGGGAAGATCCAGAATTGCTTGTAGTTGATGGGCGTTATGCATTTATCCGCGGAGCCTGTCAGGAAGCACTTACTTATACTCAGGAGGATAGAATTTCAATAACCGAGAAAATCGATAAAATACTCCTCAATAGAGTGTTGGGATTACCGATATTTCTTGGCATCATGTGGCTTTTATTTCAGTTGACATTTACTATCGGCAGTCCGCCCATGGAGTGGATTGACAGCGGATTTACTGTGCTGGGAGAATGGATTTCAAATCATATGACAGAAGGGCTGGTTCAGTCATTAATAGTTGATGGCATTATTGGCGGTGTAGGTGGGGTAGTGATTTTCCTGCCCAACATTATATTATTATTCATGGGCATTGCTTTTTTGGAAGATACTGGTTATATGTCTCGGGCAGCCTTTGTAATGGATAAAATAATGCATCGGGTAGGACTGCATGGTAAGTCTTTTATACCTATGCTGATTGGTTTTGGCTGTACCATACCGGCGATTTTGGCTACTCGTACCCTGGAAAACAACCGGGATAGGTTAGTCACCATGCTGGTGTCACCTTTGATGAGCTGTGGGGCGCGTTTGCCGGTATATACGCTGTTAATTGCGGCATTTTTCCATGAAAGTGTGGCCGGCAATGTGCTGTTCTCCATTTATTTGATAGGCATTATTCTAGCCCTTATGATGGCTAAAGTTCTAAAAAAATGGGTTTTGCCAGGTGAATCGGAGCCATTTGTAATGGAACTGCCTGCTTACCGTCTTCCTACCCTAAAGAGTGTTTTAATTCATATGTGGGAACGTTCCTGGCTTTACCTTAAAAAAGCCGGAACCATTATATTGGCGGCATCGATTGTTTTATGGATGCTTTTCACCTTTCCCATGGTTGATGCCCAGGGCAATAAAATTGCCAGCCCATCGCTGCAGATGGAACAGAGTTATGCAGGGCAGGTGGGACACGCTATTGAACCGATAATTGCACCTCTGGGATTTGATTGGAGAACTGGGGTGGCTCTGGTGGCAGGTTT
Source organism: Syntrophomonas sp. (assembly GCA_016841875.1). Lineage (GTDB taxonomy): Bacteria > Bacillota > Syntrophomonadia > Syntrophomonadales > Syntrophomonadaceae > JAAYJK01. Next base: position 10,575 of record JAENYG010000038.1, read on the forward strand.
TGCAGCCAAAGAGGTTGTAGTTAGTACAATGGGAACCCTTTACAGTATTGAAGACAGCGAGGCACTCGCAGATGAAGAAGAAGGAAGTGTCAAAAGCTTTGCGGACCAAGCCAGAGAACAGTCGGGATACACTCCTCTGTCGGCCTATGTTTTAATGCTATTTATTCTAATATATGTACCTTGTATGGCTACTGTGGGGGTATTAAAACGGGAGACCAACGGTTGGAAGTGGCCGGCGTTTATGGTGGGATATACACTGGTATTGGCCTGGGTCGTATGCTTCGTAGTATATCAAGGAGGATTATGGCTGGGGATAGGGGTATAATACCGGTTGCTAAATCAAACCACTACATTAAAAAGCATGTTGATAAATTAAAGTCAACAGGCTTTTAACGTGCTTCTGAAATGATGGGCAGCATTAGTCCAAATATAACAAATGATTATATAATATATTCACAGAAGGAATATAACGACTGCGTGTCGAAATAAAGTTAGATAATTAGCGCCACTGGCATTGTGGCTATAATAAGCCTTTTCTGTCGGGGTAGCTGAGTTCAAATTCTTATTAAATAGTTGAAATCAATTGCTAAGGAGGTGAGAATAATGCCATCAACTTCGAGACAGGTGCTAAAGCTGATTATAAGTAGGTGAGGATTGAACATGCCAGTGGTTCACTGGAATCAGCATATTGCTACAGGGCTAAAAATAAAAATGCATAGCTGCTGGGATTATTCTTGCCTGCTGTCCTCCTATTATTCTCCTACCAGTATATAAATCGGTCAATAGTTTATCCCTCTCTAAGCAGCAAACATAGTGAAGTCTATTTATCCCTGATGGACTCGATTTGATGGTCTGAAAATTTAATAACGTTTGTTGTATTCCGATTTATTAGAAAAGAGGGATGAATTCATGAGCACACTAATAACCCGCCGCCAGTTATTGAAGGGAGGTGGGACATCTATTGCTACAATAACAATTGCTTCAATCTTTGGTTTTCAGCTGGATTCAGTCCGCGCGGCTATACCAGAGTTGAGAACCAAGAACATTAAACCTGTACCTACCATATGTCCATATTGTGGTGCCGGTTGCGGGCTTGTAGTCTACACCAACGAAGGCGCACCTGCAGACAGTCCTCAAGTATTGAGCATTCAGGGAGATCCTGATAACCCGATTAACAGAGGAGGTGCATGCCCTAAGGGTTCTGCACTTATGAATCTGAGAGAGATCTATAATTCGGAAACCGGCGAACAGGAAATAAACTCGGAGAGGATCAAAAAACCACGTTATAGAGCTCCCGGAAGTGACAAGTGGGTAGAAAAAGATTGGGATTGGATGCTGGATAATATAGCTGAGAGGCTAAAAGAAACCAGGGATAAGCATTTTGAACATGTAGATATAAATGGTATTTTAGTTAATCGCTGCGAAGCAATTGCGAGTCTGGGCGGAGCTGCTTTAGATAATGAAGAATGTCATCTTATTTCTAAGATGAATAGAGCTTTGGGTATAACCTTTTTTGAGCACCAGGCCCGTATCTGTCACTCATCGACAGTCGGTGGACTAGCCCCTACATTCGGCCGTGGAGCTATGACTAATCACTTTGTTGATATGCAGCATACCGATTGTGCACTGATTATTGGCAGTAATTCAGCAGAAACTCATCCAATAACCTTTAAGTGGCTCACTGAGGCCAGGGATAAACGGAAAGCAAAAATTATCAATGTTGATCCTCGTTTTACCAGGACATCAGCCCGTGCTGATATTTATGCACCTATGCGTTCTGGGACTGATATAGCTTTCATAGGAGGAATGATTAATTATCTTCTGGAAAACAAATTTTACCATGAAGAATATGTGCGATGGTATACCAATGCTACATTTATAGTCGGAGAGAGCTTTGGTTTTGATGATGGTTTATTCACCGGTTATGATGAAGCAACCCGTAGTTATGACCAGAGCAAATGGAACTACGAAATGAATGCAGATGGTACTTATAAAAAAGATATGAGCATGGAAGATCCGCGTTGTGTACTGCAGCTCTTGAAGGAACATTTTTCCCGTTATGACATTGATACTGTATGTAAAATAACAGGAACTCCCAGGAATAAGTATATGGAAGTGCTGGATACCTATTGTGCAACTGGTGCATCTGATAAAGTTGGAACCATAATGTATGCTATGGGCACCACTCAGCATACTGTAGGAGTTGAGAATGTTAGATCTTATGCCATGCTTCAACTTCTGCTGGGCAATATTGGCAGAGCAGGCGGAGGAGTAAACGCGTTGCGCGGTGAGTCTAATGTTCAAGGGTCAACCGACTGGGCAATGCTTTACCATATACTGCCCGGTTACCTGAATACTCCTGAAGCTAAGAAGCATCCAGATTATGCTGCTTATAATGCGGTAGAAACTCCCAAAACAGGTTACTGGAAAAATAAGCCTAAATTCTTATCCAGTCTGCTGAAATGCTATTGGATGGAAGATGATCCAGCCATATCCTATGATTATCTTCCCAAACGTATTGACGGGAAAGACTATTCACATATCGCATTGTTTGAAGCTATGTATCAAGGCGAACTTGAAGGATTGTTTATTTGGGGGTCCAACCCGGTGGTTGGTGGACCCAATGCTAATAAGGAACAGGCAGCTTTGGCAAATTTAAGGTGGATGGTAGCCGTAGATCTGTGGCAGACTGAAACTTCTGAATTCTGGACTTATAAAGCTGTAGAGCGGCCAACAGATAGGGATGAGTATGGAATAAAAACTCCTGATGAGATTGAGACAGAGGTCTTTTTCTTACCCGCCTGCAACTCCTATGAAAAGGAAGGCACCATTACCAACAGTGGCAGGTGGATGCAATATCGCTGGAAAGCCTGTGCTCCTGTTGGTGAATCCAGAGCCGACCTAGAAATAGTTAACGATCTAATGAGCAGGGTAAAGAAGCTTTATGAAGGCAGCACTGAACCCCAAGATGAACCTATTAATCGCCTGACCTGGGAATACGGAAACAACGGTCATCCAGATATTGACATTATCGCTCGCGAAATAAATGGTTTCACCGTGGTAGATGGTAAACCTGGTCCTCAGGTGGCTAATTTCACTAAACTGATGGATGATGGTACTACGGCATGCGGCAACTGGGTTTATTCTGGTTGCTATCCGGCGGATCAATACCTGGCTAGGAAAAGGGATAACAAAGATGTTGAACATGAAGGAAGCAAGGCTATAGGAAGCTACCTAAACTGGTCCTGGTGCTGGCCGGTCAACCGACGCATTATCTACAACCGCTGCTCATGTACTCCAGAAGGTCTTCCCTGGGATGCTAACCGAGCTTCCATCTGGTGGAATGGTGAGGAATGGACTGGAAATGACATTCCGGACTTTGGCAAAACGACCGACCCTAATGGTGCCGGAGGTCGAAATGCATTTATTATGCGTCCAGAAGAAGTAGGATGTATCTTTACTAAGCGCAATGAAGGGCCATTCCCGGAACATTACGAACCGTGGGAAAGCCCCCAAGAGAATCTGTTAAATAATCAGCCGTTTAATCCAGCCATAACAGTCTGGGAACCAGATAAACGCGGTACTATTAAGGATTATCCTATTGTTGGTACTACCTACCGCTGTATTGAACACTGGCAGTCTGGTATCATGACCAGAATGCAGCCCTGGCTGGCAGAGCTCATGCCCAACTGTTTTGTTGAAATGAGTGAAGAATTGGCTAAAGAAAAAGGCATTGGGAACGGTAACGAAGTCATTGTGTCAACTACTCGGGGTGATATGAAAGCTCTGGCGTGTGTTACCAAACGATTCAAACCATTCTTAATAAATGGAAATTATGTTCACCAAATCGGAATGTTGTGGCACTTTGGATTTAATGGATATGCATCTGGTGAACCGGCTAATCGGCTGACCCCGCATATCGGTGACGCGAATACGACGATTCCAGAGTATAAAGCATGGCTGTGCGATGTAAGGAGGGCGTAACTATGGCAAGAATGACTAATTTATATGATGTCAGCAAATGTACCGCCTGCCGTGGTTGCCAGGTAGCATGCAAAGACTGGAATCAACTGCCGGCAGTTATTGAACCTTTTACTGGTAATTATCAAACCCATGAAAGTACTAACGGGGATACCTATACTATTGTAAAATTTATGGAAGGCGAGGATCCGGTGGATGGCATATACTGGAATTTCCTTAAATATCAGTGTATGCATTGTTCAGATCCGGCCTGCATGTCGGTCTGTCCACAGGGAGCTTATTCCAAAACCTCCTGGGGAGCCACCTTCCATGACCCGGACAAATGCATTGGCTGCCAGTACTGCACCTATGCATGTCCCTTTGAGATCCCCAAATACCGTAAGAGAGAAGACAAAATAACCAAGTGTACTCTCTGTGTGGACCGGGTTGAGGAAGGATTGACCCCGGCCTGTGCTCGAACCTGCCCAACCGGAGCTCTAACGTTTGGAGACCGGGACGAACTCCTGCAGGCAGCAGAAGAACGGGTGAAATTCCTTCGGGCTAACGGCTTCCCCCGCGCCACTATATACGGCAAGCTGGAACTGGGTGGTTTGAACAAATTATATGTTCTTACTGATACTCCGGATAAGTTCGATTTACCCATTGACCCCCATGTGCCAGGACAGATTACCTTCTGGCAGGATTGGATACAGCCTTATTTTGGATGGCTTATCCCAGTTGCCCTGGCAGGATCAGCAGTCAGTTTTGTAACTACCAGAATATTAGCCAATAAAAATGGAGACCACCCGGAAGGAGGTCATGAGTAATGCAATGGATTCCTGAATATAAAGGGGATGTTCCCCGGGTAGAAAGATTTAATTTCCTGTCCAGGTTCACTCACTGGGGACATACCGTGACCTTTTTACTTTGTCTCTTTACCGGTCTGGCACTTTTCCTGGATAGTGCCGACTGGCTGGCCGCGGTTTTCGGCGGCTTCCATGGCGCAGGCCTGGTACACAGGATAGCTGCCGTAGCAATGACCATAGTAGTAGCTGTATTCGTAGTAGGAAATTTCAAAGTATTAATCGCCTGGATCAAAGATATTCTTCGCTTTGGTTTAAACGATATTATCTTCATTATGAAATTTCCCTTTGAGTTTCTGGGCTTCAAAGTAAAAATACCTCCCCAGACCAAGTTTAACGGGGGTGAAAAAGGAAACTCCATGCTGACTCCAACTGCAGTAATATTCTTGATATTGAGCGGTTATATCATGTGGTTCCCGGCAATTTTCCCCGCTGGTCTGGTAAGACTGGCTTATCCCATCCATGATATCAGTATGGTACTGGCTACCTTTATGGTATGTATGCATGGATACCTGGGATCTTTCCATCCTGGATCAGGTGAATCCTTCTGGGGTATGTGGAAAGGTACGGTTAGAGAAGAGTGGGCTGAACATCACCATAAAACCTGGTATGACGAAACCTATGGGGATAAAGCTGAAGCTAATAAGAAATAGATATTGGATGTACTGGAAGGGGGGACAGCTATCCTGCTTCCCCTTTCTCGTGCCTTAGCTTTGTATACCTGTTATGGATAAGGCACTTGATTCTAAGACTATTTCTTTACGATTCTAAATGTATTAATAAGGAGGGCGTGAAGTGGCCAATTATATAGATATTATCGCCGGCTGTAAGGACAAAGCAGGCGGTATCATTGAAGCTTACCATGCAATCCAAAAGGAGTATAACTATATTCCGGAAGAAGCCCTGAAGGAAGCAGCTAAAGCTTTCAAATTATCTGAAGCTCAGGCTTTTGGAGTAGCAACTTTCTATTCTTACCTCTCAGTTAAGAAAAGAGGCAAATATATCATTCGTATGTGTGAAAGTGCTCCCTGCCATGTTGCCGGAGCGGATGAAGTATTAAAAGCAATGGAGGCTTATCTGGGAATTAAAGTGGGAGAAACAACTCCTGATAATAAATTTACCCTGGAGTTAAGCGAATGTGTAGGACAATGTCAGGCTACCCCGGTGGTAACTATAAACAGTGAACCAGTCTTTAATGTCAAACCGGAAATGGTGCCTGGAATTCTGGCCGGATACAAATAAGAGGAAGGGAGGGGAATTTTGTGACACAAGAATATCGTGTTTTGCTTGAACATGCCGATAAAATAAATCCTGAAAGCGCAGCCGATTACATCCAGGTCGGTGGCTATAAAGGTCTGGAAAAGGCCCACAGTATGAATCCCAGGGATTTAACGGATGAAGTAAAGAAATCCGGACTTAGAGGACGCGGCGGCGCAGGATTTAATGCCGGTATGAAATGGAGTTTTGTACCCCAGTACCCGGAGACCAAGTATGTGGTATGCAACTTTGATGAAGGGGAACCGGGAACCTATAAAGATAGAATCATATGTCAGAAAAACGCCCAGGCCCTTCTGGAAGGAATGGCCATATGCGGACATGCTATTGGTTCCAACAACGGATACATATATTGCAGAGGAGAATATCCATTTGTAGTAGAGATGCTTAAGAATGCGATTGGGAATGCCAAAGAATCAGGTGCTCTAGGAGAATTCAATATAGAAGTGCGTATGGGAGCAGGCGCCTATGTATGCGGCGAAGAGACTGCTCTTATTGAATCCATAGAAGGGCATCGGGGAGAGCCAAGATTTAAGCCCCCGTTTCCCGGAGTAGAAGGATTATGGCGTATGCCTACGGTAGTCAACAACGTAGAAACTTTTGCCTGTCTGCCCTATATTATGACCAATGGTGCAGATTGGTTTGCAGGCATAGGTGCCAAGAGTTATCCTGGAACCAAGGTGCTTACCCTTACCGGAGATATTGAAAATCCGACTTATTTTGAAGTGCCCACTGATTATCTGCTCCGAGATGTAATATATGAACTGGGTGGAGGAGTTAAAGGCGGCAAGAAGCTGAAAGCAGTTCAGGTAGGTGGTACCTCCGGAGCCTTCATCCCACCTCAAAACCTTGATACACCTATTGATTTTGATTCTATGGGTGCTATAGGAGCCGCCCTGGGTTCAGGGGCGGTATTTGTAATGGATGAAAGCAGGGATATAGTAGACATAATCAACCGGATTGCCAAGTTCTTTGAACATGAATCCTGCGGTCAGTGCACCCCCTGCCGGGAGGGCACCTTCCGCTGCAAAGAGATAATGGAACGGATTAATACTGGGAGAGGAAGCCTCAAGGATATTGAGAACCTCAAAGTACTGGCCCGGATTATGCAGAAAGCATCACTATGCGGTCTGGGACAGGCAGCTCCGATTCCGATAACTTCGACTCTGGAACATTTTGAATATGAATACTTGAGAAAACTAGTGTAGATAGAAGGGAGGGAAACGAAATGGATATAAAATTAACTATAGATGGTAAAGAGATAGAGGTGCCTCAAGGTACTATGCTTTTGGAAGCCTGTCGTAAAGCAGGAGCAGATATCCCCACATTCTGTTATGATCCAGATCTAAAACTGGCCGGCTCCTGCCGGATGTGTGTGGTACAACCCAAGGGATGGCGCAACCTGGTAGCCAGCTGTGTTACTCCGGCGCAAAACGGTATGGTTATTGAAACCGAAAGCCCGGACGTTGTCGAAGCCAGGAAAGTAGTTTTGGAGCTTATGCTGGCCCGGCATAAACTGACCTGTCATACCTGTGAAAAAGATGGAGAATGCAAGCTGCAGGATTACTGTTATCGTTATGGAGTCACCGAATCCCGCTTTGAGGGAAAAGTCCATAACCTTTTCAAGGAAGACTCCAATCCATTTATTGAAAGGGATTATGATAAATGTGTTATGTGTACCCGTTGTGTCAGGGTCTGTGAAGAAATTACCGGGGCCCGGGCCATCCACGTGATGGACCGTGGACACCATGTGCATATAGCGACTGCTTTTGACGGTGAACTGGGAGATTCCCCCTGTGTATTCTGCGGGCAGTGTATAATGGTATGCCCGGTAGGGGCACTGAGCAGCAAGATAGCCGCCGGTCAAGGCAAGCCGGCGCAGAATGATAAAGTATTGACCACCTGTACCTATTGCGGTACTGGATGTACATTGGAATTGAATGTTAAGAATGAAAAAATTGTCGGTGTGACCTCCAATAGAGATGCAGAATGGAGCCCGGTCAACAAAGGTGCTCTATGTGTAAAGGGACGTTTCGGCTGGGATTTTGTAAATTCTCCGGAAAGACTGACCACACCGCTGATCAAAGAAAATGGTGAATTCCGTCCCGCTTCCTGGGATGAAGCCCTGGATCTGGCCGCAAAGAAACTGAGCGGGATAAAAGAAAAATACGGTCCAGACAGCCTGGCCACCTTTGCTTCGGCTCGGGTAAGCAATGAAGAGAATTATCTGGCCCAGAAATTTGCCCGCGCGGCACTGGGTACTAATAATATTGATCACTGTGCCCGTCTCTGTCATTCAGTTAGTGTGGCTGGTATTGGAGCAGCCTTTGGAAGTGGAGCCATGACTAATTCTATAGAAGACTTGGCCCAGGACGCTGCCTGTACTTTTGTTATCGGAACCAATACTACTGAAAACCATCCGGTTATTGGTTACAAGATCCGGCAGAATGTTGTGAAAAACGGAGCCAAATTGATTGTAGCCGATCCGCGCAGAGTTGAACTGGCTGAAATAGCAGATGTGCATATGCAGTTTCGGCCGGGAACAGATGTAGCACTTTTGAACGGCATGATGAATGTAATAATATCTGAAGGCCTGCTTGACCAGGAATTTATAGAAAAACGCACCGAAGGTTTTGCAGAATTAAAAGAAATCCTGGAAAAATATACTCCGGAATACTCAGCCGGCATCACCGGCGTACCTGCCGAGGACATTCGCCAGGCAGCCCGTATTTATGCTGAAGCTGAAGCTGCCGCGATTTGTTATTCCATGGGCTTAACCCAGCACAGCACTGGGACTGACAACGTCAAGTCGGTCTGTAATTTGGCCATGACAACAGGCAATGTCGGAAGACCCGGGACTGGTATTAACGCCCTGAGAGGCCAAAACAATGTTCAGGGAGCCTGTGATATGGGGGCACTGCCAGTGGTTTTCACCGCTTATCAGAAAGTAATTGATGATGCGGCCCGGGAGAAGTTTGAAAAGGCCTGGGGTCGTCCTTTATCTGGCATCAATGGATTAACTGTTACTCAGACTATCCATGCAGCCTATGATGGAGTCATCAAGGGCATGTTCGTTTTTGGTGAAAATCCCATGGTCAGTGATCCGGATATTCAACATGTTGAAGATGCTCTGGATAAGCTGGATTTCCTTCTGGTCCAGGATATCTTTTTAACTGAGACGGCTATGAAAGCGGATATAGTCCTGCCTGGAGTATGCTTTGCTGAAAAAGACGGTACCTTTACCAGTACTGAGCGAAGAGTGCAGAGAATAAGAAAAGCAGTTAGTGCCCCTGGTGAAGCCAGGGATGACTGGTGGATCATCTCTCAATTAGCTTCCCGCATGGGTTATCCCATGTCATACGATTCAGCTGAGGAAATATTCGAGGAAATGCGTGCCATCACTCCATCTTATGCAGGAATGACCTACGCTCGACTGGAAGGACCGGGACTTACCTGGCCCTGTCCGACTGAGGATCATCCTGGAACCCCTATCCTGCATAAGGAACAGTTTACACGCGGTCTGGGACTTTTCCATGCGCTGGATTTTAAAGAACCAGTCGAGCTGCCGGACGAAGAGTATCCTTTCATTTTGAGTACCGGCCGAAGTCTATACCATTATCACACCGGCAGCATGACCAGAAGATCGTCTGGTCTCAATAGTCATATGCCTGAAAACCGACTGCAGATCAACTCTAGAACAGCTGCCGAGCTGGGTATTAATGACAATGAGCACGTTCGATTAAGTACACGAAGGGGTAGTATTATTCTACAGGCCGAAATAACAGATATTTTAAAGGATAAGGTATTATTCACCTACTTCCATTTCGCTGAAGCTGCTGCTAATAGACTGACTGATTCCCATGCCTTAGACCCGGTCGCTGGCATCCCGGAATTCAAAGTCTGCGCTGCTAATCTGGAAAAGGTTTAAGCAAGCGATAGAAATTTAAGATAAGCTTTCCGGATCAGGTCCATGTCCTGATGATCCCCAGCCTTAAAAGAAACTGGTGGTTATAAGGCATCAGTTTAGCAGAAAACATGCAATCAACGAGAGGCTGCCCCAGAATGAACTGTACCCTGTCAGGCAGACAGCTAATAAAATAAATTAAGCAGCCTTGGTTCGAGCCGCCATCGGACTGAGGCTGTTTAACTTCCTGTAATCTTTCGTAATTATAAAATAAATGTAATGATTTATAGCTTTTTAAAGGCTTGATCCGGAATCATCCCACCTGTCATCCAGTTGGTAGAAACCCCAGCCTTTCCACTGCCAGAGGGCAGGTTCTGAAGCATGAAAGTTTAGGACGCAGGATAGGAAGGAATAGCTGCCTTCTTGTATGATCAACTCATTCTTTCCATCCTCGTTCATATCTTGTATCTGCAGGGATTTAATCGGCTGGTCAAGGGCAGAAGACATCCACAACGGTTTGGCATGATCCCCAGCCAGGTCATATAGAAACAGGTGGCAGCGTATTTGCTTATCATCCATATGAATCCAAAAGGGTTTATCCTGTCCAAAACTCCCTTTTTTCCAAACTACCATTATCAGGTCTTCCTGGTTATCATGGTTGGCATCACCTATGACCATGGAAGTCACCCGCCAGTCAGCGGGGGACTTCCATAATTGTAACTCATTTTCTATAATCTTAAGGTTGTGGTCTTCCATTACGTATGATTCAAAACACCCATCATTATTCAGATCATGAGTCTCTATTACTGCAGCCTGTCCTCTAGGGAGAAGGAAGTTGTTACCCATCTTGTCGGACCATATTAGACAGGTAGCCAGGAAAAGTACTATAAGAATTAGAAGCCTGCGTAATCCGATCTGCCGATTTTTACGTATAAACATGACTATCCCTTAAGGCATTACAGAATAACAAGGACCTGCTGCGGTAAAAGCCTGGGTCCAAGCTGGAGTTTCAGGAGATTCCTGGTTTTGCAGCATTTCCCGCCATTTTTTATCGGTAAGGCGATCAGAAGCTGTCCAGGGAAATTCATAATAGGAGTAAACTCCGCCCCGGGCTATCCGCAGTTTCCCATCCACCGGAACGACCGCGTAAATTTCCGAGAGAAAGCCGGTGCCTTCTTCCAGTACCGTATCTGGTGGTGCAGTGGCCACATCAGCAACTAATGCTGAAGGATTATCCCAGAGCTGGGAACGTGACTGGACATTATCATCTTTCAATGCTTCGAGCCAGAAGTGCTCCAACTGCCCGCCAAAAGTACGAATTAAGTCATAATCCTCATTTGTTAGAGGGGTATTGGTTAGTTCTTTTTCAGATATATCTTTCAATGATAGAGCCAGATCTTCCATACGCTCCAGGCTGGCCCGGTCTTCTTCATCTAATAACTGTCGGCTGTCAAGTCCATCCCGGGTCATTACCGTAAGTGATGCCAGGCGGCCATATAATTCCGGGATTGGTTCTACATACCCCCGGTCATCAACCGCTCCTTCTATTCCTCCCCCCATCTCCGCGTATACCTGTTTGGCATAAAGGATGGTATCATGCTTCAATTCGGTCCAGCTGCCCAGATAAGTGTTCAATCCTTTTAGGTTCCAGGCCTGATTGAGCATGAAGGAGGGGTATCCTTCGGAATTACCTGTGGTTAAAGGCTGCAGAGTGTAGAGCCAGCTCCAGTACAGGTTCTGGGTCCATTTGCTTTTATCCAGTCCGCTGATGTAGTTTTGCATTTTGCTCATGTTTTCCGGGTAATTTTCGTAACGATAATCTCCAGAATCCTGCAGTATGGAGACGGCTTCGCTGCTGCCCATAGCGGCAGGAATATCCAGTCCCCGGGGCAGCATTCTCCTCTCTCCCTCCGGGTTCTCTTTAACATCTCGATAGATTAGCCGCTGGAATACATCAGCATCCAGAGTATAGCGCTGTCCCATAAAGCGATAGCCTTTGATTTCCTGGTCCCGATCTGGCTGAATATTTTCATCGAAAATAGGGATGGAGTTGATTTGCGGCGGATTTAGCTTCTGTGCATCAGCAAAAAACTGTTTCCACTTATCCGTTGAAGAGGTCAGGTCTTTTATTGCAAGCTCACTGCCGTACACTTGATTTAGCAGTTGGTTATACTGGTAAAATCCGAGATCATCGCTTTTGCCCACCAAGAAACAGGTGGGTTCATAGATTTTCTCCCAATTTGACAGGTTACTGCCCTGATTTAGAGCCAGGGTAATCAGTGCTGCAGAACGAGTTTCGTCTTCATCTTTAAGTCTGAAAGTCAGGCGTCCGTACCACATCATGGTTTGAAAATATTTCTGCAGTTCTTCTGATTTAGTATAGTGGCCGCGAGGAATGTATTGAGTATAGTCTTCCTTTAGATCTTCCAATACATCATGGTTTGACTGGCCTATACTCATAAGCGGTGATACCGCCATTTCTTGATGCTTGTGGATCAATTCCAATTCCTTGCTCACCTCGGACTGAACAACGGCTGGCACCTGAACCTGGGCATCCATGAGCTGGCTGCCCACCGAGAAGAAGGCCAAATTGCGAAGGGCCGCGTTTTCCCAGGCGCTTCCTTTTAAACTCTCATATTGCTGTAAAGTCGCATTCAACATCACGCTGTTCAAGTTCATTAATTCAGGGACCATATAGTCTTTTTCCATGCTCTCCAGCAAGTGGTTAAAAAACAAGTGATAGTTATGGAGCATGGCATCTGTAGTAATAAAATTAGGAACACCGTCATAACGGTTGGGCTCATACATCATGAAAAACTCTACTCCCATGAAAGGCACCACTACAAAGCCGTTCTTGATCAGCAATTCCTGTGCTTCAGGGGAAAATTCAAAGCGGGTGCTGTTCTCTACGTTGCTCAAGTCCTGGGCTATCTGATAAGGTGCAACACAAGGGTCAATAGCTACCGGAAATTCTGAATAAGTTGCAAACTCAGCAGCCTCAGCTGTCTGGTTTATTTTAACCCCGGTATCGTTTTGGGTATTTGCTGAACATCCGCTCAACATTAAGGTCAGCAGCAGAAAAACAATTATCAGGGTACAGAGTCTCTTTTGTCTGACAAGCCGCATGAAAATTTCTCCTCCTTTTATGAATCAGGCTTCTGTAAGTAGCCTTAATTAGAAATGAAATATTAATTACTATATTACCATACCATATGCCAGAATATTCCTTTCACTTGCATGGGGGAGGCATACAAAATCACTTTATTGTACTGGCCAATTGCTATTATGCGATTATTGACAGGAACCAAGAATAAAAATATTTTTGGTCATATGGAAAAACACAGATTATAATGGTGTAGGACAATCACATATTGGTACAGGGTGCGGTCCTAGGTGGGAATCCTAAAGCTATTCAAGGATTCTGCAGCTTCGGTTTATTTTTTTGCGGTAGTAAAGACTATAATACACCAGCAGAGCTGCAAGAAAAGTATTTTAAATGCTTGATGCCCCCAAAGCTAAGCACATGGTATGGTTCAAGCTGAAATGGACTTATGAAGACGGTTTGGGGAATCGGCAGTGGTACTGCTCTATTATTGGAAAGGAGAAGCATATTTATGTCTGCGCATCAGTATGCTGAAGCTAAATAATGCTTGATTATGCCAAAGTAATAACGGAAGTGAAAAGCTGGGTGCGGGAGGTCGGGGAATTTCAAAAGGAGCACCTGGGCAGAGATATGATAATCAAAACTAAGTCAACCGGTGTGGATCTGGTAACTGAGGTGGACCGATGGTCGGAAGAACATCTTATGCATGCTATTCGGGAGAATTACTCCGGTCATGCCATCTTATCAGAAGAATATGGTAAACATGATATAGCATCAGATTATTTGTGGGTTATAGATCCACTGGACGGGACGACCAATTATGCCCAGGGATTGCATATTTTTGCTATCTCTATAGCCCTTCAACATCTGTCTAATACTATGCTGGGTATAATATATGTGCCAGTTTTAAATCAAATGTTTGAGGCAGTCAGGGGGCAGGGCGCATATCTTAATGGCAGTGTGCTCCAGGTCAGTGGTAAAGAGAATTTGCAGGAATGTGTGCTGGCCACTGGTTTTCCTTATGACCGGGCGGAAAATCCTGATAATAACGTCAACTATTTTTCCAGGATAACACCCCAGGTCAGAGGGATAAGGAGAATGGGATCTGCTGCTTACGATCTGGCCAATGTATCGGCCGGTTTGCTGGACGGGTACTGGGAACTGAACCTTAGTCCCTGGGATGTAGCAGCTGGCATATTGATCTTGGAGGAAGCAGGCGGGAAAGTGGTATATTTGTCTGGGAAAAGAGGTATTTCACTGGTAGCCGGGAATAAAGCGATAAGTCAGAAGATCCTGGATGAAATACGAGCTGTAGACTGTATTGAAGCGCTGCTTTCGTACTAAAAGAGTGGGACGCGGGGACAGGTTCCTTGTCCCACCCTTGACAGACTGGGACAAGGAACCTGTCCCCGCGTCCCATAACCGGTGAGATGTTAATCGAAGCTGTTAGTATTCAAAGCTTCGGCTCGTGCTTTAATACCCAGCAGGTGCTTGCGTTCCATTAAAAAACTTCCTGGTTCGATCAGAGCAAAAATGACCCGGTTGGTTAAACCGGAATAGTTGTCCCGGTGTCGCACTATGAGTCGGGTAGTATTAGGATCGATACTGGCAAGCATGTATACCCAGCTGTGCTCTTGAGTCCTATCTTCCGAGTACAGGACAAGAACTCGATCCGGTTCAATAGTTTCAACCTGGTATGCGATAACCGGTGCAATGAATATCATATCCCCAATCTGCAGATTCTGTAACTCTGGGACAATTCGCTGGGACGAATGCTGACCGTCCACGAAATCAGCGGCCCCCAAAAGACCGTTAATCCAATCGTAATTGTACCATCCTGCCCGCTGGTAGCCCATCTGAACAATCCAGGGCCAAACACTGGAAACCGGCGCGTTTATGGTAATCCCCCGGGTTACCTGGGTTCTGGTATCTGTCAGCAGTCTATCGCCTGGCAGAGGCATCTTCATCTCGTTATCATCAGCCCCCCAGGTATTGTACCAGGGTCGGACTGCTAATATTAACAGTAGGAATAAAGCCAGCAGCATTAACATATAAAGATTTGCCTGACCATACATTTTACCCCACCCTCGGTATTTTCTCTGTTTAACTTAATTATAACCATATGCTAATTTAATGGCATTTGCTTTCTGCCTTGAATGTTTTCCTAATAACCTGCATTCCCGGAATTTATAACGAGGGTGGATCCACACCTAGTGCTGTGT
>JAENYG010000039.1 GCA_016841875.1 Syntrophomonas sp.
GATTTTTCAACGTTTTATTAACAATTCATCGTTATACTTTTCGGGAACTTAGGTAATAAGATAGTTGCTCCCCGATGTGATAAAATCTCATCTCATAGGTATTAGAGAGGAATAAAACAAACGCTAGTTATTCGAGCTCAAATTTTGATGGAAAAAGGATGTTGATTTTAGCATGCGGTATGAAATTTATCTATAATGTCACAAAAAGTCGCCCAAAAAGGCAATCGTTTGACAAAAATAAACAAATAATTGCTGAATGCTGTTTCTTTTCATAGAAATAAGTAGAAATAAAAATATTTGGCCTACAAAATATTCTTGAAAAAATAAGAAGAAAACATATAATATTGGATACAAAGTTATACATTGATTCCAATGCAAACCGTATCTGGAATTTTGTAATAAATCAAAATTATTATAAATATAAATAATTTGTAAACTTAGCTCCATTATTAGGTATATTTCCGTGTTGAGAGCCTTTGAGCCCCTGAAGCAATAGCATTCAGGGGCGTTTTTATTGAGAGGGGGTGGCAAAAGTTACCATGATTCTAGCAACAGGGTTTTGAACTGCCAGGATTGGAAGGGCCAGATAATTGCATTTAGGTTTACATTATTGATGCTGTCCCTGAAACTAGTCCCCTCAGCTAAATCATGCGTGGAATCTATACTTAACGGACTTAATCAAATGTTTATTCAGATGTTATTTTATTTTCCACATAAGTACTGAAAACATAACTGGTTTCAGTCTTAATGGGGTAGTGCAATCGCCTCTTGAAGGGCTGCAGCATATACCTCAGGTGGTTTTTATAGCCTATTTTTTATTGGCATCTAATCCTGCAGGCATCATCCTGGATTAGTTTGCTATAGATATTTTTGAGAAATTGTATTGGGGCTGTTAGGCAGTACCGCCAGGATTAATTATTCATACAGTTTCCATCTGGATTATTAACTGGAAAAGGGGATGAAAAACTTGCCCGGCGAAAATGAAGCAAAAAAATCACCCAAAAAAGGACTGGTAATGGTAATTACCGGCAATGGGAAAGGCAAGACGACATCTGCATTTGGTCAGGCTTTACGGGCTACTGGCCAGGGACTTCGGGTATGTATGATTCAGTTCATGAAGGGACGCGTGTACGGTGAAGTTGTAGCAGTCAGAAAGTATCTACCCGAATTGACTTTTTATCAATATGGGCTGGACAGCTTTGTAATGCGGGATAATCCGGCATCTGTAGACATGGAATTGGCTGAAGAGGGATTTGCCAAAGCAAAAGAGGTAATTCAGAGTGGCGATTACGATATGGTCATCCTGGATGAAATCAATGTGGTTGCAGATTTCTGCCTGGTTCCTGAAGATGATATTATCGAGCTGATTAAAAACAAGCCCCCGGAGTTGGATCTTATTTTAACCGGCAGATATGCTTCGCAAAGCATACAAGATCTGGCTGATATGGTCAGTGAAGTAAGAGAGATAAAACATCATTATAATGCCGGTATTAAGGACAGAGCCGGTATTGAGTACTGATACTTGGTGACCTATTACCTTACAGTGGTGATGGCTTTTTAATTGAGGAGGGATTTATAGTTGTTTACTGAAGAATTATTGGATAAATCAAGCACTATGCGTAAAAAGTGGGAAGATGAAGTCAAAAAGACGGTGGCAAAACATGCTGATCAAAAAGAAAAATGGACTACCGTATCCGATCTGGAAATAAAGCGGCTGTATGGACCTGAAGATATTAAAAACATGGATTTCGAAAAAGATATCGGATATCCTGGTCAATATCCTTATCTGCGAGGCAACCAGGTGACCGGTTACCGGGGAAAATACTGGACCTTTAGGATGTTTGCTGGTATGGGAAGTGCTGAGGAAACCAATAACCGTTGGCATTATCTTTTAAACTCCGGTCAGACCGGCTTGAGCACCGCCTTTGATTTTCCGACTCTGATGGGTTATGATACCGATTCGCCCAAAGCCCGTGGAGAGTGTGGCAAATGCGGGGTCGCTATAGATACTATTGACGATTTTTTTGCTCTCATAAAAGGTATTCCATTAGCGAATATTACTACCTCCATGACTATCAATCCTCCAGCTACAGCTTTATGGGCTATGTACTGTGCTGCTGCGGAGATTCAGGGTATACCCCTGACCCAAATCGGAGGTACAATTCAGAATGACATGCTGAAGGAATTTATTGCCCAGAAGACGCTGATGTGTCCGCCCGAACCATCCGTAAAACTTATCAGCGATACGGTAGAATTCGGCACTAAATATGTTCCCCGGTGGAATACCATAAGTATAAGCGGGTACCATATCAGAGAAGCTGGGGCCACCGCAGTTCAAGAATTGGCGTTTACCCTGCGGGATGGCATGGAATATGTCGAGGATGTTATCAAACGTAAAGGGCTGCATGTAGATGAGTTTGCTCCGCGCTTATCATTCTTCTTCAATTCTCATATAGACTTCTTTGAGGAAATCGCCAAACTTCGCGCTGCCAGGAGAATCTGGGCCAAGGCCATGCGCGAAAGGTACGGTTCAACAGACGAGAGATCCTGGTGGATGCGTTTCCATACTCAGACGGCCGGATGTTCACTTACTGCTCAGCAGCCATACAACAATGTTATAAGAACTGCAACCGAAGCCCTGGCAGCAGTCTTGGGAGGAACCCAGTCACTGCATACCAATTCTCTGGATGAAGTTCTCTGTTTGCCATCCGACCATGCAGTGCAGATTGCGCTCAGGACCCAGCAGATCATCGCTGAGGAGACTGGGGTCATTAATACCATCGATCCGCTGGCTGGTTCCTATTTTGTAGAAGCTCTGACCAATGAAATGGAAGAAAAAGCCTGGGACTACATTCATAAGATTGATGATATGGGTGGTATGGTTAAAGCGATCGAGAAAGGATTCCCGCAGATGGAAATCTCGGATGCTGCCTATAAGTACCAGCGCCAGATAGATTCAGGTGAAAAAGTCATGATCGGGATAAATAAGTATAACACGGATGAGGATGTGGAAATTCCTTTCCTTGAGATTGATGATTCCGTTGAAAAGGAACAAATTGATCGTTTGAATGCTGTGAGAAGAAAACGTGACAGCCGCAAAGTAAGGGAATGTCTCGATGATATTAGAACCGCGTGCAAGAAAGGTGAAAATGTCATGCCTTATTGTATCGAGGCAGTTAAGAGCTACTGCAGCGTCCAGGAAATTTGCGATGTATATCGGGAAGTCTACGGAGAATACCGTGACCCTGGCATGTACTAGAATAATTGAAGGAGGTTTACAATATGGCTGATAGAAAGATTCGCATACTGCTTGCTAAACCAGGTCTGGATGGACATGACCGTGGAGCCAGGGTTCTGGCCCGGACTTTTCGCGATGCTGGTTTTGAAGTAATATATACCGGTTGTCACCAGACTCCCGAACAAATAGTAGGTGCGGCTATACAGGAAGACGTGGACATGGTTGGACTTAGCTGTCTTTCCGGGGCTCATAGATACCTTTTCCCGGCAGTCGCCCAACAGCTTCAAGAACAGGGCGCCGCTGACATTACCGTTGTTGGTGGTGGAATAATACCTGAACAGGATATGCAGCCTCTTTATGACGCAGGACTAAAAGCTCTCTTTACTCCCGGTGCTACACTTGATTCCATTGTAGACTGGATAAATGAGAATATTAAGCCGAGGGTTTGACGGTATGGAAGAATTAGGTAAAAGAGCTATGGCGGGAGACATTCGTGCGGCCTCCCGCCTCATAAGAAATATTGAAGACGATATACCCGAGACCAACATGGCTATAAGGCATATTTTTCCGCATACTGGGAAAGCCCATGTGGTGGGTATAACAGGTTCGCCGGGAGCAGGTAAAAGCACCATCACTGATCAACTAATATTTACTATGCGTCAGAGAGAAAAAACTGTGGGAGTTTTAGCTGTAGATCCAACCAGCCCTTTTACGGGAGGGGCACTTCTGGGTGATAGAATACGTATGCTCAGGCATGCCGAGGATAAAGGAGTTTTTGTTCGGAGTTTGGCTACTCGAGGGGCGATGGGAGGTCTATCCAAGGCGGTAGGGGATGGCATTCATGTCCTGGATGTCATGGGCAAAGACATAATCCTGGTTGAGACGGTTGGCGTAGGCCAGCAGGAAGTCGATATCATCAATCATGCTCATACGGTTATAGTAGTTCTGGTTCCGGGCATGGGTGATGAAGTGCAGGCTATTAAAGCTGGATTGATGGAGATTGCGGATATTTTCGTAATTAATAAGGCTGATAGAGATGGGGCCAGAAAGCTTTACAAAGAGACTCTGAATATGTTGAATTCAGGCCATTTCCCCAATGGTTGGCGGCCTCCCATTCTAATGTTGGAAAGCAGTCTGGAACCACATTCCTTTGCCGAGAGTGTTGAAAAACTGTGTGATAAGATCGATGAACATTACAAGCATCTAGTTGAAAATCGTCAACTGCAGGAACGGGCAATTCGTAAGGTTATTACCGAAATGAATGATGCACTTCGTTCTGCTATCCTGGAACCGGTATTGAATGAACTAGCAGCAACCGGAGAATTCGACTCCATGGTTAAAAAACTTGTGGAGAAAGAAACCGATCCATATACACTTGCCGAAGAAGTGTCTAGGAAATACATGAGCAAGTAGCTGTTTGAGGGGCAGGTGGATTAGTATAGTCAAGATAAAAGTTCTATTGGGGAAAACCGGGCTGGATTCACAAAATAAAAAAATAAGATCTCTGGCCCGGGGACTAAAAGAAGTCGGAGGTATGGACGTAATATATACAGGTTTATACAGGAGTATGGATGAGATAGTAGAAGAAGTAATAAAGAAAGAAATCGATGTGGTTGGAATCAGTACTTATAATGGTTCTCACATGACGGTGTTCTCTGAGCTGAAGCAGGCCTTGGAAGATAGGGGTTACCGGCATATCATTTTATTTGGTGAAGGATTGATTCCTCTACAGGATCAAGAAATTCTCAAAGAAGTAGGTGTGGTAGCAGAAATATTTTCCCCTGCTGCAAGTACAGAATCCATTATCGAGTGGATTAACCGGGTAGTTGAGAGTAGAGTTTGTGAAGATGAAATGTGAAGATATGCTCACCAACCAAAGGAGGAGGACTAATGGATTTACTTAAGACAGTTCCGGAGGAGGAAATGAAAGAACGGGTTCGGCAGGCTGCCAAGAAAAATTTCAAGAATGGACCCAACTGTGCAGAGTCAGTATATCTAGCCCTGGTAGAAGTGGGTTTGATCGATTTTGCACCAGAAACGGTAGCCCTGGCCACTCCATTTGGAGGAGGTATGGGTCTATATGGAGGAACCTGTGGTGCTCTGGTAGCAGGGATCATGGGCGTAGGGGCAGTTCATGGGCGCAGAAATCCGACCGAAGGCACTATGGAGGAAATCATTGATGGATTGTATGGTAATCCTGGTCGCTATCGATTTATCAACCAGATTCCACATAAGTTTGCAGAGAAGTTTGGGGACACAGACTGTGAAACGCTGAATAAAGACTATCCTGAATGGTTTGATAAAAACCGTTTTCGGAATTGTATGAATATCGTGGTGGAAGCAGCAGCCATGGCGGTAGAGTTTATCTACCAGGGTGACCGGGAAGGATTTGTCCAACCCTTTGGCAGAAATATGGCCAAAAAAGAATAGATATTCATCATTGCATTTGGCTTAAGAGGAGGATAAACAGTTTTTTGAAACAACCATTGTTAATGGATATAAATAGTACGGTTTACCTGCGCAATGAAAGCTTGATAATCATAGATCGGCGTTGTTTCCCAGGTGAGATAAGGGAATTGATTTGTCCGGGCTGCGAACAAGTAGCACAGGCTATTGAGGATATGGCTGTGCAGGGTGCGGGTGATATTGCAATAACGGCCGGGTATGGTTTGTATTTGGCTGCCCGGGAATTAGAGCGTAACGGCAGAGAAAGCCAGGGTAATGCTTGGGATTATTTCCAGGCAGCTTACCATAGGCTGGTAAATACTCGTCCTACCGGACATCACCTTAAATCCCTGCTGGATAAAATCTTGAATGGGCTGGAGACGGAGCAGGATTCCTGGTCTGCTGAGATATTAAATGGTATTCGTAAGGCCATTGAAAAACAGCAGAGACGGTCAGAATTAACTGGACAGTGGGCAGAGCGGGTCCTGGAAGATGGTGATACTATACTAACTCATTGTTTTCCCGGGCCAGCGCTGTTGCATATGCTCAGTCTGGCCACAGCCAATGGGAAAAAGATACAAGTAATAGCATCGGAAACCAGGCCTTATTTGCAGGGAGCCAGACTTACAGCATGGTCTGTATCAGAGCTGGAAGTACCGGTAACCCTTATCAGTGATAATATGGCCGCATACTGTATGGACCAGGGCA
Source organism: Syntrophomonas sp. (assembly GCA_016841875.1). GTDB lineage: Bacteria > Bacillota > Syntrophomonadia > Syntrophomonadales > Syntrophomonadaceae > JAAYJK01. Next base: position 6,392 of record JAENYG010000039.1, read on the forward strand.
TGGTAAGCAAAGTATTTACAGCAGCGGATAGGATAGCAATGGATGGTACAATTGCTAACAAAGTAGGTACCTTTCAACTGGCCTTAGCTGCACAATATCATAAACTGCCCTTCTACATACTTGGATATGGAGGTCCTGACCGTCGGTGCTATAGTGCGGCAGATATACCGATAGAAATACGCGATTCACAGGAAGTTCTATCTTGTGCAGGAGTTAAAATTACCGGCGAGCAAGTACAGGGGTTTTATCCAGCTTTCGATCTCACTCCTCCCGGGTTGGTAACTGCTATAATTACCGATCGTGGTATCCATGTGCCCCCCCTAATCCAAGAATATTGGTCTTCAAGGGATTGAAAGTGAAGCGAGAATATAAAATGCTGGATAACCCATCTGAGTGAGCTGATTGATATTTATTAAAAGGAGGAAAGGGATGGCTATTCTAAAAGAAGCTATTATTCCACTGGGGCGTCCTCTATTTATACCTAAGGAGGGTAACCTCACCAAAGAGGATATTATTGTCGAATCCAGCGGCGATTATCTATTAATGGAAAGACCAGATCACTTCATAGTCAAGAATGATGAATGCTGCAGGAGTATACAGGTTATTGTTAAAACTGTGGATTGAGTATTGACAATGCATGGTTGGAAAGAAAAGAATTGTGAAAGCAATAATCAACCGGAAGACTACATGATCAAAAGAAAGTTTTAATCAAGTAAATACGGAAGGAGAAAGGGGATGACACCAAAAGAGGAATTGCAAAGGCGTGTTAATGGTCTGCAGGATAGGATGAAAGCAGATGATTGTGATGCCGTTCTTGTTATGCAGAATACTGACCTGTATTATTTCAGCGGTACTCTGCAAAGTGCCCAACTGTATGTGCCGGCCATTGGGGATCCGGTATTATTCTGCCGTAAGAGTATTCCCCGAGCAGCCAGAGAATGCCCGTGGAATATTATTCCGATCAATAATTACAAGTACCTTCCCGATAAGATTGGTGATTTCGGCCATAAGCTGCCAGAGCGATTAGGTCTGGAATATGATGTAATTCCTGTCTCCGCTTACCTAGCTGTTAAAAAAGCTTTTCCTAACGCAGAATTGCTGGATGCAAGTAATTGGATCGGTGAATTAAGATCCATTAAAAGTCCATATGAGATAGAGATTATACGGAATGCAGGAAAAACCATGGCAGACGCCTTCACGTATGTCCCCGAGTTGATAAGGCAGGGCCTGTCAGAACTTGCCATTGCTGCCAATATAGAAAAAGTTCTGAGAGATCACGGCCACCAGGGATATATACGTATGCGGGGGTTTAACCAGGAATTTTTCTACGGACACTTTTTATCAGGTCCCAACGGATGTATGGCCAGCTTTAATGATGGGGTCACTGCCGGCAGTGGGATGGGAGCTTTTTTTCCCCAGGGACCAGGTGAAAGAAGGATACAGATCAACGATCCGATTTATCTGGATTATGTGGGTGTATTTGATGGATATAACATTGATCAGACCCGCTTGTATGTTATAGGGGTTCTGCCCCATAAATTAAAATATGCTTTCCAAGTGGCGCTGGAAATCCAGGAGACGCTTTTAGCCCAGATAAAACCGGGAGTGGTGGCCAGTGACTTGTATGATTCAGCTCTCGACATAGCTGACCGAGCCGGCCTGACCGACAACTTTATGGGTTATGGTTCTGAAAGAGTAAAGTTTGTTGGACACGGGGTTGGATTAGAATTGGACGAAAGACCTGTTATTGCTAAAGGTTTTAATGTGGAATTGGAACCGGGTATGATTTTTGCGTTGGAACCTAAATTTGTCATTCCAGGATTAGGGATCGCGGGAATTGAAAATACCTGGCTGCTGAATAAATCTGGAGTTGAAAAAATCTCTGTTCTGCCAGATGATCTCGGTACTATTCCCTATTAAAATATTTTACTATCATCATAAGTTACTGTATAATTTGTTTGAATATAGGATTATAAAATTTAATAATGTTTATTAGACGGGAACCCGGGAAGCCGGTTAGAATCCGGCGTGGTCGCGCCACTGTAAGGGGAAGTGAATCCGCAAAGATGCCACTGGATATAAGGAAATCTGGGAAGGCGTGGAGGAACGATGATCCTGAGCCAGGAGACCGGGGCTTGTTGAATGAACACCATTGTCTACGCGGAATAGGCGAGTGTTCCCATTACTTGATATATGCCCTTCTCAAGAGGAACCCCGTTTATACTAACGGGGTTCCATTTATTTTTAAATATGGCAATTAATGCCTGCGATTGCCGTGTTTAAATCTCCAGGGTTGGCAAGTATGGGACTAAAATTACCCAGCGAGAAGGTGGGTAATGAGTAAGTATTCATATTTTGTAAAACTTGAATGGAGGGATTATGTTGTTTAGGAGAAAGAAACAATCACTATTTAATCGGTTGGCGGCTTTTGTTTTTATAGTCAGTTTATTAATGCCTTTTATTAACCCGGCTTTTGCCCAGGCTGATGTCTCTGGTGATATAGATGACCTGGCCTTACAGTCAGTAAGGAACAACTATGGATTTTATAGAGATGGACAGGCAGTTGATGGAGGCTGGGGCAATTTCAGTGCCTATGATGCTTACATACTGGAAGAGGCTGGAGTGTATCTGGACAGTTGGGTTTATGATGGAGAGAGCTTTTCCTCCCGGGTAATCAGCCTGATAGACAGCAGTATAGAAAACGAAGGAGAAGGCGGACAATCCTCTGCTAAACGAATAGCCGGCGAATACCTGGCCGCCAGGAGCATGGGGGAAGATGGTCGGGCCGATGATCTGCTGCAGATACTGCAGGATCGTCAGGCACTAGGTGCGAACGGTTCCTTTGACAGCAGTGACTTCAGTGATATACCGGCCTTAGAAATGATGGGCCGGTCTGGAGATCTAGATGAAATTGACACCGACTCAGCAATAGATTTCATACTGGGAGAACAGGATGCTGCCAGCGGAGCCTGGACTTCGAGTTGGAATGACTTAATGACAACAGCAGAGGCAGTTAGAGCATTAGACTACCTGATACCATATGCAGGAGACCAGGAAGAAACTGTCTCTGATGCCGTATATAACGGGATGGAATGGTTAAGAAGCAAACAACTGGATGACGGAAGTTTTCAGGACGACTACGGCTTCGATGATCCTGTAGTAGATACAGCCGAAGTCGCATATACGCTTATACTATTGGATATTGATCCAGAAGACTGGATAAGTGACGAAGGCAACAGCCCGGTAGATTACCTGTGTGATGGGGCAGTAAACAGCGATGGTACCTTTGGGGCCAGTTCTAATGTAGCAGCCAACACCTGGGTTCTGGATGCCTACCTGCAGCTGGGAGCAAATATAGAAAGCGATTGTATCCTGGGCATAGAGGTAAGTCCCTCCAGTGCCACGATAGATAAAGGAGAAACCCAGCAGTTTACGGCTGAGGCATATACTATAGCAGGCACCATAGACGATGTAACCTCCACTGCCACCTGGGCAGTACAAGACCCTGATATAGCCAGTATAGATATGGGGTTGGCGGCTGGTACCGCTGAGGGAACGACAGCAGTTACAGCCGAATATGAAGGAATAAGCAGTGCTGCTGAACTTACTGTTCAGGATAGCGCCAGCCCTGGCGATATAGATGACCTGGCCTTACAGGCAGTAAGGAACAACTATGGATTTTATAGAGACGGACAGGTGGTTGATGGAGGCTGGGGCAATTTCAGTGCCTATGATGCTTACATACTGGAAGCATCTGGAGCCGAGTTGGACAGCTGGATATATGATGGAGAAGACTTCGCATCCCTGGTAATAGAGCTGATAGACAACAGCATAGAAAACGAAGGAGAAGGTGGACAATCCTCCGCCAAACGGATAACCGGCGAATACCTGGCCGCCAGGAGCATGGGGGAAGATGGTCGGGCCGATGATCTGCTGCAGATACTGCAGGATCGTCAGGCACTAGGTGCGAACGGTTCCTTTGACAGCAGTGACTTCAGTGATATACCGGCCTTAGAAATGATGGGCCGGTCTGGAGATCTAGATGAAATTGACACCGACTCAGCAATAGATTTCATACTGGGAGAACAGGATGCTGCCAGCGGAGCCTGGACTTCGAGTTGGAATGACTTAATGACAACAGCAGAGGCAGTTAGAGCATTAGACTACCTGATACCATATGCAGGAGACCAGGAAGAAACTGTCTCTGATGCCGTATATAACGGGATGGAATGGTTAAGAAGCAAACAACTGGATGACGGAAGTTTTCAGGACGACTACGGCTTCGATGATCCTGTAGTAGATACAGCCGAAGTCGCATATACGCTTATACTATTGGATATTGATCCAGAAGACTGGATAAGTGACGAAGGCAACAGCCCGGTAGATTACCTGTGTGATGGGTCAGTAAACAGCGATGGTACCTTTGGGGCAAGTTCTAATGTAGCAGCCAACACCTGGGCACTGGATGCCTACCTGCAGCTGGGAGCAGACACAGATAGTGATGGTGTTCTGGGCATAGAACTAAGTCCCTCCAGTGCTACTATTAACAAAGGAGAAACTCAGCAGTTTACGGCTGAGGCATATACTCTGGCAGGCACCACAGAAGATGTAACATCTACTGCCACCTGGACCGTAGAAGATCCTGATATAGCCAGCATAGATATGGGGTTGGCTACCGGGACTGCAGCAGGCGCAGCTAACATTAGGGCTCGTTATGGCGGTATATCTGGTTTTGCCGTACTCACGGTAGAGAAATCTGGCAGTTCCGGCGGCAGGGATGACAATATAAAGGCATATATTGCCGTAGTGGGAGATGATGGTGAACTTCTATTTGCTCCGCGGCGGGTCACCATGGACCCGGATGATACCTATGGTCTGACTGCTGTTGGAGCCCTGGATGCCACCGGCCTGAGCTGGTCATATACCACTGGATTGGTAACCGACATTGAAGGTCAGAGCAACGAGAATATGAATGGATGGATGTGCAAAATCAATGATGTTCCCTTGTCCATATCGGCATTTGAAAGTGAAGTAGAACAAGGAGATGAGGTAATCTGGTGGTATAGTTATGACCCATACTCAGATGGACCGGATATGGATGACTTAAAAGGCGGCGGTGTCTCCGTTGGGGGAGGAGCAGCAGTGACCAGCCCCCTGGCTCAATCTACAGAAGATATTTTTAGTTTGTACTCAGACCAATTGGATCATCTTCAGGGTAATACAACAGTGAACAACACCGAAAAACGAATGACCGCTGAAGAAGTGAGCAAACTGCAAAATGAACTGGAAAAAAACCAGGTCTACCTGGAACAGCAAGTTAGACAGGAAATGACTGTAATAAGTGACGAAATGCAGGAAATAGCTGTTCTGGTACCAGCCCATGCAGTATCAGGAACTGCGACCATTTCTATAGAGGAAGTAATCAATGATGACAGTTGGCAGCAGTTTGCACTTAGAATAGGTTCATCTGTATACGAATTTGGTCCTAACGGCAGCGAGTTTGATGAACCGTTGACTATATGCATCAAGATGCCCATTACTGGAGATATGGATTTAAGTAAGTTGAGTCCAGCATGGTACGATAGCGAGAGAGAACAATGGATTCCAATTCCAGCGGTGATCGATCTGGAAAATGGGCTGGTATTATTCAGGATCGATCATTTTACCAGCTTTGCAGTTATTCAATTTCCTGACCGGCTTACTTTTACAGATGTTAACAGTGATATTAGCTGGGCCCGAGAAGCGATAGAGGTTCTAGCCGGGCAGGGTATCATTAAAGGTACCAGCAAAGGGTTTGAACCGGGCAGATATATCAGTCGGGCAGAATTCGTGCAGTTGATGGTAAAAGCTCTGGATCTATCCTCAACATCCAACTCAGGAATAAAATTTACCGATATTAAATCCGGGGATTGGTTCGCTGATGCTGTGGGAATCGCGTGTGCCAATGATATTATTAGCGGGTACCCGGATGCTACTTTCAGACCTGAAAAGCCCATTACCCGCAATGAAATAGCCAGTATTCTCCAGAGGCTGCAGGTAGATGATAATTTATCTGGAGTTGAATTAGATTATGTGGACCAGAGTGCTATTCCAGCCTGGGCACTGGCAGGTCTTAAATTTAGCTGTCAGGCTAATTTGATGAATGGGTATGAGGATGGAACCTTCCGGGGAAACAATTCACTCAGCAGGGCTGAGGCTGCAGTTACTGTATACAGATATCTAAATTATCTGGTTGGTACGGGCTACAAGTTGTAATATTGCTTGAAAAACCTGCAGTAAAGATATGGAGGACAGGGAATGACTAAAAGGAAATGGTTGCTAATATTATTAATAATATTATTAATTATGATGGTTGGTTGTGCTGTTACTAGAGATAACAGCACTCCGGCAGTCCTGGATGACAAGCAAGAGCAGGTTGGTTTATATGTTGGGGAAGCAATCGATGCTGAAAAAGTTTACCCTGCAGAAGAAAATAACAATCAAAGTATTGGAGACCAGGCCGAAAATAATCAGTCTGCAGATGAAACCGAGGGGGCAGAACATGACAGTGATGCTGTACTGCCCCTGGACGCTAATAACTCGGTTGATAAAGTCCGTTTGCTGGTAACCCGGAATTTTGGCAGCCAGTCCATATTACAGGAAACGGTGGGAATAGAGAAAAACTGGACTATTATGGATCTTTTGAAGTCTGAAATGACGGTTGAAACCAGGTATGGAGGAGCCTTTATTGACAGTATCAATGGACTTAAGGGTTCCAGTGGAGGCTTAAGCGGGGAAATGCAGGACTGGTTTTATTATGTTAATGGGATATGCCCGGATGTTGGGGGGCTAGATTACATAATTAACCCGGGTGAAGTAATATGGTGGGATTATCATGTCTGGAAAGCAGGGCCTGCCAACGCCGCTGTTGTAGGGTGCTATCCGGAACCATTTCTGCATGGTTACGAGGGGAAAATCAAATCAACCACCATAATGTGCCCAACTGATGACCTGGAAGCAGGATACAGGTTGGAGCAGGCGTTAAAAGCAAAGGGAGTAAGCGGTGTGAAAGTGATGCAGATTGATGAAGGATTGTTGGCCAACCGGCAGGGACCTACTATAATGCTGGGTGAGTGGGAGGACTTATGCCGGAGCTCATTTCTTCAGGATTTTAATCAGGCTTATAAACGTAATGGTACCGGGATTCATTTTAATGAAATGAAACTGGAATTGATTGATATTAAGGGTCAGGTGAGTAGGAGCATTGATGGAAGTGCAGGAGTTATAGTGGCTACCGGCAGTGGTCTGGGTGATCCCTGCCCCTTGTGGTTAGTATCCGGTACTGATCTTCAGGGTTTTCAGGGGGCGTTAGACCTGCTGCTTAATAACCCGGGTAAAATTGCGGGCAGGTATAATGCAGCCATAACGGCAGGAGAAGTGATATCTCTGCCTTGCTATTAGAATAGGATGGGATGAGACTATGCTTACTTATCAATCTAAAGACAATCTTATATTTAAACTGCATCCATTTACCCAGATGACCTTTATTGGAATCGTATTCATATTGTCATTAATATTTTCTCATCCGATATATCTGTTGGGTTTATTGATGTCGGTATGGGTAGTTATAGCAGCCTCAGGGAATCTGGCCGAATGGAAAGGGTATATGAAATTCAGTATCATGATGGTGGTATTTATCGTGGTAATCAATACCCTGTTTGCCAGGGCAGGAACTACAATTATTTACAGCGGCCCGGAAATACCACTGATTGGATCCCTGGAAATAAGCATGGAAGCTCTTGCTTACGGGCTGGGGATGAGCGTACGATTACTGGTTATCATAAGCATATTTTGTCTATACACTTATGCAGTAAATCCAGATAAGGCTTTGAGGCTTTTCAGCAGACTGGGAGGAAAATCAGTTCTGGCCATAACTTTATCAGTGAGATTGTTCCCGTTGATGATGAAAGACTTCCAGAGAATCAGTGAAATACAGCGCTGCCGGGGAGTTAAGCTGGCCACTGGCAGCTGGTGGGAGCGGACCAGAAATTCAATTCCCATTATCAGCATAATGCTATTATCTTGCATGGAAAGGTCTTTGCAGCTGGCAGAATCCATGTATGCCAGGGGATACGGGAGCGGTCCCAGGAGCTATTATGATAAGGATCTATGGCGTCCCCGGGACTATCTAATTTTGATTGTGACAGCAATTGCTCTGGCAGTCGGAATATGGTCGGCAGTGATGGGCTGGTCTGCCTTTAGCTATTATCCGGTACTGGAGCAGATAAATCCGCTGGAATTAATTGGAGCAGGCATTACTGCTTTAACTTTACTAGTCCCTGCAATATTAAACTGGGGGTGGATGAAATGGCCGATATTAAAATCCAGGATTTAAGTTACTATTATCCAGAGACTATCAAACCTGCCTTGAACAAGATAAATCTGGAGATTCCCGAGGGTCAGTTTGTCATAATGGTAGGGAATTCGGGAAGTGGGAAATCAACCCTTTTACGCACTATATCCGGTCTTGCTCCCAGTTTCTATAACGGAAATCTACTGGGCAAAATTTATCTGGATGGTGCAGATGCGGCTCAACTGAGTCGTCATGAATTGGTGCAGGAAGTGGGGATAGTATTTCAAAATCCGGAAAGCCAGTTAGTGATGATGAATGTGGAACAGGAAATAGCATTTGGGCTAGAAAATCTGGGCTTGCCTGACAAACTGATGAAACGTCGGGTTATGGAGATGAGTAGTTCATTAGGTTTATCGGCATATTTGGAGAGTTATGTTGCGGAATTATCAGGGGGCCAGAAGCAAAAAGCAGCTCTGGCTGGAGTTTTAGCCATGCATCCTGGGATTTTACTCCTGGATGAACCTACTTCCCAGCTGGATCCGGTTGCAGCCGAGGAACTGCTGAATATTATCAGAAGATTGAATGAAGATAACGGGACTACTATTATCATGATTGAACAGCGGTTGGAGCGCTGCTGCCATCTGGCGGACAGAATTCTGGTCATGGAAAATGGCGGGATTTCTGCTGATTTGAAAGCAGGAACTAGAGCTAATGGAATCTGGATGCAAAAAGCACCCGCAGCTTACCTGCCCCCACTGCCCAGGTTGTTTGCCAGTGCCGGCTATAAAGAACTGCCCCTTACGGTTAAGCAAGGCCGGCAGATTATTAAATCCTATAACCTTGAGCGAAAAGCTGGAAGCAATTTTAACTCATATCCGGATAAGCCTCCAGTTTCAGGAATAGATCCGAGGAAAGATCTCGTTGATATACATGATCTCTGGTTTACCTATCCTAATACTGGTGAGGCATTAAAAAACATCAATCTTAAAATAAGGGAGGGAGACTTCATTGCCGTATTGGGAGAGAATGGAGCTGGAAAAACCACCCTGCTGAAAAATATTAATGGACTATTAAAGCCCAGTAGAGGGAGCATTCAGGTAGCAGGAAAGGATACTAGAGAACTGACCATAGAAGAAATGGCCCTTTCAGTTGCCTACCTCTCCCAGGACCCCAATGACTATCTTTTTATGCCCAGTGTGAGAGAAGAGATAGATTTTACCATAAAGAATCTGAAATTGAGCGAGGATGGATACAGTGAAGAGATAATCCGCAATTTTAAGCTGGATCGATATATCCAATGTAATCCGCGAGATTTAAGTACTGGTGAACGGCAGAGGGTTGCCCTGGCCTCTGTCTTAGTAAGCAAACCACGACTGCTGCTTCTTGATGAACCAACCAGGGGGCTTGATTATCAGTTGAAAGAACAGCTGGGTAAGCTGCTGCTGGAGATCAATCAACAGGGAACAGCGGTGATGATGGTAACTCACGACGTTGATTTTGCCGCTGAATATGCTCGAGATATTTGCCTGATGTTTGATGGAGGGGTGATAGAACGGGGAAGTAAATATGAAGTGCTTCAGCACTCCACCTTCTATTCACCTCAAATAGGCAAGCTGTTTAATAATATTGTAGATGATGTAATAACTGTTGATGAAGGGGTAAAGGTTTTGCTGGAGCTGACCAGATCAATAAACAGTGAAATAGTTTCAGCTTTATGATAGGAGGAAAGACAATATGATTTTAAAGAAACATAAAGTTGCTATCATAATTATCATGCTGCTGGTATTTTCCGGCAGCTGCGTAAGCGTATCCGCATCCCAGGGAGAAAATTTTACCCCAGAAAGGCAAAAGGCCGTAAGATATCTGCACACTACCCAGAACCAGGATGGCGGTTTCCCTTATAAAGCAGGACAGGATAGCAGCCAATCAGTAACCTGCTGGGTTATCATGGGTCTGGCCGTTGCAGGAGAGGATATTAATGATGAAGTATGGGCTCCGGGCGGGAAGAATCCTGTGGATTTTTTGAATAATTGTGAAGAGGATTTACAAAACACCTGTGATTATGCCCGCACCCTGCTGGCCTTAACCTCAGTGCAGCAGGGGAATGTATATCATGGAAGTGATCTGGTCCAGAGTATATGCTCTTTCCAGCAGGAAGATGGACAATTCGCACGTATTTATCAGGGAGAAAGGGGTTTCATAAATTCACATATGTGGTCTATTTTGGCTCTGAATTCTGCCGGACAGGAAATACCAGCTAAAGAGAAAGCCAGGCAATGGTTGATAAACCGCCAGAACAGCGACGGAGGATTTGGCTGGTGTGAAGGGATACCCAGCGACGCTGATGATACGGCGGTAGCCATACAGGTTTTGATTGTGCTGGGTGAAGATCCCGGAAAATCAGAAGTGATAAAAAATAGTCTGTCCTACCTGAAAACCTGCCAGGTAGAGGATGGGGGGTTTAGTTCCGGATATCTAGCCGGAACTAAGTCTAATGCTAGTTCAGATGCCTGGGTGATACAAGCTCTGCTGGCATCAGGTGAGACCCCCGCTGCTCAAGCATGGTCGGTAAAGGATAATAATGCGGTGACTCACCTGCTGGAACTTCAGAATCAAAACGGTTTTTTTTATTATATGCCAGGTGTGGCTGCAGGTCCGATCCAGACCACTGCTACAGCCTTGATGTCATTATGCAAGATCCCCTATTCGGCAGAGAATTATCAAGCCCAACAACTGCCTGAATCAACCACCGGGCCGGCATTAAGTGATGTGTCTGAAGCTTACTGGGCTTACCAGCAGATAAGTGAACTGGTAAAAGCAGATGTACTAAGCGGTTACCCGGATGGAACATTTAAGCCGGAAAACCTGGTAAATCGAGCTGAATTTGCCAAGATGATGGTTAGGGGGATGGATCTGGCCAGTGATGAATACCTTGGCGATACTGGATTTCTGGATGTGCCTCAAGATTTTTGGGCTTCCAGTTATATAATGGCCTGTGTTAACAAGGGATATGTTAATGGGATGCCGGGTGGAGTCTTTTGTCCGGGGCAGAGTATTACCGGGGCTCAGTTGGCTGCCATATTAGTAAGAACTCTGCCGATAGAAACTCCGGCATCTGGAACAGGACCCTACTGGTATGAAGAATTTGTGAAAATTGCAGATGAAAACGGGCTGCTCTTTCCAGGTTTTGATCCGGAAGCTGCAGTGAGCAGAGCTCAATGTGCTTATAGCATAATGAAATTAAGGGAAATAGTGAAGGTGAATTGAAAGGTGCGGTAGCATAATGATCAAAAATAGTGTCATATTCCGCAGCAGGTATGTGTTAAGCATCTTGATTAGTTTCGTGCTTCTAGCTGCAACCATAATTCCGGAAAATCCTTTATATAATCTTAACTGGGCACTTCTCTCTACCATGATAGTTTTTGTGGGCATCCTGGCATTTTTCTGGCAGTTTGAAAAGAAACAGGTAAATTCAAAGATGATTGCCTTAATTGCAACCATGTCTTCGCTGGCAGCGGTATCCAGAATTGCCTTCGCTGCTATAGTGAGCCTTCAGCCAGCTACATTTATTATTATGATAACCGGTTATGTTTTTGGGGCCCAAATCGGGTTCATGGTAGGGGCCATAGCTGCTCTGGTCTCAAATTTTTTTCTGGGCCAGGGTCCATGGACACCCTGGCAGATGTTCTGCTGGGGAATGTGTGGAGTTCTCGCTTCCATACTATCGCTTAAACAAGAAGAGTTCAGGCTGGTCAGCTTTGCTGTACTGGCCGGATTATGTGGGTTTTTTTACGGCTGGGTGATAAATATTTGGCACTGGGCAGCTTTTATGTATCCCTTGAACATCAAAACATTTCTGGCAGTGTACGCTTCCAGTATAGTCTTTGACGGAATTCATGCTGTAGGGAATGTAGTTTTTTCCATATTGTTCGCAGGGACATTTTATCACATATTATGCCGTTTTAGAAAATATATTTAATCAGGGAATATTAAAGTTTGACTTCATCCTGATGTTTTATTGAGTTTTTATTCTCCTTCATTTTAAGCCTTCTATTCAATCTATTTGCATTTTTTATATGAGTATAAGAGAGTTCTCAAATTATCCACCTATTTTTAGGTCTGTTACAACATTTATTTACTATCTGAATGCCTTATATCAAACCCGATACAAAAAAATCGGTGTTATATGCATGCGGAAAGTGGTGATTTTTAGTTTCAGGACAAAAAATATGGAGGAGGAGAAAAGATGAGTATAACAAAAACATGGGATGAGGGGATTGAGCAGACTGAACTAGCCCGCCTGGCTGTTGATATGATTCACCGCACCATTGTACATCATGTGCTGTGGTTTAAAGAAGTAGAACACCAGAAGGGTTTTGAGGGCGCGCTTGATATACTTGATGCAGCCTATCAGAAGAGCTATCAGATACAAATGAATCGGCTGGCTAAATTTTTTGGGTTTGAAATGGTTGATGGGGTACCTAAACCCCTGTTAGATCTGCCCCGGGAGAGAATGTTGGAATTATTATCCCATCTGGGAAACAACTGGTTGGCTGGAGATGGTATCTGGTTTCAGGCGGTAGAATTCAGCAATGACATGTATGATGCAAAACGTTGCAATGATTCATGCTGGACTAGATTTTCCCCGTTCGAGGCATGGGCAATAAAACGATTTCTAGGACTACCTGAGCAAGCAGGACTTGAAGGTCTGAAAAAGGCTTTGCAGTTCAGGATGTATGCCAGGATTAATGTACAATCCATTATTGATGAGAGCCCTAACAGTATAATGTTTGAAATGAACGACTGCCGGGTGCAATCTGCTCGGAAGCGTCAAGGACTGGAGGATTATCCCTGCAAATCAGCAGGCCTGGTGGAATACAGTTATTTTGCCCGGGCTATAGATCCGCGCATAAAGACGGAATGTATCGGCTGCCCGCCTGATCAGCATCCTGATGAATGGTTTTGTGCCTGGCGCTTCACTCTGGAAGAATAAGAACAGTAGTCACGAACATATCAAGCGCATGAAAAATACTTAGATTAATCAAAAGGATGATTGACAAGGATAGATTGACTTCTTTGTGTAATAACAACGATTATTAAAAGACCAGAAACTGCTGGAAATTGTGTATCTTTATGATTGAAAGCCCGGAAATATTCGGGCTTTCAATCTTCAGCAGGCATTTGCTAAAGAGAATCACCTTTGGCCAGGAACCGGTGACATTGAATAGAAATCTGCTATTTATTTAAGGGGACTGAGTAAAACGCTCCCTTTTGTTACATATATAAAATAAGTGGCTAAGGAAAAACTGGTCAAAAAAAAACCGCAAAGCGGTTAATATAATAGGTACGACATAATAATAACATCCCATGGCAGATGGAGCAATATGAATAATAAAATTGCACAAAAGAAACAAATGAATCGAAAAAAAGGGATGCGTGAAATTGAAAATATGCATGATTTGTATTAATATAATTGCTGAACTGAACCAGATTTGATCAATAGACATAATCCGATGAAACATCACTCTGTATTTTAGTGCTTCAACATAATATTAGTTATGATTAAGAGGTTATATCACAATAAAGAACTATAAGGGGAAAAATGATTCAAAGTTGAATTTGACATTCGACCAAAAAACACCATTCTTTGCCGGCTTTGTGCTCATAATATCAAATCATTAATCCTGCGCTTATATTTCAAAATAATACAAAACTGAATTAAAACAATACAAATATGAATTGCTATGCTTTTGAATCATTGGGATTTGTTCTCCAAATTTATTTGCAGCCCCTTTTTATAGGTATTGGTTGCTAAACTATGGGGATTTCGCCTGGCATAAAATTTGCATAATATCCAGTAGGATCTGGACATAACTATAATTGTTTATCATAGCAGAGAATACAAGCTGGACTTTGTTGTAAGTTGTTCAGCGGATAGATGTGAATTTCAAATGAGGAGGTGAAAGCCTATGTCGATAAAAAATGACAAAATTATTGATAACTGGAGTGAAAAATATCTGGATACCCTGGAAACAATATATGGTTTCAGGGATCTACATCCACTAAAAATGCTGGAAGAAATAAATTTGGAATGGCTGGGAGCGTTTATGTCCTCGGATGAAAGCAACCAGGATAATTTGCTAGTGGAAGAATGGACAGAATCTTATTTGAATATATATGCAATATTGTACGGCCCGTTTACACTCCATGCACCAATGGACGTAGAAGAGATGAATCAGCGATGGATAGAATATTATTATGAAGAGAGCACGATTATCTATAACATAGATCATGCTGCTTAACAGCGAAGGGGTTAATTAGCCAGGAAATGAAATTTCATCATATACTCTGTTATACGTACCTCTTATTAAAAAACCCTGGTCTGCTTACAAACAGACCAGGGTTTTTTTATCTGCTGTCCTATTTGTATTATGTATCTAGTTTAAGATGCCGCTGTTTTTATTTATGCAGGAAGATCTGGAGGAAAAGTAGAATTACTATCTAAATCAATTAGACTCTCAAAATAGCTTGTTTTTTAGAAGGTGGAACTATGATCAATCGAGCAATAGAATTCTTAAAAAACAATAAAGTTGGAGTTATCGTCTCTATCTTTACTTTAATAGTTGGAGCTAGTGCTTTGTTTATTTTTACAAAAATATTAGAAAAAATCTAATATTTGAATTCTATATATAATAGATATTGTTTTTAGATGCCAAATATATTGATATGGTGTCAGATTAAGAAAAAGAAAACAATCACGATGTCTAAATCTTCTGAAAACTTATTGACATATTTTGATTGAATGAATAGAATAATACTAAGGTTAGGTAAAATATAGCTAAAATCACCTGGGAAGTGAAGTTTAGTTCTCAAAAAGGCAAACCGGTTAAGGAAAAATGGGGTCCGTACGAGCTATAAGCCGTAGCCCTAAAATTATAAAATTAACCTTTTAGAACTAGGGACAGAGCTTCAGAGGGTGATAAAATAAAGTAGGGAGGTAATGAATGTACACCCAAAAACCTCCAAAGTAAAAGAGCTGGCAGAATAATAAATGTCGGCTCTTTTACATATTCATAGGAATAACAGATCCAACTATCCTTTTATCAAAGAAACATTGGATGAATTAAAAACAGCAAAAACCTGGTCTCCCTCTTTAAGCTTCATATCATTTGCGGCCCCAGAAGCAATAGTAGCAGTAACGGCTTGATCTCCGATATCCAGGATAACCTCAGTCATATCCTGCCCCGTTTTCACTTTAATTATGGTTCCGATAAGTTTATTAGCATCGCTTATTCTCACGTAAATCCGCTCCTTCCTGCTTATAAGGTTTACCAGGAGTATAAACTTTATTCTATTAACCTGAGCTTATATTAAGGAAATAAAAACATCGTATCCTCTGCTGGAAAATCAACATTCACTTACACTAAGGAAAAAAATAGTATTTCCCCGCAGGTCTGCCAGCCTAAAGAATCCGGTAGTGTAGATTATTGGAATGTACACCGAACAAAACATATTTCATATAATACTGTAAAAACATTCCAGGGGGTGGAGTATATGATAATGGATGATAACAAAGAGTGGAACCTGATCATGCAGCTGCAGGAAAAGGTAGATAAAGCTAATAAAAAGATAGATGAAGTATCTATTAAAATAGAAATAATGCAAACATTAATACGTGATTATAACGGTATAAAGGATAGGATAGATATTTGTGAGAGCCGTCTGGATAGAAGTGACGCCAACCGGGAGGGAGAAAGGAACACCAATAGGACTGGATGGGAAAATATGGGGTATATTACTGGATTGATCGGTGCAGCCAGTGCATTGCTGGCAGTATTTTTGACCAGGTAATATTAAATAGAAATATTTATTTTATAATTAATTAAAAGATTTTATAGAGGGGTTTTCTCAAAATATGGAGGAATGCCCTCTATACTATTTGAGTATCCATATTATATCCTCCTACAAAAAGACAAGTCCTTCCCGTAAATGAATAAAGGGAGGGGCTCTTGGGCTCTCCAGGTTATTTGTTTGTCTAATTGTATGATAAATATATATGGATAATTAATGTTATTCATTAATTTTTTAATAATAGACAATACCCAGTGAACCAGGGCCTAAATGAGAACCTACCACCGGGCCCAGATCACATATGCTGACCGGAACATTATATTTTTGCTGCAGCTGCTCCTTTAGCTGATGGGCCTTTTCCTGGTATTCTACATTAAGGATCGCTATTTTACTTATGTCATCCTTAACCTTCTCTAACTCGGCCATTACAACAGCCATCGCACGTGGGAAGGTTCTTACCTTCTGGAATAAAGCTAGTTCACCTTTTTCCAGGGCTAAAACAGGTTTGAGTTGGATCAAAGTACCTAGTTTACAGCTGATAGTGCTCATGCGGCCTCCGCGGGCAAGATACTCCAGGTTTTCTACTACAAAGAAAAGGCGCATTTTCTGTCTTATCTCATTCAATCTTTCTATTACCTCATCGAGGGCGGCTCCTTTTTCCAGGAGTTCGCAGGCTTCTATTACCTGAAAACCAAGCCCCATGCCTGAAAATTCTGAATCTACCAAGAACAAATTCACATCGCTCTTAGTCAGCATATCTCGTGCCATATTTGCCGATTGGAAGGTGCCAGATATTTTAGAGGATAATAGAATTACCAGCGCATTCTGCCCGGAATCAAGCTGTTCAAAAACCTCCAGAAATTCACCTGAGGAGGGCTGTGAAGTACTGGGGAAAACAGATGAGTTACTGAGTTTATCGTAGTATTCCTTATTGCTGTACCGGGTACCTTCTTTGAATACTTCCCCCTCAAAATGAACATTCAAGGGAATAATCTTTATATTATATTTATTAATTACGTCAGCCGGGAGATAAGAAGTACTATCTGTTATTACTTGAACTCTCATTTTAACCTCCATATCAAAAATATGTGTTTAAAGAGTATAGCATTTATATGGTTAAAAACAAAACTTTCTTCATAATACCGCCATATTACAAAAATGGATTCCCAGAAGAACAGATGACGCGAAAATATCCCATCTGCTGCTTAGCTGTTTTGATTTATGATAAAGAGACCTTCTATTTAACATTCAGCCATACGAAAAGGATAAAAGTAACTGCCAGCATTGAAGAAGTAAGGTGCAGCATTAGTATCAAAGTGATTTATTAATAAGATAAAAATTATCGATTTACGATTTTAGTATTCGTTTGATGTAAGCAAAGAGATATATTAAAATTGAGTATTAAAATTAGCTATCAGCTTATTTATGATTTAAACAGGGGAAGACTGTGTAACATAACATTTGTTTCCGGTGCCAATTATTCATTATGTACTAGTAGAGATGGGACATTAAGGAGGCAGCAGATATGCTAAAATTTGTTATTATATTGGTTCTGATAGTTTGCGTCCTGGAATTATCTTTTTATTCACGTAACAAAACTATGAAAGATAATAATAAGCATTCAGCTGCCCCCAAAGAGATACGCCCTTTGGGGATAAAAAATGGACCGGCTATGGAATTTGAAGCACGCATTAAGGCCATAGACCAATATGTGCAGGAGTGGATGGCTGAAAACGGAGAAATGGAAGCTAGACCTTTCGATGTTGCGGATTACCTGGTGGGAAAAGGGGTATATAACCATTATGATGATCAGGATAAAAAGGGACGCTGCCTGAGAGCAGATTTAATAAGGATAAAAGAAAAAGGCAGAATCGATGAAGTGAGAGGGCTGCAGGTAGAGGAACGGGCTAACAGCATCAGCTGGATATTTAAGAGAACAAAACCTTAGACAGTTATTTATCTTGCTGTCTAATGTATATCCTCCACTATGGTTAATGATCAATAGCAGGCTGTATTATATCAATATGCAAATTCCAGTGATCTTCATTCCTAAAGCAGGAATACCGGTTGATGTTTGTCGAATTAGCTCAGAAGGAAATAGGAGGAGGATATCAAAATGACTGTTAAGCTGGTCACAGATAGTACATCTTACATTGAAGAAAAAACTAAAAAGGATCTGGATATTAAGATAATAAACCTGAGTGTAAATTTTCCTGATGAATCATTTGAAGAAGATGCAGTGGATTATGATCATTTTTATGAAAAAGTTAAGAGAGAAGGAGTGATCCCTACCTCATCACAGCCTTCTTTGGGAATAATTCATGATACCTTTAAGGAAATTATAATACGCGGGGAGGAAGTTCTGGGCATCTTTATATCAGCCAAAATGAGCGGCACTTATGAATCTGCCCTGCATGCCAAAAAGATGTTATTAGAAGAATATCCGGGAGCTTGCATTGAAATAATGGACTCCAAAACTAACTGCATGGCATTAGGGCTTCAAGTTGTGGAAGCAGCTATAGCTGCTAAAGCCGGTAAGAAGATGGAAGAAGTTATACAGACAGCGCAGCAGATTAGAGAAAGAGTGAGATTCTATTTTGTCCCGGCTTCTTTAGAATATTTGATAAAAGGTGGGAGAATAGGTGGGGCTTCAGCGTTACTTGGTTCGCTGCTCAAGATAAGGCCAATTCTCTATGTAAATGATGGTATGACTGATGTTAAAGAAAAGGTCAGGGGAACCAGAGCAGCCATCAAGCGTATCGTAGATATGCTGCATGAAGATGCCAGTAAATACGGCTTAAAACACCTGCTGGTACATCACATTCATGACTACCAGCGGGCGAGCGAGCTTGCTGAAAGTCTTAGCCAGTATTACCACAGAGAAGTGACCGCATCTCCAATTGGACCAGTAATAGGTTTGCACGTGGGTCCAGGAACCCTGGCGGTAGTTTATTGTACAGAAGAATAGTTTTCCATGAGGGTGTGTCCCGAACTTTGTGTTAAGTCCAAATTGATGTAGAATAAGCTTCCGGTCCAACCGAATATTTTGGATTTGAGCCACAGAAACTCAGCACCGAACTGGCTCCCCTGGGATTAAGACTGCTGGATAATTGTGTTTGGCAAGTAGAAAATGCAACAAAGGGGGTGCGGACGTTTTCTTGGACAG
>JAENYG010000040.1 GCA_016841875.1 Syntrophomonas sp.
GTCCCTGTGGGACTCTCTTTTTTCTATAAACGACACTTCGTTTTACAATTTACCGGGTCAGGGCATAATAATTGGGTTGCATATTATACGGAGTCAGAGCTAGGAATACCATTGTATTCTTTAAAATAGAATTCAACCAAATTATCCCCATTATCCATATAAGTGGTCTGCCTGTTCGGGATGAGGAAGATTGCAGGGATTAGCAAGGTTGCTAACCTCATATATAACATATACCGGAAATATAGGAGGTTAGTCAAAGAATCTATCCGTGAACAGGAAACCCTCAACCTACCTATTAAAGAAAGGGTGCTGAAAGAGGTGATCTGTATACGAAACACGATGCAGAACGTCCATGATTTCATACAATATTTTATCAAAGCAGAGAGCGGATGCACTTTTCCAATCAAATGAGGTCTAAAGAGGGGAGCTGGATCTGCTACGATAAAGTAACCTCGAGAAAAAACGTCGGGAAGATACTAAAAACCCATAAGAGCCATACCCCAGAGCGTTCCAATGCAAATGAACACGATGGCCCCAGCTTTTTTCATTACTGGTACCCAGCTATTTTGGACCCGCCCTGAATGTGATATATGCAGTAATTCTACATAGGGAACCGGGGAGCGCCGATACCACCCCCTGGCTACTACTTCCTGGCCCTGGTATGCACCGGCCTTCATTATTCCGAACAATAGTTCCAAGATTCTCAAGGGCTGTCGTAAATCAAGGAAGATGATCCCTGAATCATCTCGCATTACAAAATCCTCTGAGAATATTAATCCTGGAACACCTCTGCCAATGATTTTACCTGTTAGTGTACAGGGAACAGGCCTTATGTCCGATACTTTAACATGACTTAGCAATGCTGCCACACTCATCTCTGGAAAGGCTCGTTTCGGATAGGAAAAATAATATCGTATCAGCAATCCCAAACCAAAAACAACCATCATGCCCGGGGGCAAAAATTCACGCCATGGATAAGCAGGTGAAAACTTATAGAGCAAATATTCTTGTGTGGAAGAGTGATTGGTTGGGATATGGAATCCGACATACTTAAACAACCAGCCAAGTCAGCAGCATTTATCACGTATATAGTCTAAAAACTCATCGCTGGCTATTGTGTTATGGTTTTTGGCATGGTAACAGATTAGAGTAAGAGTGAAGGGATGGATATCGGTTGCCGGACTGTCGCCAGCAGATGGGAGAGATCGTTATAATCCTCTGGAAACATTGATTATCTTGGGGCTGTCATAACCATATAGAGCCGCATACTTGAGAGGCAGCGGCTCCTGATTATTTTTTTAAGTTGTAGGGGAAGGCATGATCGCCTTCCTTAGTGCTTAAGGTAATAAGGAAGATTCTAAATTCATTTACAGGGGTAAACATATTAATCCCGCATCAATTGAAAGCTCTACCGCATTTGCTATCTGTACTGCTGGAAGAAGAGCGGGAAGAGATGCTGTCAGTTTCAGATCAAACATAGTAGATATATCCATATTGGCTGGATTATCGGCTAATAAGAACAGCTGGGAAGATGGACAGCAGAAGCGAAGCTCTTTTAACCTGGATAAACATTTTTGATGCTCATTTAGTTTCCATACCACAATATCTGGTTGTAAAACACTGGCATCAAATATTATGTTATCTGCGCGTAAATCCCCTATTATCACATCAAAAGACGATATGTTTTCAAAAACAGCCGCAAGTGTTTGGGCATATAAAAGATTATCGCTGCATAAAAGAATTCTCAGCCTTTTCAAGATATCACTCCATTCTCAATTTATATCTATAGCGGATATAAAGCGGTAAATAATATACCCATTCATAATAAAAATACGTAAATATGATCGTTGATAATGGGGTCAGAAATAAAAAATTTTAATAAATTATCTAATATATTGCGTGAAAGTTTAATGAACTGCTGCTTATACCCATTGGTAAGTTACAAATAGTTACCAAGTGAATACATAAATGGTTATAATAACAATTAGTACAGCAACCAGTTAATCTATTCAGCCCCAAAATTAACAGGTTTTAACTGACAAATAAATAGGTTGATGATAATAATTTGTTCGAATATAGAAATAGTTGTAAATTAACGATAAACAAATATAAATTATTTTTATACATACCGAAGGGCTAAATCAGAAAAACGGGAATCATTATGCCCAGAAGGTTTATAAATAGAGAAGGGAATTAACTTATGCGCATCAGGGATTTGGTAAATGGTAGTACTGAAGCAGAATGCCAGCTGGAATTTGCTCAAGAGATTACTCTGCAAAATATTAACCGGGGAAAATTATTTGCCATAGTAATAATAATAATAGAGATGACCTTACTTCTGGCTAATCTATATTTTTCACATAAAACATTAGCAATTCAAAATAGTTTTCAATACCCATATTATAGTCTCATGTATGGAATTACGATCATAGTAACTTGTATATATTTATACTTGTTCAAATGCTTGGAAAAGCGGTTGCAGACAGGACAGATGGAATTATTGTCATATATAGAAAAACTGATGGTATCTTACCTGACCTTTATCATGGCCTGGTCAGCGGTGATAACTCTATTTGATCAGCGTTTATATGGAAGCGTAACGGCTTATCTAGTAGCTCTGATCCTGGGATCAATAATATTCTATTTGGATAGCAGGATGTTGAGCATTCCCTACCTTATCTCTCTCAGTATACTTATGATAGGGTTACCCTATTTTCAACCTTCTTCGGCCATCTTGATAGGACATTATGTAAATGTGGGTATATTTGCGATTCTGTCATGGGTAATGACTAAAAAATTGTATGAAAATTATGTGAGAGATTTTGCCTCCCGCTGGGAAATCAAGACCAAAAATAACCTTTTGAATACTACTAACCGCCAATTATCAGATGAAGTTATTTTAAGAAAGACCATTCAGGAGGAGCTGGAAAAAGCTAATCAGGAACTAAAGAGACTCACTCTGATAGATGATTTAACGGGAATACCCAATAGAAGAAACCTGGATGATTATTTGAACCGGGAATGGAATCGTGCGATACGGGAAGGGAACTCGATATCAATATTAATGATAGATATTGATTATTTTAAAGCTTTCAATGATAATTATGGTCATTTATCAGGAGATGATTGTCTGATCAAAGTTGCTCAAACGATAAAATCTCACTGCCGGCGCTCCAGTGATTTTGTGGCCAGGCTGGGGGGAGAAGAATTTCTATTTATAGCTATAAATATGGATGAGGAAGGGACTAGAAAACTGGCTGATAATATAAGAGATAGTATTCAGAAAATCAATATTGTTCACGAATACTCCGAGGCAGCACCTCATTTAACAGTGAGTATCGGTATCACTATAGTCAGGCCATCAGTCAACGATCAACCGGGTCCCAGTATAAATAAAGCTGACCGGGCACTGTATAGTGCCAAATTAGCTGGAAGGAATAGAGTGGCCATTTCTTTTTGAAGCCGTAAAGTCTCTTTAATGTGTTAATATTATGGTGGCTTTGTAGGAGAAAAAGTTTAGGAAGTGATAAATTGACTGATGGAAATATTCATCATATAGAAATGGATGGCAGGCAGATAATTCTTATTGGAACAGCCCATGTTTCACCCAAAAGTGTAGATGAGGTTAGAGAGGTAATCGAGAAAGAACAGCCAGAGACCGTATGTATAGAACTATGTCCGTCTCGCTATCGGAATATCTCTGATACTGATCGCTGGAAGAACACCAATATTACCAAGATCATAAAAGATGGTCAGGCACTGCTCCTATTAGTAAATTTTATACTGTCCTCTTATCAAAAAAGGCTGGCCCAGCAGTTTAACATCAAGCCTGGACAGGAAATGATGCAGGGAATAGCATCAGCCAAGGAGATAGGAGCTGATCTTTGTTTAGCTGACCGCGATATCCAGACTACTATGATGCGCCTATGGAGGAGTATCGGCCTATGGGGAAAAATGAAATTGTTTTTTCAACTTATCATGAGTTTGTTCATTAATGAAGAAATAAGTGAGGAAGAACTGGAGAAGATGAAGAGCGGTGATATGCTAACCTCAGCTTTAGAAGAACTATCTCTGTCTTTTCCTCATATAAAGTCAATTTTGATTGATGAAAGGGACCAGTACCTGGCTCAAAAAATAAAGGAAGCCCCCGGGAATAAAGTTGTTGCTGTGTTAGGAGCCGGACATATTCCCGGAATCAAAATGGAATTAAGCAGAGAACATGACCTGGAAATGCTGTCCCAGGTTATGCCTGCCTCCAAAGTTACCAAAATGGTGGCCTGGGCTATACCGGTGATGATATTAGTTCTAATTGCTTCAACTTTTTCCGTGGATAAAGCGGCTGGGATCGATCAGATGGCCGCCTGGATTATATGGAACGGTTCTTTAGCTGCCTTAGGAGCCTTGCTGGCCTTAGCTCATCCCCTGTCTATACTGACAGCATTCGTCGTCTCGCCCATCAGTTCCTTAAATCCGCTTTTAGCTGCCGGATGGTTTGCTGGCCTGATGGAAGCTATCATAAGAAAACCCAAAGTACAAGATTTTGAGAACATAGCAGAGGATATCAATTCTGTACGAGGATTTTGGAACAATAAAGTTACTCACATTTTACTGGTAGTTGCTCTAGCCAATGTGGGCAGCAGTCTGGGAGCAATGCTGGGGGGACTGGAAGTCATCAGACACTTTATCAATACCTTCGTATAAAATGACACAAGGGGACGTTATCGCTGTGTCATTGGGTAACAAATGACACAGCGATAACGTCCCCTTGTGTCATTGGAGAAGAAAAAGGCGAAAGAGTATTGCAATAAAAATTACAATAAATTACAATAATGTAAACATATAAGACAAGGGAGTGCTGGTATGGCCGATATAAAATATGAAATCACTAAACCCATAGGTGTTCTATCCGAAGGTTCCAGGGGTTGGCAAAAAGAAATTAACCTGCTTAGCTGGAACAGCCGGGCACCTAAAGTCGATATCAGGGATTGGGCACCAGAGCATGAAAAAATGGGAAAAGGGATAACCCTGAATAAAGCTGAACTTATTAAGCTAAAAGAACTTCTCCAGGATTTCGATCTTGATTTGCTGGAAGCCTGAGATATCAAACATAACCAATAGCAGACCGTGCTTTCAAGTATGGCCTGCCTGGGGGAAATTTACAAATCCATTTCGTGGCTAAAATCGATGATGATCCGATGATGTTATATTATATTTGATCGAGTCTAATACAAGCCTGTAAGAGCCTGTATCAAGCCAGGTTAGCTCCAGTAAACTGGCTGTTATAGAGGTCTGCGTAGAACCCTCCTTGAGCCAGCAGTTCGACATGTCGGCCCTGTTCTATGATGGAACCATGGTTCATCACCAGTATCAGGTCTGCTTCCCTAATGGTTGAAAGCCGGTGGGCGATGACAAAACTGGTTCTTCCTTTCATCAAAGTGCCCATAGCCTTCTGAATCAATACTTCGGTTCGAGTATCCACGTTGCTGGTAGCTTCATCAAGTATTAGGATAGCCGGGTTGGCCAGTATAGCCCGGGCAATAGTCAGAAGCTGTTTCTGCCCCTGGGATATATTGGAGGCTTCTTCATTCAAGATAGTATCATAGCCCTCGGGCAGGGTCATTATAAAATGATGGGCATGAGCTGCTTGAGCCGCATCGATGATCTCTTCCTCGGACGCCCCTTCTCGGCCATAGGCGATATTGTCCCTGATGGTTCCATTGAAGAGCCAGGTATCCTGCAGCACCATACCGAACATGGTACGCAGATCGCCTCGTTTCATGTCTCTAACATCTATTCCATCTACTTTAATGCAGCCTTCCTGAACTTCATAGAAGCGCATGATCAAGTTGACCAGAGTAGTTTTACCTGCTCCGGTAGGGCCTACGATGGCAACCGTCTGGCCTTCCTTGATATCAATGTTCAGGTCTTCGATAAGAGGAACATCCTCTTGGTAGCTGAAGCGGACATGTTCAAACTTAACCCGGCCCTGGGGAAAGGGAATCACCTTAGGGCTTTCATGATCTGGAATTTCTTCGCTTTCATCCATGATTTCAAAAACCCTTTCCGCGGAAGCGACTGTAGATTGTAATATGTTGGCTATATTGGCCACCTGAATGATGGGTTGGGTAAACTGCCTGATATACTGGATAAATGCCTGAATATCACCGATCTGAATAACCTTCTGGGCTACCATAACACCGCCGATAATACATACCAAAACATATCCTATATTATTAACGAAGTTCAAAGCCGGAAAAATAATACCAGACATAAATTGAGCTTTCCATCCTACCCCGTACAGCCGGGAATTGATGGCCTTGAACTTTTCTATGGAGTCCTTTTCATGGCCAAACACTTTGACAATTTTATGACCGGAATACATTTCCTCCACATGTCCGTTCAATTCACCCAGGCATCTCTGCTGCTGTATAAAATACTTCTGTGAGTACCTGGTGATGACTCCGGTAATGACCACACTAACAGGCAGCGACACCAACGCAATCAGAGTCAAAAGGGGACTGATACTCAGCATCATGATTAGTATACCGACGATGGAAACGAATGATGTGATCAGTTGAGTCAGGCTCTGCTGCAGGGTATTAGCTATATTATCCATATCGTTGGTTACCCGGCTCAGGATTTCACCATGAGTACGCTGATCGAAATATCTCAGGGGAAGGTGATCCAGCTTATTTTTTACATCATTACGCATCCGGTAAACGGTTTCCTGGGACACGGTAGACATTATATACGCCATAATGTAACTGAAAAGGGCACTCAAGAGATAAAGACCAATCAACAGCAGCAGAATCCTGCCAATATAATCTAAATCGAAGGTCGGGATAGGCTGTTTCCGCAGCTGGTTGATATAGGTTATCGGCATATTATTCTGGATGGCGGTATTTAAATTTAATAAATAAGCATATTTAGCCAGTAGACCTTCGCCCAATTTGGTCGTGGCCTTTCCCATAATTTTTGGTCCTACGATGGAGAAAAGGGTACTGCCAACAGCCAGACAAAAAACCACGATGAATCGCTTCTTCTCCGGACTCAAGTATTGCGCTAATCTCTTCAGTGTCCCGGTAAAATCACGGGCTTTTTCTGCCGGCATCCCCATAGGTGGGCCACCCATAGGTCCCCGACGGGGTGGTGTATGAGATTTTGATTGGTTTTGCTGATTCATATTCATAATCTATGCAATCTCCTCTTGTGATAACTGGGAGGACACGATCTCATAATATACCTGGCTGCTTTCCAGGAGTTCCCTGTGTCTGCCGATTCCAGCTATCTGACCTTCATCTAACACGATGATTTGATCAGCATCCATGACCGTGCTCACCCTCTGGGCCACAATTATAAGGGTAGAGTTGACGATTTCATTTTTCAGCGCAGCACGAAGCCGGGCATCGGTCTTGAAATCAAGGGCTGAAAAACTATCATCCAGGATATAAATACCAGGTTTCCTGACCAGAGCCCGGGCGATGGAAAGACGCTGTTTCTGTCCCCCGGATAGATTAGTTCCGCCCTGAGCAATAACTGACTGGTAGCCTTCTTGCATGGCGTTGATGAACTCGCTGGCCTGGGCAGTATCAGCAGCGTGCTTAATCTCATCATCGGCAGCATCAGCTTTGCCATAACGGATGTTATCGGCAATAGTACCACTGAAAATAATGGGCGTCTGCGGTACAAAGCCCATTTTTGCACGGAGTTCCTGCTGGCTCATCTCCCGTACATCCACACCGTCTACCAGGACCCTGCCACTGGTAACATCATAAAACCGGGGTATGAGATTGATGAGGGTGGATTTGCCCGAGCCAGTGCCGCCGATGATAGCGGTCACCTCTCCCGGCCGGGCTTGGAAAGATATATGGCTGATGGCGGGGTTTTCTGCCCCGGGATAGAAGAAGGTCACATCCTCGAATTCTACATAGCCCCTCTGTTCATGAGAAGATCTAGTATCTTTGGGATCCACGATGGTCGGTTCCATATCCAGCACTTCATTGATACGAAGAGCAGATGCCTG
The DNA here is from genome assembly GCA_016841875.1 of Syntrophomonas sp. Taxonomy (GTDB): domain Bacteria; phylum Bacillota; class Syntrophomonadia; order Syntrophomonadales; family Syntrophomonadaceae; genus JAAYJK01. Next base: position 8,024 of record JAENYG010000040.1, read on the forward strand.
GGCCCGGGGCACCATAACAAACATGATGGTAACCATAATGATGGAAAACATTATCTGCATCGCATATTGTATAAAGGCCATCATATCCCCGATCTGCATGCTATTTTGAGCGATACGCAAGCCCCCAAACCATATTATGGCAATAGACGTAAAGTTCATAAAAATAATCATTACAGGCTGCATAGAGGCCATGATTTTATTGACCCGGATAGCTGTATCAGTCAAATCGCGGTTAGCTTGATCGAAGCGCACGGTTTCTTTATTAAGACGGTTAAAGGCGCGTATTACTCTTATTCCAGTTAGATTTTCCCTCAGCACCAGATTGACCTTATCCAGCTTGATCTGCATGGCTTTAAACAGGGGGACTATAAAAGTTGCAACACCGCCGATGAACGCCAGCATTAGCGGCAAGACGACGACCAGAATGAGGGTAAGGTGGCTGTCCCTGGAATAAGCCATGATGATACCCCCGATGCACATGATCGGGGCATTGACCATGAAGCGCAGGCCGATTACCAGGAGGGTCTGCACCTGGGTAATGTCATTGGTAGTTCGGTTAATGAGCGAAGCAGTTCCGATTTTATCAAATTCATGCAGAGAATAGTTTTCTACCCGGGAGAATACTTTATCCCGGGTATCTCGTCCAAAACTCATACCGATAATCGATGAAAGATAACTGCCCACGACGGAACATAGGCTGCTGATAAGGGCCACCACGAGCATGTAGCTCCCAAACCTCCAGACATAACCGGCATCACCCTTCATCATACCGTTGTTAACCACTTCCGACATGAGGGTAGGAAGATAAAGCTCGGCCAGAGACTGGGCAAAAAGAAATAAAACTACCCAGAACAAACTCCAGGCGTATGGTTTTAAGCCGCTAAACAATTTAAGCATAAATGAAAATCTCCATCCAGTGTTAGTAGTCCTTATTGAACCTCAACCGGGGTTTTATCAACCAGAGCATGGCCGTTGGTAATTGCCACCTGTTCACCTTCATCAATCCCCGTGAGAATTTGGGTAGCCTGGTCATTGCTGAGCCCGGTTATTATAACTCGCCGGTTAGCAATCTGATCCTTGACGACAAAGACGCAGCTCTCCCCTTGATCCTGGATGATAGATGATGATGGAATTATGATTCCTTTAGTTTTAGTATTTATAAAAGCATGGGCTGATAGACCGGCTATCAGGTTGCTGTCATTATCAATAGTTATTTCCAGGGGGAAAACCTCACCAGTACTCACAGCTAAAGGACCGATACAGGATACCGTACCCTGCCATTTCTTTTCCGGATAACCATCAATAGTGATATCCATCTGGTCGCCCACCGTTAATAGAGCCAGAGTTTCCTGATTAATGGTAGTTTTTAATTTAAGTACAGAATTATCGATGATTGAAATGACCGAAACACCTGGAGAGAGTACTTCACCCACATCGATATTTCGGGCTGCCAGTACTCCGCTGATGGGGCTTCTTATTGTTGCGTTCTCCAGCTGGATATTTAAGTTCATAACATTAGCCTGGGCAGCGTCTATGGCAGCCTGCACCTGGGTCAGGGCAGGGCCAGAGGCATTCTGGTACTGGGTTTGAGCAGTATCCAGACTGGCCTGGGTATCATTCATCTGGTTTTCTGATACTGCCCCGGCTTCAAATAAGGTCTTCATCTGCTCATAAGTTCGCTGGGCTTTATTTAGATTTATTTCGGCCAGCCCAGCCTGATTCTCAGCTGCCAGCGCGGCTGCCCGGGCAGCTTTGAGGCTGGCCTCGGCTTGCATGAGCTGTCCTCTAATGGATTCGCTATCCAGTTGGATGAGGATGTCACCTTCATTAACTGTCTGGCCTGCCGTAAAACCCAGGCTGATCACCTTGCCGGATATTTTACTTGAAACATCCACGGTTTGAGACGGTACCAGAACACCGCTCAGGTCCAGGGGTACTTCCAGGTCCTGATAACTGGCCGAAGCCGTGGTTACTGGCACAGTTTTATTCTCTCCCGCACATCCACAGCAGGCAAGCAGCAGTACCAGTATCGAGCCGGCCAGAATGATGAGCCGTTTATTTTGCCGATGCATAAGAAAACCTCATTTCTTTATTTGATATGGATTTTTATAACCGCATTCATACCAGGCATAAGAGTTAGTTGATCAGCCTCCATAATGCTGATATAGACCGGGATCAACTGGGTTACCTTGGAGTACGTGCCGCTGGTATTTAAAGATGGCATGGTACTGAAGGCCGAGGTGGTAGCCTGTCCGATACTTTCTACATAGCCCTGGAAGCTTTGATTAGAATAGGCATCGATTTTGATATCCACCTTTTGCCCTTTCTCAATTTTTAGAATATCCGTCTCTTCAATGTGCGCTTTGATGTAAAAATGAGAAGTGTCTGCTATGGTGGCGATCTCCATTCCCGGACTGATCACCTGGCCTTTTATAACATTCGACTGAACTACTTTACCATCTATAGGAGACTTGATCTCTGATTTGGTGATAATCAAATCAGCTGAGTTAGCCATTGATTGGGAGTTTGTTGATGAACTCGTGACCATGCTGCTGACATCCTGTTTCCCTAGAAGCTGACCGCTCTTTACAGTATCGCCCTCTTTTATATCCCAATTCTTAACTTTCCCGGTGAGCTCTGGCGTGATGGTTACCATATCGCATGTAACCTGGGCATCTTCGGTAGAAAAAAAGTAAATGCTTTGATAAACATAGTAGGATAAACCAGTTACTCCAGCCAGAACAACAACAATTCCTAATATCGATAAGATTTTTTTCAACTTTTCCATTCTATTGACCACCTTAAAAAATTTTCCTGTTTGATATGGCAGGTACTGTTACGTGACGCCTTTAAGAATTATCTGAATTTTTTGCAGCATGTCATCGAGTTCTTCAAGTTCATTTTCTGGCAGTTCGCTTAGTTTTTCTATGAATTTATGTTTTATTTCTGCTTTCAGATCGTTATAGGTTTTTAAACCTTCTTCAGTAACATCTATCAGCACTATCCGCCGATCATTTTCATCAGTCTTTCTTACTACCCACCCGGCCTCTATAAGCTTATAAATCAGAGGCGTGAGCTGCTGCTTGGAAATGGTCATTTTATTAGCCAGTTCGGTCATTGGCAAAGGCCCTTTGAGGGCTAAAATGGATATGGCATGGAACTGTGCATGACTTAACTTGAGCCGCGTAATCTGCTCGGCTGGTCGTAAGTAGCTCTGACGCATATAGTTCAGTAAGAACATGAAGTCGTCAACAACCTTTTCTAATTCAGTCATATTTACACCTACTCAAAAAAATTCAAAATTACTTAGATAAGTATAAGTGTTCAAGACAAAATAGTAAACAAGAATTTACTATCAAGGGTTATTTACTAAAGGGTAAATGTTGGAAATGCTTCTCGTGATGTGCGAAAAAAGGCTAAAGAAAACATGGATCATATTGAAAAAAATATACTGATATTTTGATTACTTGGACCCATATATGACCGAGGGTTTAAGAAGAATTCTGGAATAGATACTGGATTCTTAAGTGAATAAAGTAAGGACCGGCCTTATATGTTGACAATCATGGATTATAAACATATAATACAAGCATAAACAAACACAAAAAATAAATATAGCACAAAATAAAATATTTGTCAATGGATGAAAATGCTTATTAGAATCCTTCACGAGGAGGCTAATGTAATGAACCTGCTGGATATTTACGGCTCTATGGGAAAGCAGCTTAACATCAGCGAAGTACTCAAAACTAACCAGGAGTCAGAAAAACATGGCTTGATATTAACTGCCACTCAAGCCCAGGAGATTGTTGAAGCAAGAAACCTGGCTATTCAAAGCCATGGCCGTCTTGAACTGGGTATAGAAGCAGCTCAGAAAATTATAGCCGCCTTCTGTACCTCGCCTTATATAAGCAGAGAAGAGTATGTTCTAACTATAAATGAGCTTATAGATATATTCTATCATGTGAAAAATGAAACTGAAGACCTGATTGGTGATGATGAAATGATATCCACGATGAAAGAATTTTACAATAATTCCTGCCAGGGATCATTGGAGCTGCTAAAGGACAGAGAAATGACCCAGTTTGCCATAGATTTTAGAAGCAGCCTGTTGCAAATGGATAATGGTTGGAAAGAGGAGTAGTGGTGATGAGATACAGCAATATAGAGAAACATACACCGCTTAAAAGAGAACGTTTAGATCCCAATCATTATACACTTTCGCTGATAAGAGAGGCAGAGTGGTTGGGGATGATGGATAAGCAGACCGTGGATAGTATTCAGAAGCAGTTTATGGTGTTATTAGGGGACTTAATTATTAAATATACCAAAGGGGAAAGTACATCAGTCAAAATAGAAACTGGCCAGAGAATTATGCTGTCGATTTTATACTGTATCGATGCTTGTACCCGAAGTTTTGCCAGTCCCCAAGATGCCATAAACCTCTTGACGTTGAGCAGCATTAAGGAAATATATCAAGCAGGTCTGGAAACGGTGGAGTCATGCCTGAGGGAAACAGAGCAGAGTTATCAGGAAATTAAGAATAATAAGCTGGATATTCCCAACGAAGCATATCAATCTACTATAGATCAAGCCTTGCCAGATTTTTTCGAAAAATACGATGTGCTATTTAGTGCCCAGGATACTATGACCAGCATCGACTATCCGCTGCTGTTTGATGATATGAAGATGCAGGGAATTTTCTATATTAAACAGTATATTCACAAATTAGACCTGGAAACTCAGTTTTGCAGGCTATTCGCTCCGGAGGAGGTTACCCAACTATTATATAACTATGGTCGTGTGTATGGTATTGATTACAGGGAAGCCCTTATTAATATATTTGAAATAATACTCACCAATTCCATCTTCTCTGTCCTGGCAGGGAATAAAGCCAGTGAACTGTGCATCACCCAACTCCAATTGGGTTATCTGCGGGAAAAGTTTAAGGATTTAGCTTCTAGCCAATGCTTATCCACAATCAGTGAAGCAGTTGAAGCTTTGATAGGGAAGCTGGAAATAGATCAGCCTGAACTGAAAAAGTATATGCGAGATTTCATAGCGGTATTGATGCCCAGATTTGTATGTGCCATGGAAAATAATACTCTGGCTAATGTAATTATTCTGGATAGGGAAGAGAATCTGCAGGTGGACATCATTTTTAATGAGGGCGATAGATTGGACAATGATAGCTTTTGCAGCCTGGTTGAGGAAATAATGGAACATACTGATCCTGCTGAAAAAGCCGAGTTTATAAGCAACGGTGTTCAAACTCTAGGTGATTTCATTGATGTGCTGGAGGCGGACTGCCTATATGGAGACGAATTCAGAGCGGTATTCGATACCCTGGGAGACCTGGAATTATCAGTACTGGCTAGAATAGTATATATGGAAGAATTAAGATCCGACTCAAGCAGTTTTTCCTTACTAAATGCTGCTGAACAAGACGCCAATAGGCAGTGGCAGGTTGAATACGGCAGGTTCGTGCAGAGCCTGAGCCCAGACCGGTTAAAATCTGTTGAGAAACATATTCTGTCAGCCGTTCAAGTGGGTGATTTCTAGACCCGGTATTCTTTGCGATTAATCAGTTTACTGTAATAAATTTACTTCATAACTATAAAAAGAATTCTTAAACAACATTTACATACTAAAGCAATAACCGGCTTGCATTCTGCAGGCCGGTTTCCCTTTGGTGCGCCTATATCATGGAACACAGGTTGCTGATAAAATAATCAATCTCAGCGGAGAATTGCTGCCATTACTCCTAGCTGCTGGCAGCAGATAACTGTAGTCCCGTTAGCGTGGATTCTCCGCTGCTTGCAAGTTGATTTTTGAATGTTTAGGCCTGGCTTTTTGATCAGATATATTGTATGCAGGTATGCAAGAGGCAGGTTCTTGTAAGTCTAGGCCCAGGCCACTCCGCTGTCAGAGGGGTCTTTCGGAATTGATGATAAAATGCTGGCAGCAGTTTTGTTAATCGCGAAAAATGTTATAATTTACTTCAAGCGGGGTGTTTAAGTTGCAGGAAGAATTAATACTATCATTTTATGAGAATAAAGACCTGGAGCGGGCTGCTAAAATGGCGTCTTACATGAAAGATCAATTTCCCTTCCTGGGTATACCCAGGCCCAAGAGAAACGAGCTTCAAAAGAGCTTCATAAGGCAAGCCAGGAAAGAAAAATTACTGGATTGGGAGTTTGTTTTCAGACTGTGGGATTTGCCGGAACGTGAATTTCAATATTTAGCCCTGGATTATCTTATAGCTCTTACAAACAGCTTATCGAAGGCAGATATTGATAGGCTTACAGACTTAATTGTGAAAAAATCGTGGTGGGATACAGTAGACAGTCTGGCCGCCAACCCCATCGGTATACTGTGTGTAAAAGAGCCGGAACTGGTTAAGAGTCATATTATAAACTGGGCTGATAGCGACAATATATGGCTGGTGAGAACAGCTATCCTATTTCAATTAAAATACAAGGAAAAGACTGATAAAAAATTACTCGCTTCAATTATTATCGGGAACAGCAACGGCAGGGAGTTTTTTATCAACAAAGCTATTGGCTGGGCGCTCCGGGAATACTCGAAAACTGATAAAGAATGGGTCAAAGAATTTATAGACAGTAATCCGCTGCATTCATTGAGTGTGCGTGAAGCCAGAAAATACTTGTGAGTACAGCATTCAGAGTGCTATTATGCCTAGACGAGAGGTCGGTTTTTCCCGAACGATTGGCAGTACTGGCGATGGTGCCATTGCTATAGACAATATCTAGCAGTTAGATTAGTTTAATCAATTAAGAAGAAACAGAAGACGGAGGTCGATTATGAAAAGAACATTTGTTAACCTGGATCAATTAAAGGAGATTACCTCAAAATATCCTACCCCGTTTCATTTGTATGATGAAAAGGGCATTAGAGAAAACGCACGCAGATTACATCAGGCCTTTGCCTGGAACGAGGGATTTAAAGAGTATTTCGCAGTTAAAGCCACACCCAATCCAACTGTATTGAAGATCTTTAAAGAAGAAGGTTGTGGCGTGGACTGTTCATCTTATACAGAACTTATGATGTCTGATGCAGTGGGGTTCAGTGGGGATGAAATTATGTTCTCGTCCAATGTAACTCCACAGGAGGATTTTATTCTGGCCCGAAAGCTGAACGCTACCATCAATCTGGATGATATAAATCACATTGATTTTCTGGATCAGGTGGCTGGAATTCCGGAAACTATCAGCTGCCGGTATAATCCCGGCGGTGAGTTTACAATTAATAACGCTATAATGGATACCCCCGGGGAAGCAAAGTATGGGTTTACCAGACCCCAGTTGACAGAAGGATTCAGGATGCTGCAGGAAAAAGGAGTTAAGCACTTTGGCCTGCATGCCTTTTTAGCCAGCAACACCACGGATAATCATTATTATCCTGCTCTGGCCAGAATACTCTTTGAAACTGCGGTTGAATTAAACCAGGAAACGGGTGCCCATATTGCCTTTATTAACTTCTCAGGTGGTGTTGGCATACCTTATCGTCCGGAACAGACCCCAGCTGATATATTTGCTATTGCTCAACAGGTTCGTAAGATCTATGAGGAAATACTTGTCCCAGCCAGCATGGACGACGTGGCCATATACACGGAGCTGGGAAGGTTTATGGCAGGTCCCTACGGATGCCTGGTGACTACCGCGATACATGAAAAACATATTCACAAGGAATACATAGGTTTGGACGCCTGCGCTGCCAACTTGATGCGTCCGGCCATGTATGGAGCCTATCACCATATCACGGTTATGGGTAAAGAAGACCAACCCCTGGATCATGAATATGATGTTACCGGCGGCCTGTGTGAGAATAACGATAAATTTGCCATTGATCGAATGCTGCCGAAGATCGATATTGGCGACCTGCTGCTTATACATGACACGGGAGCCCATGGATTTGCGATGGGTTATAATTACAATGGCAAACTGCGTTCAGCTGAAGTGTTACTGAAAGAAGATGGTTCCAGTGAGCTGATCCGCAGAGCGGAAACCCCTGCGGATTACTTCGCTACCTTTGATTTTGATGATGATCTGCAGAATCAATTCATAGCCAAATATCCGGAGATTTTTAAGATTTAACCTATAATAGCAGCCAGGCATAGTGATAACAAGGCTCAATAATTAGTTTATACTGACTGTTGAGCCTATCTATTTGTTATTAGATTCCTCGGGTGAAGGCAACAGGTTTATTAACACATTTCTGGCTGACTGGGAATATTTAAATCATGTAAATATATGGAAAAATTGTTATAATAGAATAGGTTCGTGGGGTTCCCCGACTGCTCTCCAGCAGAAGGGGGTGATAATGAATGAATACATATGAGGCCCTATCATTTATGGTGATCATATTATTTATTCTAGCTCTCATAATGAAATAGAGCTGCCTATTTAACATAGCAGCTCTAACAGCGAAATTATTTTAGCTGGAATCGTTGTTGGGGGTGATCAGCCCCACGAATCCTAAGTAATATATACCATAAAATAACCAGTATTTCAACTAATAGAAATACTAGTCTTGATCGAAACATTTTAGAGTCATTTCAAATTGCTCCTGAAACAGGGAGCTTTTTTCTATGATTTTTTTCTTGACCTGAGAAGAATGGTTACAGTTTATGTTTAACTGCAGACAGTCCTGGCTGTATACTATCTCTGAAATTTCCAGGTCATCCTGACGGTCATAATCCAATGCATCGGCGATGCGGAGCAGGGAGATTAATTTTTTCAATCGGCCCTGTTCGTCAGAAGATAAATCATGGATCTGCTTGCGAATGCCGCGCCGGTGGCTCCCGGCTATGATGGCTAGATAAAGCCGCAGTGTAGAATCAACCGAAGCCGTAAGGCTGTCATTAAGAATGACATAACTGGTATGGGAGGCATGCCGGTTATCATTAATAAATGCTCCGATGTCATGGACCAGGGCACTGAACTCCAGCAGCAAGCGGTCTTGTTGGGTAAAGTTACTGTACTGTGCCATTTGATCAAATATATCCAGGGCCAGCCGGGCAACTTTTTGGCTGTGCCGGCGGTTATCACCATTATCATATTTCACTGCCAGATGTTCTATGATTATACGTAAATCTTCCATGTTAATAATTCACCTCATCTATTTTCGGGCATCGATAAAGATGGGTATTGATTTATTTAGTATAGGATTACTTCTCACTTAGATTATGAACAAATTCTTTTTGAATACTCTTTTAAATTCATCAAAATGCTGCAGGGCATCATAAATTTCCAGTTGAGCATCAGTTGTGCTGCTGGTTTTTATAATTACGTCGTCACCTCTAATATCAACGTATAGATCCTCAATAATGCCGCTCATGGAGCGATCCAGACTGCGGGCCAGGCGCAGCAGCACTCCGACTTCCCGGATAGCAGGCAGATCAACGCTGCTAAGCAGAGGAGAGAAATTGGATATCTGGACCGGGGTTTTTTTATCATGGTAGGCTGCGATAAAGGCGCTTAAAACCAGTTCCCGGTGAGTTAAACCATTGATTTCCAGGTTCAGCATAGTGTAAAGGATATGCTGGTTTTGTTGGTAGTAGTTAATGACAATTCCGCAATCGTGAAGCATAGCGGCAGTTTTAACTATCCGGGAGAAATCCTCTTCAGTGCTGGAAAGCTCCTGAAGCTGCTGGTATAGGCTCCAGGTGTGCCTGTACACGGTAGTAGCGTGACGGTAATCCAGGCTGTAGTTTTTAATATTATTGCTGATAGACCAATCCAGAACATCACATTCAGGGTCTGAATGGTGATTTAAATACTCGTACATAATTCCCTCGCGCAGTCCATAACCACTGATGCAGAGCTTGCGAATATCACAGTAATCAAGAAGTGTGCTAACCATGGTGGTAGCTCCCAGGATGATGTCTGCTCGGTCACGCGAGAGTCCCTTTACACGCTGTCGTTGTTTTAGCGGTTTACTTTTAATATCGTGGTGTATCTGCCGTAGATCTTCAACCCCGAACTGGTAATTATGAGGTAAGTCCAGGGGGTATTTTTTTAAGCGGCGATCGATTCGCCCAATATTACGAAAACTTCCCCCGATTCCTACCAGAACCGGACTATTGGCATTTTTCAGCCAACTAATTTTATCAAAGCTCTCCCATAGATTTCTTTTTAGGGCCTCTTCATCATTATGGCTGGATTTTTGATTTAATTCATACAGCTGGGTAAGGTTAATGGCTCCGAAGGCGATAGAAGTCATTTCAACGGCCTGCTTGTTCTTAACCCATATGATTTCGGTGCTGCCCCCACCGATGTCCATAAGCAGAGCATCCTCAATATTCATGCTGTTGGCGACTCCTAGATAATCATAGAAGGCTTCTTCGCGGCCTGAGAGTACCCGAACCTCAAACCCGGTTTCTTCCTTAATACGGCGGAGTAGTTCATCGCGGTTCAGAGCGCGGCGCACCGCATCGGTTGCTACCACGATCACTTCGTCTGGCTGAACGGCTTCACACAGGTTGCGAAACATCCTCATGATCCTGACCGCCATGTCAGCTCTCTGAGGTTTAATAATTCTTTCCGGGCAAAAATCTTTGGCCAGACGGGCTGATTCTTTAATATCATGAACTATTTTATAATTGCCTTCCGGGCCAATGCGAACCAGCACCAGGCGGATGGAGTTGGAGCCTATATCAATAATCGCTAAGGTTTTCATGGCATCCTCCTGAATTAAGTATTTGACGGCTTTTTACTAATATATCACAAAAAGGCTGCTGCTCATTCCTGTGTCTAATTAAAACTTCTAGCATTGGCCTACCGGAAAGGGTTAGATGTCTTTGATGTTGGCTGATTTCTCAATCAAAAATTTAAACTAGTGTAAAATATCTGTAAAAATTCAGTCAACTACTTTCAGATGGCTGAAGTAACGATATAATGTACATATATAATAGTTACAAGAAATGACAATTTAGTATATAAATTAATAGTAAAACGGAAATGGAGTTAAGCAATGAAGAAGGGATTTCCAAAAACTGTAGCCGCAATTGATGTGGGAAGCAACTTCCTGCGTATGCTGATCGGGGAGGTTTCCCCTTCGGGCAGCATCAACATTTTAGAAGACGTTTTTAAACCTACCCAGATTGGGAGGGACACTTTTGCGACGGGAGCTATAAGCCTTCAGTCAGTAAGAGAGTTGTGCACTACCTTGCAGGGCTTCCGGCGGTTAATGAAGGATTATCAAATCAGGGAATACCGCGCCCTGGCTACCTCAGGTTTCCGTGAAGCATACAACCAGCTTTATGTTCTGGAACAGATCAGGGTTAGAGCCAATCTGGACGTAGAAGTGATAAATAATGCCGAAGAACGATTCATCATGTTCAAAGCCATTCGGGACAATCTTTCCGATATCGCGGAGATGAGGCAGGAAGGAATCCTGATAGTCAATATTGGCATGGGAGGCGTGGAGGCAAGCATTTATAACCAGGGGATGCTGCAGTTTACGGAACATGTTAAAGCCGGATCCTTGAGGCTGAGGGAGATCCTGGCCGATCTGGAAAGAACCACCCTGGATTATCCCAGTATTCTGGATGAATTTGTAGAGAGTAAGATTTATCTCTTGGAGCCAGTTATTAGATCCATGAAGATTAAAAACCTGGTAGGCTTGGGGGGAGAATTAACCCTTATATTGAGTTTATGCCAGCGAGAGAATTTGACCCGGGAACAGAATTACCTTCCATCTCAAGCTTTGCTGGGCTTCTATTCTAAAATTCGCAATATGACGGTTGACCAGCTTATTAACCGTTATGATCTCCACCGCAATGAAGCTGAAATTCTTTTGCCTTCGGTGATTATCTTCACAAGATTTCTGGAGTTTACTGAAGCCGGGGGTATTCATGTACCTATGATTGCATTGCGACACGGTATTATAGCTAACATGGTTGATGAATGGTTTGATACCCAGCGCAAATATGATTTTGCCAATGATATTATTAGTTCGGTGTGGTATATTGGTCGAAAATACAGTATAGATGAGGACCATGCAGCTCAAGTTGCCAACCTGGCTCTTTCAATATATGACCAGACCAGGTTGGTACACAAACTGGGGGAAAGAGAAAAACTTTATCTGCAGATTGCAGCTATTATGCATGATATAGGTAAGTTTGTTAACATGATTCAGCATGAAAAACATTCCAGCAGCATCATCCGTTATCAAGAGATAATGGGCTTATCAAAGAGAGAACTCAATGTTATCGCGGTTATTGCCAGGTATCACAGCGAAAGGGAACCAACATTTAATGATGCCCGGTTCAAGGCTTTGAAGGATGACGATAAAACCATAGTAAGCAAGTTAGCAGCCATTTTAAAGCTGGCTGATGCTCTGGATATTAGTCATAAACAGAAGGTAAGATCCATAGAAATTACTGCCTCGGGTGACCGCCTTGGCTTTCGATTTTACACCCAGGGAGAAATACTGTTGGAGGCCTGGAATTTCGAGAATCATTGTGACTTTTTTGAAGAAGTCATGGGAGTTCGCCCCGCTATAAAATATAAAGGATGATCGATTATGACCAAAAAAAATACTAAAAACAACAAAACCGTGTTGGATAGAGAATTGTATATCAACCGGGAAATAAGCTCCCTGGAATTTAACAAAAGGGTTCTGGAAGAAGCTTACGACTTGTCCAATCCTCTGTTAGATAGGGCCCGCTTTGTATCCATTGTTAGTTCCAACCTGGATGAATTCACCAGCGTTCGTGTAGCCGGGGTATGGGACCAGGTTGAAGCAGGCCTGGAGGAAACCGATGAATCAGGATCAACCCCCCGGCAATTAATGCACCAGCTTTGCACACTTATGCATGAATTAATGGCAGATATGTATAATTGTTTTAATCGATCCTTAAGACCCGCATTGAAAAGAGAGAACCTGGTTCTGGCCAAATTCAAGAAGATCACTCAGAGGCAGAGAGATTTCATAGAAAGTCTCTTTCTGAAAACCATCTATCCGGTTTTAACTCCTATGGTAGTAGATAAGAGTCGACCTTTCCCCCTGTTAGCTAATCGGAGCTTAAATATCGGCCTGCTCTTGGAAGATGAAAGACAAGATTCGGAAATAGTATTTGCTACGGTTCAAGTGCCTGCAGTCTTGGACCGGTTGGTAGAACTTCCTGGAGAGGACGATAAACGAATATTTGTGCTCCTGGAAGACATAATTAAAGCCCATATGGAGCAGCTTTTTACCGGACACAAGATAATAACCATGGGCTGTTACCGTATTATCCGTAATGCTGGCCTGGGAGTAGATGAGGAAGGAGCCGAAGATCTCCTGGAAGCCATTCAGCAGTCATTGAAGATGCGTAAATGGGGGGAAGTAATTCGTCTGGAATTGGAGCATGGGATGGACGACCGTTTAGTTGAATTCCTGGCCGAGGAGTTGGAGGTGCCAGAAAATGCTGTATATCAAATTAAAGGCCCCATTGATCTGACCTTCCTGAACCGTCTGAGCAATCTAAGCGGCTATGAACACCTGCGTTATCCCGTACTGAGGCCTCAGATCCCAGAGGCATTTAATAAGAAAGAAGATTATTTTCAGGTTATAGCTGACAACGAGCTGCTGCTGCATCACCCCTATGAGTCTTTTGATCCGGTAGTCAACCTGGTCACCCAGGCCGCCGGGGATCCGGAGACGCTGGCCATTAAACAGATATTATACCGGGTGAGCGGAAATTCGCCTATTGTTGCGGCACTGGCACAAGCTGCTGAGAATGGCAAGCAGGTGACGGTGTTGGTAGAAATAAAAGCTCGATTCGATGAGGAACAAAACATTAACTGGGCCAAGCAACTGGAGAAAGCCGGCTGTCATGTCATCTACGGTCTGATGGGGCTGAAGACTCATGGCAAAATCCTGCTTATTGTACGTCGAGAAGAAACCGGCATCAAGCGTTATCTTCATTTAAGCACCGGAAACTATAATGATGTTACTGCCCGGATCTATGAAGATGTAGGGTTCTTTACCTGTGATCCCTACATGGGGGCAGATGCCTCAGCTCTTTTTAATATGCTGTCAGGTCTTTCCAACCTGGGTACACTTTATAAAATGTACGTAGCACCCAGTGGTCTCAGAGCCAGGTTTATGGCTGAAATTCAAAAAGAAGCCAAAAACGCCCGGGCAGGAAAGAAAGCTCACATTATTGCCAAAATGAACTCGCTAATTGATAGTGAAATTATAGATAATCTTTATAAAGCCTCCCAGGCAGGTGTTAAAACAGATTTGATCGTTCGTGGGATATGCTGTTTAAGACCGGGAATAAAAGGTGTCAGCGAGAATATAAATGTACGCAGTATCGTGGGGCGCTTCCTGGAACATAGCAGGATCTATTATTTCTATAATGATGGAGAAGAAAACGTTTATCTGTCCAGCGCCGACTGGATGCCCCGCAACCTGGACCGCCGGGTGGAGGTAATGTTCCCTATAGAGGAAGAAAGCCTGCGCGATCGAGTTATGAACATCCTGGATGCCTATCTAAGGGATACTATAAAAGTACGCCTGCTGCAGGCCGATGGAACGTATGTGCGCCTTGACCGCCGCGGTAAAACCAAGTTCAACGCCCAGGAATACTTTTTAGGCACCGGTCTATAAAATGCGACAGGGGACGGTTCTCAATCTGTCGCATTTTCCTTCCGGCAGCTTTGGACAATTTGGAGCGGTGCTTGCCTCGAATTCAGGGACCAGGCCGCACTCAGTAATTCAGTGGTCTGCTGCTAATATTTATTGAAACCAGGGGGACGGTTCTTGCGGTTGATTGATTTCTCGTTATTGGCTCGATTAACAGGAATTAGGAGAGGTATTATTATAAAGGAATAATCCATAACCAATGACCAACCGCAAGAACCGTCCCCTCGGTTGATGAATGATATAATAGACAAAATACTGAAAGGCGAAAATAAAACACTTAAAGAGAAGGAGCTGCATATGCCCATAGACCGAAAGCAGAAGAAGAACTTGGGGCTGCTTGAGCTTGTTGCGATTGCGCTTGGGGGAATGGTGGGAGGCGGTATTTTTACTGTAATCGGAGTATCGGTCGCAATGATTGGAGACCTGACTCCGGCTGCGATATTTATTGGGGGCATCGTTGCATTGCTGGCAGCGTATTCATACGTTAAACTCGGTGTGTACTATAAGGATGAAGGTGCTACGTTTTCATTTATTAAAAGAACGTTTACTGAGTCGCATACCGCGTCTTCTATAATCGGCTGGTGGGTTATTTTTGGGTATATCAGCACACTGGCGCTGTATGCTTACACGTTTGCATCATATATCCTCAGTGGTTCTGGGTTCGCCCAGGACATATTGGTTCGTAAAGCAGTAGCTATTGGCATTACCGTATTTTTTGCTGTTATTAATATCTGGAGCGTCAAAGGAATGGGGAAAATAGAAGACATTATGGTCTATACCAAATTTGCTATACTTCTAGCCATCTCCGTGATATTGATTAAATTCGGATCTCCGAACCTTTCGAATTTCATTGGAAATATTTCGGCAGATGCTGGGAAAATCAGTGTTTTAAGTATATTGATTGTTGCGTCTATCACATTTGTAGCGTATGAAGGGTTTCAACTGGTTATAAATGCAGTGGAGGAAATGCATAATCCAGACAAGACCATTCCGCGTGCTATTTATCTGGCAATCTTTCTGGTAATAATTATTTATATCGTTATTTCTTTTGGTGCAGTATTGACTATTCCCGCAGCAGATATTATTCAAAACAAGGAATTTGCACTGGCCTATGGCGCCGGTCAGGTAATAGGAAGTTTAGGTGCCGATCTAGTGATACTGGGGGCGATTCTTGCCACCAGCAGCGCAATAAGCGGAACTCTCTTCGGAGCCTCCAGGCAAATGGCGGTTATCTCGGAAAACGGGTATTTGCCCAGGTTTCTGTCTGTAAGGAAAAAGCGTATTCCGGTTAATGCAATCATAATAATGGCTGGGATATCCAGCCTTTTGATACTGATAGGCGGTCTGGAGCTGATACTGGAATTCGGCAGCATTACCTTTCTTTTGGTCTCATTACTGGTGGCATACACCAACTTTACAATAAGGAGACAGACCAAGTCCTCGTCCTTTCTTACTGTGCTGTCCATCATTGTGCTTGCAGTCAGCGGTATCCTGATACTATATTATGAATTTACGCATGCACTGCCACAAATGTTGTTTATCATTTTCTTGTACATCGTGCTAACTATTGGTGCACTTACATATGCCAGAAAAAAGAGCCATCTTGGAGTGTCAGGGGGACGGTTCTCTTGACACCCTGCTGCTTGTCTCTTAATAGAAAAAAGGTGTCAAGAGAACCGTCCGAGACCACTGAAAAAGTAGCCTTTTTAAACTGCTTGGACGTCAG
>JAENYG010000072.1 GCA_016841875.1 Syntrophomonas sp.
TGTCAACGCCGGGCTGTTTTTGACCGAATCGCCGGTTGAAAACTGACCCAATCGCCGGTCATTAATCGCCGGGTTTTTAGTGACCGCTTTTCCCTTGCACTGGGTTATCCAACACTGGGATATCGGCCGGGGGTACAACTCTGACGCCGCCTTTTAGCCTGTCTTTTAGCCTATAGCTCTCACCCCTTATGTTTATGATATGTGCATGATGCAGCAGCCTGTCCAGTATAGCTGTGGCTATTACTGTATCGTTCAAAAGTTCGCCCCAGTCTCCAAAGTATTTATTGCTGGTTAGTATTATACTGCCATTTTCATACCTTGAGCATATAACCCTAAAGAGCAACTCCGCTGATACACGGTCTAACTGCATATACCCTACCTCATCGATAATCAGTATGTCAGGCCGGGTATATACATGCCATCTGCGCTCTAATTTGCCTTGCTGCGTTGCCTTTTTTAGGTCTGCTATGAGATGTGCCAAGCTGGCGTAATATACCGTCATACCGGACCTTAGGGCTTGCATCGCAAGGCCTACCGCAAGATGAGTTTTGCCGACTCCGGGAGGGCCTAAAAAAATTACATTCTCATCCCTTGCTACAAAGGCAAGAGTTGATAACTCCTTAATCTGCCTTGTATCTATGCTGGGCTGAAAGCCAAAATCAAACTCTTCCAGCGTCTTTCTATGCGGCAGCCTTGACAGCTTAATCCTTGTTTCTTCACTGCGCCGTTTTTTCTCCTGCATCTCAGCGCCCAAGAGCTCACTTAAGAACGACAGGTAAGTAGCATCTTTATGCATTGCGTCTTCAAGCTTTGCATCCAAGAGCTCGGAAGCTGTATCCAGTCCAAGCTGCGAAAGGAGGCTGCGGGTGTGTTCTAGTTCAACCATTGGATACCACCCCCGCCAGTGCATCATACACGCTTAAAGGACGTATCTCTACTGCTTCTGTTTCTTTCTTCCTGGCAAAGGGAAGGGGGACTGCTATACCACCTTTTTCAGCAAGGCCCTGGTACTGACCCTTAAGCCATACAATCCTGCCTGATGCGTACTCTACCTTATGGCGAGCTATTCTTACCTCACCATCATATGCTTCAAAGAAATCACCGCATATCCGTACCCTTACCTCCCTGCCGCTATACTGCCAGGGCATACCGTATTTTGCACCGTCATAGCTTACAAACCCGTCCCTTGTTACTTTCCTTGTCTCCCACCTGTATTTATCACGAACTGCCTTATCCGGTAGGGTCAGTAGGGGTTCTTTACTTAAAGCTTCAAGTGGTATTTCTCCGGTAGTGCCGTGGATTTTGCTGTCTACCTTCTTGCACCATTCAAGTGCTTGGCTGTTTAGATCATGAAGGTCCTTAAACTGCCTTCCTGGCAGGAAGTTATCCTTTACATAGTCCACCAGGCGTTCTACTTTACCTTTTGTCTGGGGCTTTCTTACCCGACATACCTTCGGTACAAAACCCATGTCTGCAGCAAAGTCTTCAAACTTACTGTTCCATATGGGTTTACCCGCCTCGCTGCCGTCTACTACTGTCTTCATCCTATCGGTCAGAACGACTTCCGGAACGCCGCCGTAATACTCAAAGGTGTTTACCATGCACCTTAAGAGACTGTAAAAGTCACATCTCTTGGTAAACTCAACATACTTGCTTCTTGAGCTTCCCAGTATCATTATGAAAGCTGGGGTTTTATGAATATTTCCCCTCTCGTCTATGTAGTGGGTAATACCCCAGTCCATCTGTGCCTGCTTACCGGGCAGAGTTTCATACCTTCGCACCGCTGGAGCACTTCTTGCCGGTCTAAACGGCTTTACATAGTCTTTGATAATGGTGATACCGCCGGTATAGCCCATATCTTGCAGCCTTTCTAAAATCACAACACAGTTAAAGATCCCGTTTTCCATCATTGCATTTATTTTGGGCTTGAAAGGATCAAGTTTTGATGGCTTTGTCCTTCCTTTAAGCCCATGCACTGCTTTTGGCTTGTCTACATACCTTTTCACTGTGTTTTTTGATATGCCAAGTTCCTTGCCTATGGCATATGCACTCTTCCCTTTTTGTGCTTCTTCGCGTATCATGTTAATTAGCCCACTCCTTATCATACGGTCATCTCCCATAAAAGTATTGGTCATACTCTTATGGTAACCGTTGGTTTGGTGTGGGTCAATTTCTGCCCGACGTTATGGGTCAATTATACCCCGGCGGTGACA
>JAENYG010000041.1 GCA_016841875.1 Syntrophomonas sp.
GATGACATTCTAGCTGACGAGTTATACCATGACATTATCACTGATTAACAACAATTCTATCCCAATGTCTTGATTTATATGGCAACAGGAGGTATAATAACTTTCGTGGCAAACAAATGGGCCATTAGCTCAATCAGGCAGAGCAGCTGACTCTTAATCAGAAGGTTGAAGGTTCGATTCCTTCATGGCCCACCATATTAAGACCTTTCAACTCCCGATTTATCGGGATTCTTTTTTTGTAAAAGTAATTTGGTGCGCCGATTGGTGCGCCGATTTCAATATTCTTCCTCGGGGATTTATGAAAATCAAATATTGCGGCCAGTAATACATCATAATTTTGGGACCCTCCCCCATTTACATTACGCTCGTTGAAAATGGTTCTTCTTTATATAGGTCACGGGTTATCCGTTTTAATAACCATATTCGTTCTAACCGCGGGCGGATATTCCTGCAGCGTGTTAACCATGTTGGTCGCGATCTCCAAGGCTTTTTTCCGGTTGACTTCCTTCCGCGCCGTATCTATCCTGCTCTGAGCAGCGAGTGTTTTCAGCAGCTCACTATAGGCGCTGAGCAGGTTGTTGCAGTGCAGGGTAAATTGCTCATCGCACTTCACGCTTTTGGAGTAGGTTGCGGCGGTTGGCTGCACGGTCTTGGGCGGTATTTTTCTCAGCTTTTGGAATTCCTTTACGGGTGGGACCGGTTCCTCGCTCTGTTTCTTTTCCTGAACAACCGCCTGCAGTTCCCGTTTGCTCATATTTGCAACATCATGGCAGGCCATAAATTCTTCCCGCTCCTCCGCCGGAATCCCCAGGAGGATGACCGCCTGGGAGTAACTAAGATTCGAATCCGGATTCGAATCTGACAAGCCCTCGCCGGAAGAGGCAACTTTGGGCTCGAATTGCCGATAAATCCGCATCAGGTGCTCGGCTGTTCGCTGGGAATAACTGACTTCTTCTTTCAGCCATTTCCCCCATTCCCCATACGGAAGCATTGCCTTGGCCTCCGTCAGGCAGCGCCCGATCTGAACGCAGTTTTGTAGCATGATTTTGTCGGTCCGGCTTTTTATTAAGTTAATCTCGGACGCGATTTGCGCTGGCGTCCGGGCAGATAATACAACATCCATTCTGGTTACACTCCCTTTAACGGTAATATTTTACAGATCATGCTATAGAATATTCCGATCCTCAGGCGAGTGTGAAGGCTTCAGTAAATACGGCAGGTGGGCGTTTCGTATTGCAGGACATACCGCAGGGCAAAAATCTTCTTCGATTTATATCGGACTCTGCCTTTTTAAGATTTGTTTTTCGACGAAATGCATGGTAGACTATTGACATATAATTGATAGGAGGCTCCCATAATGCTCAACAAATTTCGGAAACCAGGTGTGATGATCGTAAAGCCATCATCCATTATCCGTTCAGATTATAAGAATTTTTCCAAGCTCTGTCATGAGACAGACGACCCCATCATCATCACCAATAACGGTGAAAACGATCTCGTCGTTATGAGTCATGAAGCTTTTTGCCGTCGCGATGCCTGGATTCGCCTGCAAGCAAAGCTAGCCTCAGCGGACAAACAGATTACCGCCGACAACCTTGTTGACCATGATGAAGTTTTCGCCCGGTTAAGGGAGCGGGTTCATGACCAAGCTTAGAATACGTTATACGCAAGATGCAGTAGATGACTTGGATAGCATTTTTGATTATATTTCGGAAGATAAGCTTACGGCGGCCGCCGACTTGCTGGAGCAAATTGAAAATTCAGTTCTGAAGTTGGCGGACAATCCGCGTATGGGTACCGTACTTCCTACGAATGAGCTATCTTTAGTCGAGCCAGGATATCGCCGTATCGTGGTTAAGCCTTATCTCATTTTTTATCGAATCGGTAAAGACGAACTTTTCATTTCGCGTGTCCTTCATAGCAGACAGGATTGGATGAATCTGTTGTTTGAAAACCGTTTTTCAGATGAGTAGACTCCAGTCCTTAGCGGGCTGCTATGCCGAGATCTGCATCCGTTACCTAAATTCGTATTACCTTTGCTGTGTAGAGCGGCAAATTAAAGTCTCCAGAAACCCAACAAAAGCATCAAAATAAATTCTGTGGCTATTGATTCATGGCCAAGTCTTTCCTGTACCATCTTTAGATTCAAACCCTGACTTAATCGGGCCTTCCACCACAACGCTGGAAAGCTCCTGGCGCACATCAAAGTCAATGGCAGTCTCCACTATTGCCGAACCATTCGCGCGATAATAAGCTGAAAATGCATTCCGTTAATAAAGTAGATGAGAACATCGAAAAAATAGACACACTGTTTCCTAATGTGCTGACTGAGGTAATCAAAGGTTTCAAGAAGCTAAATGCATTCCTGCAATTCAATGAAAAAGATATATTAGAGAACGCAGGAAAGGTGACTGCTGCTATTGCGAAGGAATTCGCAGAGAGTGAGTTCGGAAAACACCGTATTATTCAGGATAGACTTTTTCAGTCTGATTTTGATAGATTGGCTAGTAGTATTGAAAATGATGAAGATTGAAGAATGCAAAATGCTGAATGCAGAATTGAATATTTATGAGAGCGTGGTATCCTGATTCTGCATTAGAATAAAACTGGAGGTTTTATGAATGGTACGGTGTTTTAAGTACTCGACCGTTTTATCAAACGCTGCTCCCATACTCCCCATTGACAGAGCACAAACCATCAGAGGGAATGCCCTGGACGGAAGTGAGACATTTGGCTTGTTGTTAAACACTAAATTGGAAGGACCTGCCATTCCTTTAGGAATACGCACATTGTTAAGCGTCAAGGTTGCGTAGGTTGGAGTAGTACCCATTTCGGGATTTGAGGTAACGGTTAGACCAGGAGTACCGGGCTCCATGATCCATCTATATTGAGTTCCATTCACCATTCCGGCCACCATCAACACATCGGCGAGAGTACCGCCGGATGAGTAGGCTTTTTCACCATTCAGAACCCACTCATCCCCTTCAAGTCTTCCCAGATCCGCTTGTTCAGGGTAGTTGCACTGACCTTCAGGAGAACACATGGCAGCTGCAAGGATTTTTTTACCGCTAAGGATATCTTCACCATACTTTTCCCATGCTGCTTTACTGGCTCTGGCCATATTGGCTCCTAAAATCCCGTTCTCCATCGCATTAATCGCTAGTCCGCCACAGGCCCGGGAAACCTCTTCAGTCAGTATCATCTCATAGGTCAAACGCTGGCCAAACCCGCCAAACTGTTCCGGCACCCATACTCTTAGGAAACCTTGTTCGCCGAGTTGTTCCATGGCCTCGTGATAAAAGATTTTTGATTGCTCTTCGTCAAAATTTTCTCTGAAACGAGGGTCAATTTTCTCTTCGCAGAACTTTCTGAGGTTTTGTCTAAACAGCCACTCCTCTTCCGTATAACCGAATCCTTCTCCACCGGTTTTGATTTCTGGCATCTGCATTTTTGCTACCTCCTTTAGTTTTGTTTTCGTTTGCACCTATATGGTTAAGCGCTCTGTCGTCTGGTTCTATACGGACATTTCTCCGTTATGACAGTTACGCTAGCCATTCCTGTAAATTATTCCGAAGCCACCAGCCGGATAATGCCAGCGCAGCGCCTTCTCAGTACAGGCAACCAAACAGGTCCCACATTCCAGACAACCCGCATGGTCCGCTGTAACTTCTCCTTTATGCTCCTTGTAAACCTTAGCAGGACAGATAAATAAACATACTTTGCTGATGCATTTGGTTCGACAGATCTCTCTGTCAATTTCGATATGAGAGTGTTCATCCAGCTCAAATTTGTTAAATGACAATTTTTCCGGGACAGTAAGACCGTTCACAGGCTTTTCACCGCCTTCCAACCATCCTTGCCCAGGTTCAGGAACGATACTTTGGAATCTTTTCTGGCTTGCATCAATATCTTCAGAAGGTTCTCTTTGGGCAGGCTTTGCTGGGTATATACCTGATCTAAAACATCTGCTGCCATTTGCGGGTACTCATTGTATATCCTCTGGGTCTTCATTAAAGGTCCGGCTCCGGCATAGGTCTTCATGTCCTGGAGAACGAAGCTGTTCTCCAGCATCTGCTCATACTGCGACAAGGTGGCCGCAGTGAAATCTCCTTTTTCTTTAGCTGTAATAATGGTATCTGCTGCATATATACCTGAAGCTATAGCATAATCCATTCCCCGCACCGCAAATCCGTTATTGGATCCCAGTCCGGCAGCGTCTCCTACTACCAGCATGCCATCGGTGTACAGCTTTGGAACTCCGTTTATCCCGCCCTCGGGTACCATGTGAGCTCCATATTCCAGAACCTGTCCGCCACGAATGAGCGGGGCTATAAATGGATGGGCCAGGAATTCCTCCAGGGCATCGGCGGGACTGACTTTGTGTTCGGAGCAGTGATCGATATGCATTACCAGGCCTACCGAGATACTATCCAGGTTGGTGTAGAAAAATGCTCCTCCGGGTACTCCCCTGGTCGGATATCCTATCATGCCGTAAGCGGTTCCCTCATTGCCGGTGAGCCCAAAACGCTCTTCGATTATAGACCGGTTCAGGCCGATTAACTCTTTGACCCCCACCGCCATGGCAGATGGCTGAGGCTGATCGCGGAGACCAGCCTGCTGGGCTAATGTGCTTAAAGCACCGTCGCCAGCTATAACAACATCCGCTAAAAGCTCATCTTCTCCAGCCAGAATGCCTTTGATCGCCCCGTTTTCGATTAGAGGGGCATCGACTTTAATACCGGTAATAAGCGCCGCCCCAGCTTCCTCGGCTTTTTCAGCCAACCAGGCGTCGAACTTGCCCCTGAGCACCGAAAAACCATTATATGGAGGGGTTGAAAAAGCTTCGTTTCTGAAATCAATATTCAAAGTAGCATCCTCGGTCATCAAGGTGAGAATGTTTCGGTTGATATAGCGTTCGATGGGAGCCTCATTCCAAAATTCGGGGATGAGATCGACCAACACCCGGCCGAACAGTACCCCTCCAGAGAGGTTCTTGGCTCCGGGATAGGGGCCGCGTTCCACCAACAGGACTTCAGCCCCTGACTGGGCTAGTTTATATGCTGCTGACGAACCGGCCGGACCGGCACCCACCACTATGACATCGAATTTTTCGCTCACTTTCAGACCCCCTTAAGAGCTTTGGTAAGCTCGGGTAATACTTCGTAAAGATCTCCAACTATTCCATAATCGCTGTGGCGGAACATTAGAGCCTTGGGTTCATTATTGATGCACACGATAATCTTGGCTTCGTTAACTCCGATAACATGCTGGGTCTGACCAGATACCCCTACCGCTAGGTACAGGTCGGGTTTGATCTGAATACCCGAAACCCCTATATATGGTTCGCCTTCCGCAAACGGCGGAGTGCCTTCAGTCACCGGGCGGGTATAACCGAGTTCAGCATCCAGAGCAGCGGCCAGTTCGCGGGCTAATTGCAGGTCGGCCTTTTCGGCAAATCCCCGGCCTACCGCTACAACTCTCTTAGCTGCGTATATATTGGAGGAGCCCGTCTGCTTTGGTTTGCTTTCCAGCTTGGTTATTTTGATCACAGGTTCTATACGTTCTATAGGCACTATTTCCCCATCGCGAGACTGGTCGGCTGCAACAGCTGCAAACTGCCCCGGTCCAACTGTTGTTATTAGCAAGTCACCTGTGGCTCGTTGAACAGTTACGGCTCCCCCACCATATATCATTCGGCTGAGAAGCAGTGAACCGTCTATTGATCTAATTTCTTTGGCGTTGGTAATAGCAACAGTATCGAGAGCGGCTGCTGCCCGACCAACTACTGCCTTCCCTCTAATGGTCGCCCCCGCAATTAGTACGTTAGGCTTTTGATCGGCTAATATTTTGGCTATGGTCGGCACAAAATCATCAACCATCCAATTACCCTGCTCGCCCAGCCAGTATACTACGTCAGCACCAACGGCAATGGCCTGTTGGGCCTGTGATTCGGAACCGATAACGATTGCTGCCACGGAACCGTTCCCGGCTAATTCCCTGGCACCGCCTAACAATTCAACCATGAGGGCCATGCTGTCGGAAAACACAAATATATTCATCTCAAGTTTCACCTCCTCCAAATGTCTTAAATTACTCCTTCGCTATCAAGACAGCGAACTAACTCAGCCACTGCTTCGGCAACCGTGCCGGTAATGACCTGGCGTTTACGATCGGCATCTTTTGGTGCTGATGTGCTAACGATCTCCAGGTGGGCAGCCAAATTATCTAGCCCCAGCTCGGCCAGACTTAAAACCGTAACCGGTTTTTTACCTGCTGATAGCACTGCTTTCATCCCCGGAACCGGTGGGTTGTTGATACTGCTGGTCAAGGTAAGCGCTGCCGGCAGTGGTATTTCCAGAACCTCGATCTCATTTTCGAGTAAACGTTCCACTTTCAATTTATCCCCGACTGACTCGATAGCATCGATGGCATTTAGAGTCGCCCAATTGAGCTTTTCGCCCACCTGCAAGCCGGTCTGCTGGAAATAGTTGTCCGATGAACCTTCACCAAAAAGCACGACATCGGCACCCACTTTCTTGACTACCTCCGACAGGATGGTACTTACTACTGCAATATCTTCATTAGCTAAATTGCTATCGATCACCAGGTAGAGTTCATCAGGTCCGCGGGACAGCAAATCCTTCTTAAACTGCGAAGCATCAATACGAGGAGAACCGACTGAGACCGCTATACATTTTCCGCCTGTGGCTTCGGCTAACCGAGCACCAGCTTCAATGGCTTGCAAATCATACTCACTTATCTTCCAAACAGCTTTGTCCAAACTTATTGAACCATCCATACGAGTTTCAATGTCTTGGGTATCAGGTGCAAATTTACAACAAACTATTATGTTCATATTTGTCTTTATTTCTCCTTTCACTAGAATTTTATAAACTTGTAATCATACTTTAAAAAACGCAAATAACACCATAGTCAACACAGAATCAACAAACAAAAAGTAAGAATTTCTAGTTACAATGATTATCCGCTCCTCGTAGACTAGAAATTTTGTATTGCTTAAGCAGAAATTTTAAATGCTATAAAAAAAGCAGGTCCGAAGACCTGCCCTTATGACTGTTATTTAATTGTGCGGGGGGGGGGTGAATATTTCACACCGTGCGTACCAGCAGTACGCAACATGACACCGGCAATTTACAATAATGATACCGCTACCCTGATTTCAATAATTCTCATATAGATACCGCCGATTCACGCATGGGTATCGCTCACCTGTAAAATGGTTTTGAGGACAACCCTCAAAACATTATAGAAGGAGACCATGCTAATGGCCGGAAAAATTCAGGTGAAATCTTAGAACTTCGTGCAGCGGGGCTTTCACAGAACAATATTGCCAAAAGCCGCCATAGCTCTTGAATGACTATTCTGACGAGGAACTTCACTTTTTGTTGTTTTTATTGATTGAGCGACGCTATGATACTGCTTCCACAATCTTCTGCACACAGTACAAGGTGGAAGATTGGCACGGTAGACTTGGTGGAGTCCTAGCCGACTCCATCATGAATCGAATCATATACAAATCTCATCAACTTAACTCTGGAGATATAAATATGCGCGAGTTCCCCGCCAAGCGGTGATAATACCTCAGCGGATACGCTACATAACTGGAGCGGTATCCAGTTAAATACTGCCGGTATCATTAGTATGAATGTAACCCAATTCAAATTTAGATATTAATCGAAGCCCTTCTGACCCAACAAATCATATTTTCCATAATTATCTATTAAGGGTTTGGTCTTACCGGAAGTTGTACCAATTTTTATGGGTGAAAAGCTAGAGGCAGGTGCTCACGAGACAGGATGTTTCCTGGTATGGTTACCACCAATCTTTCCATCATATTCTCAAGCTCTCTTATATTACCGGGCCAGTCATATTCCATAAGAACATCGATCATATTGCTGGATAATTTTTTATTTTTTTTATATTTTTTATTAAATAGCTTAACAAATTGGGCAGCCAGAACCGGAATCTCTTCTTTTCTTTCCCGCAGCGGGGGAACTTTAACTGTAACTACGTTTAACAGGTGGTAGAGGTCTTTATCAAATTCATTCTTTTCTACCAGCTTTGGAATATCCCGTTTGGAGGCAGCAAGAATACGTACATCGATGGGTATGGATCTTTTTCCTCCTACCCTAATAACTTCCTTGCTTTGAACTACCCGCAATAAATCCACCTGTATGTTATAAGGCAGTTCACTTATCTTATCCAGGAAAAGGGTACCTCCGCTGGCCAGTTCGAAATAACCAGCATTGCCACTTTTTTTTGCAGCTGCGAAGGCACCATCTTCATATCCAAATAACACTGTTTTTAGTATGTTGTGACAAATAGCTCCACAATTAATTTTTATATATGGTCCGTTTTTGCGAAAGCTGTTGTTATGTATCGTCTCAGCAATAAGTTCTTTGCCTGTTCCCGATTCACCGGTTATTAATACGGTAGAATCACATTGAGCCGAGCGGACAACTGTATCCATAAGATCTTTCATTTTCTGTGAACTAACTATAATTTTTTCTGGTCCTGCATACTTCATCTTCAATGACCGCAGCTCAGCTTCATAGTATTTGCTTAATCCCTGAGCCTGCTCCAGTTGTTGTTTCAATAGCTTTAACTCCGTTATTTCCGTTACATTAGAAAGCACTCGGAATATTTTACCTTTTCTATAAAAAACGGGAGTTCGGATAGGCAAGGGATGCTTTCCGGTTATTGTCTTCTGGCTAATAGTTTCCAGTCTTCTGCCATTTAATACCAGGTCCAAATCATCATTCAGTTCCTTTACGTTTTCCAATTCCCTGGATATGTTTTCCAACTCGGAAATATCCTGTAGAACCGCGACCGCACCGATAATCTCTCCGTTTTTTTTGATCGGGGTACGATTGGAAATAAATGTGCAATTCCTTAATTCTATTTTCTGAACAGGCTTACTAACGCCCGTTTCAAGGACTTCCATCAAGCCGGTATTAGGTATGATTTCCATAATATCCCGACCAATAACCGTACTATTCTTTAACCCGAGAAATTTTTCAGCAACCCGATTTAGTAAACTGATTTTACCAGTTCTATCAATTGCAATTATTAGGTTATGGGTAGAATCTAATATGGTCAATAATTCATCCGAAATGGAAGTAAATGAGTCAATAAAAGTGTTTTCTAATTCGGAAATATCCTGTAGAACCGCGACCGCACCGATAATCTCTCCGTTTTTTTTGATCGGGGTACGATTGGAAATAAATGTGCAATTCCTTAATTCTATTTTCTGAACAGGCTTACTAACGCCCGTTTCAAGAACTTCCATCAAACCGGTATTAGGTATAATTTCCATAATATCCCGACCAATAGCCGCACTGCTCTTTAAACCGAGAAATTTTTCAGCAACCCGATTTAATAAACTAATTTTACCGGTACTATCAATAGCAATTATCAGGTTATGGGTAGAATCTAATATGGTCAATAATTCATCAGAAATGGAAGTAAATGAGTCAATGAAGGCTTTCGCCAGATCAGTTCGGGTAATCATTCCGACAACAACCTTTTTATCCACAACTGGCAATCGCCCAACTTTATTAAAAATATCTTTAATTTCCTCATCAGGATGCCCTACAGTGAGATCGTGTTTCATTATATCTCCCACCATTACCTGGGGATTTTCATCCTGGGCTAACACCCGGTAAATATGACTTTTCGTTAATAACCCGAGTAATTCTCCTTTTTCGTTCACTACTGGTGCACCGTCTATCTGGTTATCCAAGAAAATCTGACAGGCCTCTCTTATTGTATGTGCCAGTGTTAAAACCACCAGTTTAGTGCTCATTATTTCAGTTAATCTCATAAACATAACCTCTTTGCAATATCTTCAATACTTCTAATAAGATATTTATGTATAGATGAAGATTCTAATACTCACAACTTTTATAAACAATAATTATTTATTCATGTTATATATTGCCAGCAACAAAATATTAAATAACTTACCGTGGCGATTGTCCGGCTGATTCCCTGGATCACTGATATCTTTGTACTTTCTCTATGAAAAATTTGACTCTTACTTTTGACTGCAAAACACCAACTGTAGGTCGAAACAATTTACATCGCGATACAATAATCTTTTACAGAATGTTCGTTTAAAAGCGGCAGCAAATCAGCATAAAAATTTGACACCAACTTTAGTTGGTGCCAACCTTATACCCTAATCATTTTTGCTGTCTTGTTATATTTAATTAACCCGCTTTGAAGTATTTGGTTAAGCAGGGTGATTGAATTTATGGGCATGGCCTGCCGACGCTAAAAGGTCATAATAATGCCCGACCTGGAATAAAGGGTTATGACGATTGATCACGTTTATATTTGGTGTCAGGGCAAAGACTAAAAACAATGTTTAACATTGGAATATGCGGTAAATGAATTTGGATTATTTACTAATTGGGACAAATCTAATGGCTTGGAGATTGGAGCATCTTCTTGTTTTTCCAATAAACTATATGCCACTTTCCATCTTATCTTTTCATCAGCTCTTTTTTCCCTCAACATCTTCTTTATTTTTTCATGCCGCAGCCTGGCATTCTTTTCCGCAATTATCAACGCTACATACAAAACCACATACAATGAGCCTTTAAATACGTAATAAATGAAAACACCGAATAAAAACATTTTTTGTAATTCAGTCATTTTTTACCCTCCTCCCATTTACTTATTCAACCTTCCATCTTGCTCGACAAAGCATTTTTATCAATTGCTGCTATGTTTTCAGGTACATCTTCTTAAAAACGTATAATACACTTGCCATTCCGGATATTAGTGAAACCATAATTGCAAGTGCCACTATTACCCCTTTCACAGGTTCACCCCCCTTCATACTCACTCAAAACATAACAGCCATAAATTATCCCTGGTCTTTTCCCCCATGCTCCGCCTCTATTGTTAACTTTTCGAAACATCGGGGCGCAAAAAACCCTTCTAATAGGACTTATTGATTAAAGATTCCGGGTTGGTACCTAGTATTTTACATATTAAAACGAATTCTTCCAGGGTAAATTGCCTTTTCCCGTTTTCCTTTTGATTGTATCCAGTTGCCGAAAGTCCCAACTTCTTTGCCATTTCTAACTGAGTAAATCCGCACCTCACTCTTTCAGCGCGAATATTACGTTCAATTGAAAAAGTCATTAGTGTCACCCCTCCACCTGTTAACTTTTTGCAACTTGTAATTATAAGTTATCAGATAAAAAAATATTTGTCAATAACTTTTGTTAACAAAAAGCAATGTTTCTTGCGCATTTAGTTAATTTATGTTATACATTTAAATAGAATATTTAAGAGGGTGGTAATAATGAATACAGATGCAAAACAGCTAAGAGAAGTATTCGCCCAACGGTTAAAGGAAATAAGAGAAGAAAGGGGATTATCTCAGGAGGACGTAGGCAGGATGGCAGGATTATCAAAGGCCACTATATCAAAATACGAGTCAGCTAGTCATCCTCCCAAGCTGATCCATGCGACGGCTATAGCTGAAGCCTTGAACGTAGGTTTTAGCTATCTAATTGGATTCACCGACAACCGCTATGTCCAAGAAACTAATATTATAACCGAATTGTTTTTGTCGTTGCCGGATGATGGCAAAAAAGAACTTCTAAACTATGCCAGGTACTTAAAGGGAAGAACAACTAATGATTGAAATGTTCAATCAGAAAAAGGAAACGCTGATACATAGGTATAAACGCAAGAATAGAAATATACTGATCGTCGCCTTTAATGATGCGAAAATAGTAGACAACCCTCAACAATTCTTCCTTTGTCTATAAGGCTCGAAGTTAGTTTTTTACTGGCCTGCTTTGGTCTGCTTTCAAGCAAGTCAGAAAAGTATGTAGGTATTATTATGAAGCATTGGTGTTTTTAATGGCGCCTCTTTCATCCGGTAATTTTTCATGCCTTTGAAATTTCACTTATTTTAGAAGACTGATGAATCATAGGCAAGTACCACAAAAACCGCTTTCAGGTTTTAGCCCAAAAGCGGTTTCGTCTAGTTTTATACTAACAGCCCCTCTATTTCACACTAACAAAAGGATAGAAATTCTTCTTCATACTGGCACGTAATTCCCCTCGCAAGTCAGGATGGGCTACGGAAATCAATTCCTTGGCCCGTTCGGTTCGGGATTTATATCTCAGGTTGGCTATACCATATTCAGTAACTACATACTGGGCATAGGTGCGGGGAACGGTGATCGGGGAACCTGGCGGCAGATCTGGGACTATGGAAGAGGACAGCGAACCATCTTTCATGGCCCGGGAGGAACTCACCAGGGTAATCCCTTTACCGCCTTCTGACCAGTATGAACCAATCATAAAATCTAACTGTCCGCCTGAACCACTGATCTGGGTATGACCCAATCCCTCGGAATTTATTTGTCCGCTCAGGTCGACCATTAATGCCATATTCATGGCTACCATATTGGGGTGCTGGCCAATGAAAGCGGGGTTGTTGGTATATGAGGAAGGGTAAAATTCGCAGGCCGGGTTCTCGGTTACATATCGATACATTTCTTCGTCTCCCATACAAAAGGTGGCAACTGTGATTCCTTTATGAAATGGCTTGCGGTTATTAGTAACAATCCCTTTAGCCACCAGCTGGGGGAGCCCTATGGGAAACATTTCAGTTAGTACTCCTAGGTCTGTCTTTCCCTCTAAACCACTAACAACTGCTTCCGGGATGCCGCCTATACCCATCTGAATCGTATCGCCATCATTGATCAACTCCAGCACATACTCGGCTATACTTTTATCTGCTTCTGTAGGGGTACCCCTGCCAAAGGTGGGTATCGGGGTTGAATTTTCCACGAAATAATCGAATTCCGAGATATGCATCCAATTATTCCCGTAGATTACCGGCATCTGATCATTAACTTCGCCTATGGTAACCCGTAGTTTTCCAGATGCTCTTCCTTCCCGGATAGTCTCCATAGTATAGAAATTTGTGAGGCCGAGATTCACATAGCCACTTTCGTTGGGTGGAGTGACCTTGGCAATGAATACATCTGATTTATGCCAAAACTTATCGGCCAGGTCCGAACTCATAACCGGGTAAAAATCGGCTTGTTTAGCGTTATTCATCTTCCGGCCGGTAGCAATACTGAAAGCTGGCATATAATTAATGTGGCCATCAAGTTTGATCATGAATTCAGGATCTAGAAATTTGAATGGGTACAGCCCAATAGTATCTAATATTCTTACATCTTGTAATTCTTCATATCGATCCATAATGGCGTTAAAAATCTCTGGTGAGCCGGCTCCGATAGCGAGGCCAGTACCGATAACATCACCTGATTTAACAGTTCTGGCAGCCTCTGCCATAGATATCAGTTTTTTCTGATATTCTTTATTTGACATACAAACTCCTCCTATAATATTTTGCCGTCTAATACGGTCAGCCAATTCTATTTGATTTTCACAGATGCCTTATGCTTCTGCGAAATTAATCGTTTACCTTAGGATAGGCAAGTTGGCCGGCCTTTCCACTCATTGCCATATCATCATGCCTCTCCTCGATCTTTTTACTGTATTGGGGAGCAGCTACAAGTCGTATCGGCAGAAGACTTGGTTTCGCCGCTTACTCCAGTAAACTAAAGGCCGGTCTGGCCAAATCCCCGTTAGAATACTTATCTGCCGGATACACTCTATTACCCAATTGCACCGTTTTGCCCACAATGTCCATAGCGACTTTTTTCGGATCCATAGATACCAAATTACCCATTATCCATGGTCCTTCATCCATCTCCACCATTACGATAGTGTACGGAACTTCGTTTTCGCGACCCTCGGATGCGATAAAAGAAGTAGTAAAGGTAACGACCTTTCCCTTCCCGCTCAACTGAACAATTTCGTGGTTAGTGCTGGCACATTCTCCGCAGACCATCATAGGAGGGCAGGTAAAAGCCCCACAATCTTTACACTTTAATCCCATTAATTTATCCCGTTTAAGTGCCTGGTTATAATTCTTGAAAGTCAGCTTATATTCCATCCGGTAACCCTCCTTTACATAGTTGAAAGAATCATGCTAACTAATACTCCGTCTCCACCCAGGGTATCGATAATACCGTATTTAGCTCCATCAACCTGTCTGCCTTGCTCTGCCATATCTCCTCTTAATTGACGAGTTACTTCATATACCTGGGATACCCCGGTGGCTCCAATGGGATGGCCCTTGGCCTTTAATCCACCGGATATATTAATAGGAATTTTACCCCCGATCCTGGTTTGACCTTTTTCCCAGGCCAGGCCTGATGTACCATAATCAAAGAAACCAAGACCTTCTGCGGCTATCATGGCAGCAATACTAAAGCAATCATGGAGTTCGCATAGATCCATGTCTTTAGGAGTCAAGCCCGCCATGCTGTATGACTGTTGGGACGCCAATTCTCTGGCCCGGATGCGGGGAAGATATTTTTGCTGCGAACTCAGTTTTCCAGAAGATGCCTGCCCGATACCGGCAAAATAGACCGGCTTTTTGACCAGCTTTTTGGCAGTCTCTTCCGAGGCAATAACAACTGCGGCTGCTCCATCGGAGAACGGGCAGGCATCTTGCAGTTGTATAGGAGTAGAAACCATGAAGCTCTTCAATACATCTTCCTTGCTTATTGCCTTATGGATCTGGGCATTAGGATTTTTCACAGCATATTCGTGAGACTGTACAGATACGGCAGCCATCTGCTCTTTGAGGGCTGGCAGGGGAATACCGTATTTATTGGAATAGAGGTGGGCCAAGAGGGCGAAAACAGCTGGAAATGTAAAACCAGCCGGGAATTCGTAACGGCTATCTCCAAACATAGCAAAAGTTCGGGTCGCCAGGGGGGTCCCCATGGCGGTTGCTTTTTCCACGCCTCCAACCAGCATGATGTCATAGTATCCTGATGCAACCCACATGACGGCATCCCTTACTGCCATACTGCCAGATGCGC
Organism: Syntrophomonas sp.; assembly: GCA_016841875.1. Taxonomy (GTDB): domain Bacteria; phylum Bacillota; class Syntrophomonadia; order Syntrophomonadales; family Syntrophomonadaceae; genus JAAYJK01. The sequence continues at coordinate 14,961 of JAENYG010000041.1, forward strand.
AGGCTCCCTCAAATCGACTGGCGGCTACATTAAAGCATCCTATATCATTGGCAAAGAAGGACTGGACCATACCCTGACCTTCTTCAAAATCGCCTAAAACGTTACCTACATTGACCGCTTGAACATCTTTCGGGGTGATGTTCGCTTCATTAATAGCATCCAAAGCCACCTCGGCCAGCATTTCTACTTGAGTTTTTTCGGAGTTGAAACAAAATTTGGAGTGACCTGTACCTATTACAGCAACTCTTCTCATTATTCATTCCTCCTTTGATTAGTCAAAAAGCTGATAAATAGCTTTCTTGAAAGTCTCCCTTGGTACTTTTATCTAGGGGTCATCCGGATGGCCCCATCCAGGCGAATGGTTTCACCATTCAACATAGGATTTTCAATAATCTGCTGAACCAGCATGGCAAATTCATCAGGATCGCCTAACTTTTGAGGAAAGGGAACTGTTTTGGCAAGATCTGTTCGAACCTGTTCCGGAAGAGCTTGCATCATCGGCGTGTTAAAGAGTCCGGGAGCGATGGTGCAAATCCTGATGCCGTCGCCGGAAAGATCACGGGCCACCGGCAGAGTCATTCCAGCCAGGGCCGCCTTACTCGCGGAGTATGCCACCTGACCTATCTGCCCGTCAAAGGCGGCTACTGAGGCGGTGTTGATAATGATACCGCGTCCGCCTTCATCATTCAGATCATTTTGCAGCATCTGATAGGAGGATTGACGCATAACATCAAAGATCCCAACCAGGTTGATATTTATTACCTTTTTAAAGTAATCCAGATCATGCGGCCCTTTCTTACTGGCAGTCTTCATGCCGGAAGATATCCCGGCACAGTTTACTACAATGTCGATCTTCCCGAATTTTCCCTTGGTAAAATCGATAGCTTGCTTAACATCTTCCGTATTGCATATATCTGTCTTTATGAAAGCAGCTCCTATCTCTTCAGCCAGGGCATTACCCCGGTCTTCATTCAGGTCCAGCAGCACCACCTTTGCTCCCAATTGGGCCAGCCTTCTTGCGGAGGCTTCACCGAGTCCCGACGCTCCGCCGGAAATGATAGCTGTTTTGGCCTCTATCTTCATAGATCATTTCTCCTTTGCTTACAATCAGTCGTAGTTCAGGGGTTCTAAAACTAGAGACCCAGACCACGACTTATGATCAATTTCATGACTTCCGAGGTACCCGCGTAAATAGTCTGAATCCGAGCATCTGTCCACATTCTGGAGATTTCGTACTCTTTACAGTAACCATAACCACCAAACAACTGCAGGCAGCGTGTAGCCACCCGATTCTCCATTTCACAAACCCACAATTTAGCCATGCTTACTTCCTGTACCACATCATTGCCAGCCATATGCTGGAGAATTAGTGCATCAAGGAAACTTCTGCCCACCTGGATTTCACTTGCTATTTCCGCTAGAGTAAACTGGGTATTCTGGAATTTACTTAACGGCTGGCCGAAAATATTTCTTTCCTTAACATAATCCAGCGTTAACTGCAGACATCTTTCCGCAGATGCTTGCGCCGTTAATGAAACCATCAGCCTTTCCTGCTGCAACTTCTGCATCAGGCACTTAAAACCGTTGCCCTCACCCCCCAGTACATTGCTGGCTGGTACGCGGCAATCTTCAAAGAACAGCTCGGCTGTGTCCTGCGCATGCAACCCCACCTTTTGAATCTGTTTGCCCCGTTCAAAACCCGGGGTACCCCTTTCAACGACGAACAGGGTTATTCCCCTGGTCCCAGCAGATGGTTCGGTCTTAGCCGCTACAATGACCAGATCCGCTAAAATACCGTTAGAGATAAAGGTCTTGGAGCCATTGATGACGTATTCATCCCCGTCTTGGACGGCCTTGGCCCTCATTGCCGCCAGGTCAGAGCCGGCTCCCGGTTCGGTCATGGCCACCGCCAGAATTTTTTCTCCGCTTACACAACCCGGCAGCCAACGTGTTTTTTGTTCCTCGGTAGCAAAGGAACCCAGATACGGAGCCACAATATCACTGTGCAGCCATGCAAAGACGCTCCTGCAGCCCTGCCGGGCAATTTCTTCCACAACTATTACTGAATAGAGAAAATCAGCTCCTACGCCCCCGTATTTTTCTTCTGCCCAGGGACACAGAAATCCGTAATCTCCCATTTTTTTAAAGATTTCGCGGGAAACTATGGAATTGTCTTCCCACTCCGCGTAATAGGGTACCATTTCACTGGCTACGAATTTCGAAAAAGCTTCTTGGAACATCTTGTGTTCATCAGTAAATGTCAAAATCCGGTCCATTAACTCTCCTCCTTATCAGGTCTAGAGATAATGTCTCTAGAACAGCAGACCTAAACCAGTCAGCTTATCTCTCTTGAAACTGGGGCTTTCTCTTTTCAACGAAGGCTTTCATTCCTTCCTTTTGGTCTTTAGTGCTAAAGCAGAGACTAAAGATATCTGCTTCTATAGTCATAGCCCGGTCTATATCAGTTTGCATTCCTTCGTTAATGCATGTTTTACTAAAACGTACTGCCAGCTGGCCTTTAGGTATAATCCGGTTAGCTATTCCCTTAACATGATTTATAAGGTCACCTGCTGATACCACTGCATTGACCAGCCCTACCCGCAGTGCTTCTTCTGCATCAATAATGTCGCCGGTATAATGCAGCTGTTTGGCCATGCCTACTCCTATCAATCGGGGTAAGCGCTGCGTACCGCCAAATCCGGCAGTTACTCCCAGACCTACCTCGGGTTGCCCGAATTTGGCACTCAGTGAAGCGATACGAAAATCACAGGCCATAGCCAGTTCGCAGCCACCTCCCAGGCAAAAACCATTGATAGCCGCAATTACTGGTTTCGGCAGGCACTCTATTTTCCTTAGAACACCCATGCCGAACAGAGCAAATTCCCTGGCTTCCAAAGCAGTCAAGTTCTCCATATAAGCGATATCTCCACCGGCAACGAAAGCCTTATCTCCTGCTCCAGTAAGAATTATGACCTTTATTTTTTCGTTGGCGCCTACCAGGTCAATAACCGCAGCAAGCTCTTCAACAGTAGTTCTATCCAAAGCATTGAGATATTTAGGGCGATTTATGGTAATCAAGCCAATTCCCTCTTCCTCTTTCAGGAGAATATTGCGGTACATGAAAATCGGTCTCCTTTCCCCTACTCGTTACTCATTTGATTCTCAGATAAGCCTTTCTTTTACTCCTGGATGAATATCCGACCAAAGCAACAACTTACAGCCCTGACCATATTTCTAATGGTTGAAATCCCCCCTCTCCTTCATTAATGGGTCCGCATTATACAAGAGGTTCAATACCTCATCATGAATCATTAATAGCAAACTGCGTGCCAGGTCTATGAATCCCCTTTTATCGGTGTTTTGCGCAATGTTTCGTCTATAGTTCGAAGCATTTTGGCAGGGACCATTTATATATAGGAACCGCAATATTGCAGCATCATGCCGCAATATTGCGGTTCCTTGGCCACAGTCTTAGTAAAGATCCCAATATTGCTGAACTTTACAATCCAATACCAGGAATTCGACCGTTTCTTAGAAGGTAATTTTGCAGTGATCATTTTATAGGCTGCCGGCATTTTGACAGACTGCAAATGCACTTAGGACAAAAAAAATAGACCCCATTAGGGGTCTCAGACCGATGACAAAAACGAATCTCTGCGTTATTTTAAAAAGCCCTTACAGGACCACCCCGTGCCGGGGCGGTCCTGTAAGGGCTTCTTTCATCGGTCTGTCTATCATTTTCGGTTGATTCTTAGTATTTCGGATATTATATGTTATGGTCACCTGAAGATATTCCGTATTTGGCGGCTTTCCTTAGAACTGTAGAAGGATCTATGTTTAATTGTTTGGCAACCTCCCGGGTAAGCTTGTAACGAGCGTAGGCCTGTTCCAGAATCTGTTTTTCAACAACTTCAACTGCTTCCCGCAGGGGCATGATTCCTGAAACCGTTATTTGGGGGTGTTTTCTCTGATTGATATTATTTTTGAGATGCAAGGGCAGGTCTTCACGGGCCAGGATATTTCCAGGTATGGTTACCACCAATCTCTCTACAATATTCTCCAGCTCTCTGACATTGCCAGGCCAGTCATATTCCATAAGAACATCAATCACATGGTTGGATAACTCCTTGTCCATTTTATATTTTTTGTTAAACAGCTTGACGAAATGAGCAAGCAGAACAGGAATCTCTTCTTTCCTTACCCGCAGAGGCGGAACCTCAACCGGAACTACATTTAACCGGTAATAGAGGTCTTTACGAAACTCCTTCTTTTCTACCATCTCCAGAATATCCCGGTTAGTAGCAGCAAGAATACGTACATCAATGGGTATTGCTCTTTCTCCTCCTACCCGGATAAGTTCTTTGCTTTGGACTACCCGCAATAAGTTTGCCTGTAAGTTAAAAGGCAGTTCACTTATCTCATCCAGGAGAAGCGTACCTCCGCTCGCCAGTTCGAAATAGCCAGCCTTGCCGCCCTTTTTAGCCCCGGTGAAGGCACCTTCTTCATATCCGAACAATTCTGTTTCTAATAGAGTATGAGAAATCGCTCCACAATTGATTTTTATAAATGGTCCGTTTTTCCGCAAGCTGTTGTTATGTATGGTCTCAGCAATAAGTTCTTTGCCGGTTCCCGATTCACCGGTTATTAATACGGTCGAATCAACCTGGGCCAGGCGGACCACCGTCTCCAGCAGATCTCTCATTTTCCTGGAACAAACTATAAGTTTTTCTGAACCTGAATACTGCATCTGCAAGGACCGCAGCTCGGTCTCATAGTGTTTGCTTAATCCCTGGGCTTGCTCCAGTTGTTGTTTCAACAACATTAACTCCGTTATTTCCCTTACATTAGAAACCACGCGAAATATTTTGCCTTTTCTATCAAAAACGGGGGTTCCGGTAGTCAAGGCGAGCTTCCCGGTTATTGTCTTCTGCATAATGGTCTTGGGCCTTTTTTCCTTTAATACCAGGGCACTCACCGATGCAGAAACAACTCCTTTTTCATTAACCAAATCCTCAACATTGCGACCTATCAGTTCATTTCTCTGGAATCCAGTTAGTCTTTCAAAGGCCTCATTGAGCCGAAGGGTGATTCCATCACCATTGGTTAGATAAATCCCATCATGAGAGGATTCGATTATAGCATCCATCTCATCGTTTAATTCTTTTACGTTTTCTAATTCCCTGGATATGCTTTCCAGTTCGGAAATATCCTGAAGAACTGCTACGGCACCGATAATCTTACCGTGTTTTTTGATTGGGGTACGATTGGAAATAAATGTGCAATTCTTTAATTCTATTTTTTGAACAGGCCTGCTGAGGCCTGTCTCAAGAATTTCCATTAAGCCGCTATTAGGAATAATTCCCATGATATCCCGGCCACGAACCACAGTACTCTTTAAACCGAGAAATCTTTCGGCAGCCCTATTTAATACATTGATTTTACCGTTTCTATCAATAGAAATTATCAGGTTATGAGTAGAATTTAATATGGTGGAGAATTCATTAGAAATGGAAGTGAATGAGTCAAAATAGGCTCTAGCCAGATCAGTTCGGGTAATCATTCCGACAACAACCTTTTTATCTACAACTGGCATTCGCCCAACGTTCTTCTCAAGAAGATCTCGTACTTTCTCATCAGGATGCCCTACGATGAGATCGTGCTTCATTACATCTCCTACCATCGCCTGTGGATTATCGTCCCGGGCTAACACCCGGTAAATATGGCTTTTAGTTAGTAATCCCAGTAATTCTCCTTTTTCGTTCACTACTGGTGCACCGTCTATCTGATGATCCAGGAAAATCTGGCTGGCCTCTCTAATGGTATGGGTCAGGTTTAAAATCACCAGATCAGTGCTCATTATTTCACTTAATTTCATAATAATAACCTCTTTGATATTATCTTCAATAAATTCCTCAAATAGGTATTTACTATATTAACTCCTAGTATAGCACAACAAAATATTGCTCCTTTAACCTAAAACCATAGGGAGCTTTTTCCTTGTTAATAATCAGAACCCTTACTATAGCAAATTTATGCAGATAATAACTTGACTATTCCAATAATTGGATTTGATCGTCAAAACAGGGTATTTATACTTTAAGGTTTATCCACCCGTGCTGAGGTGACAGCAGTTATGAAACATCTCATAGAATTTATCGTAAAATAAGAAAATCCGAAAGATTCAAGTGACATTCCAACAGAAGGATATTTTCAAGCAAATAAAAAAACAGATAGCCTGCCAAGCAGCGCAAGTTGCCAGAGGCTGTCTGTTTTTTAGGTTTGTAACAGCTCATAATTCAGGGTTTCTATTACAATTCCTCTTGAAAATCAAATTCAAACACTTCATCAAGGGAAACTTGAAATACCCAGGCTATCTTGGCTGCTAACAGCAATGAGGGTAAATATTTATCCTGTTCTAAGGCTATGATGGTTTGTCGGGTACAGCCCACTCGATCAGCCAATTGCTGCTGACTCATTTCATCATTTAAGAATCTCAGCTTTCGAATATGATTTAATACTTTAATATTTTCCATAACCATCCATCTTCTTCTCAAACCATAAATAAAATGCACTATTGCTAATATAAGCCAGAAATACGGTGGTGTAGGCTAGGAACCACATCCAACTGGCCGGCATAAACACTTTACTTTCATAGATCACAAACATAGTTATGCCAAAAATAAAAACATACAGCAAAATGCTTATCATTGCAGCCTGGCTGGCTTTAAGTTCAATCAGATACTCCCGTTCATCTTTTCGTATTTTCCTTCCTTTCACCTGAAGCACGAAAAAGATTACATATCCCAAACCTAACACTACTGAACTTAAAAATCGGCTGTTATGATCTATCCCCCATTCATCAGCACCACTTCCGCTAAAATAAAGCGGTAAGAAGATCAAAAAAACAATACCCCATAAAATCAAGACCTGCCAGGCACGTTTTCTTTGAATAGACATATCGCACTCACACCTTAATGTTAATTATTTATTACTTATTGTAACATACACATTACACTTTGTCTTCTTTGTTTAACATGTTGCCCCAACAAAATGCGCCCATTGTATGGACGCATAAGTTTTAATCAATTCTCACTTACTTATCAGCTTTCAATTTCATCAATAAGGAAATGTCAGCTGTACAGCGTTACCAGGGAATCGGCCCTGTTCATATACCGCAGTGATGCTGAAATAATACTGCTGCCCCGGTATGAGATAGCCTCCGATATCACCGCCATTGTACTTATCGGAAATACTAATTCTGGCAGTAGTCTGGTCAGCATCAGTGATGCAAAACATATAGCCGTCATCAGGATAGCTAGGGGTAGAATCGTATTGGGAGATAACTACTTTATAATATTGGAACCCGGAAGTGCTGACCGTATTCCAACTCAATAATATGTAATCTCCCTGCACACTCCCGCTCACATTGGCTATATTCACAGAATTCACAACCGGAGTCGAGCTGGATTGATACGTAACTTTTTCCATCTCTTCTGCCGAATATGTCACCTTTTCTCCGCTGTTAATAAGGCGGGATAGGAGTACGGCCGCTTCTGCTCTGGTCAGGCTCTGCTGGGGTGCGAAATCTACATTGCCATGTTCATCTGCTGTCCCCTGCATAAATCCCTCCTGGACCGCCAGAGCGACCCATTTCTCCAGATTGGCAGATATCTCATCCTTATCTGTAAACCTGTTAAGAGTTGATAATGATGCATCATTTTCGTCTAATATTTTCGCCTTGCATATGGCCACCGCTATATCTTCCCTTACAGCAGCCTGTCCAGGCTTGAAATAATCACCATTGTTAGTCCTAAAACCGGTAAGATAATATTTGGCTGTTTCTACATAAGGGTGCAGAACATTCCCTTTACTAACATCTTGAAATGTTTGAACGTCCACATCCCTTAGCGGCAGATCTAATACGTCCACCATCATTTTGGCAAATTCAGCCCTGGTAACCGCAGCCTCGGGTCTAAAACTACCGTCTGAATAACCTGATATAGCTCCATGGTCCTTCATTATCATCACCCCGCTGTATGCCCAGTGATCGGCTTTAAGGTCGGTAAATATCCCGGTATCGGTATCTCGACATGCCCAGGCAGGTCCGGTAAAAACGCAGCAGAACATAAAAATAATCATAAAAATACAAGCAGTTTTCTTTCTCATCGATACGGTCCTCCTTTTTAACTGTCTGTATTTATTATATCCGCTGCCTGCCTTGTGATTTAAGAGGCAAAGGTCACTAATTGTCTGAATACAATAGTCCTCCGGGATTAAGTTCAACTTCCCAGGACTTATGATTATCATGGCTTCGGGCAGTTTGAGCCTCTAAGGGTATAAGTCTGGCAAATGCCTGTTTTTATCGCCATTCCTTCCTAGATAGGAAATCGAATAGATTTCTTTTCGTTTCTATTTCTAAAAGCCTCACTCTACGCTGTTAAAAAACTCGCTGGTCACTAGCGAGTTTTCAGATCCATATTATTCGATTTATAATCTGTTAATGTCCCCTGACTGTTAATGAGTCCAATCTATCAATGTTATATCCGGACCGATCTTTTTGATAATGGCATTCTTTATCATTTCAAAATGAGGACAAGGAAAACCTATAGGGTTACCCCGGCTAATACAGGAGGCCAGGAAAATGACCTCTGCTCCTCTATCAACCATAAGCTGCGCTCTTGCCACTGCCCTTTTTCCGGGGCATCCGCCACAAGAAACGAAGCCTACTATGTCAACCGGACCAGTTTTTTCGAAAGCCATTTGGCCTGTTCCTGCATTTTTAAAATCCGTAGTAGGGGGTGCGGACGAAAACCTGGACTTCTAATAAGTTAGGAGGTAGTCCATGTATT
>JAENYG010000042.1 GCA_016841875.1 Syntrophomonas sp.
AACCCAGTCTAATTTACTCTGTCAAAGGTTGCATTAAGGTTGACCGCCCACCATTACAGAATAGATAATATCCACCTAATTTGTCGTACCAATATAATCTACATAATAGTCTGCTCTAAGGGAAAAATAAAGTGAAATACATAGACGACAAACCTTGGCATGAATACACCAACGAGTTCAGAAGACATAAATAAAAACTTGATACCGCTAAGACCAGGGTCGATGTACTAAAACAGTTTTCATAAAAAAATCAGAAGGGACCGAAATCCGGTCCCTTGATGCGATAACTAGCTTATTTTTTTTCTCGCCCACTTTCTGTAAAGTGATTATAAAGGAACATTCTTTATTGGCTAACAGTGAAAATCACACTAAGTAGAACTCCAACATTACCACCATTTTCTTTTCACTCCTCTGTTTTTGTATTTATTTGCGTTTGTTTTGGTGAGGTAAACAGAGTTTACATAGGCTATATTTCATTTCTTGCTCTTTTTCAGTTGATTTTTTCAAGGAAAGTATTTGTTGCTTCACAAATATCTGTAACATTAGTCTGATACATGAAATGAGAGCTATCAATAATTCTTGATTCAGCTTTTGCTCCCAATCTATTTAAGTGATTTGTTTGATATTCTGCTCCTACTGTTTTTTCAGTTTGTAAAGATATTAGTTTCAATACCGGTATTTCTTGAGGGAAAGCTATTGCATTTACCTGATTGATATTGTCAAGCATACGATACGACTGATCGATTATAGTATCGTTGAGAACATGATTAGTAAACAATTTACAGTCACTGATTTCCTTTTCGGTGTATCCATTTTCGACTTTTTGAGATGGCTGCGTCAATCCAACTGCAATGCGTGTTAATCCACAAGCTTGCTGCACCTTGCCTAATCCGTATAAGAATTTGGGCGGATTTTTAGCACCTGTTATTGCAGTTGATGTTGTGTCCAGCATAATGATCGCAGACACTTCATCAGGATATTGGGCAGCATAATATTCACTGTAAACGCCGGACGCGGAGTGAGGCATTAAGACATAGGGTGCCTTAAAGCCAGCCAAAGACAATGCAGCTCTGATTTCTTCCGTATAGTTTTCATTTGTCCGTGGTGTATCTGTCTGGTTGCTAAAACCAATACCGAAATATTCAATACAAACAACAGTATATTCTTTAGAAAGCTCTCTCATCAGTGGGCCAAAATCCGCACTTGGCAGAGACACCCCGAAACCCGGCAATAACACGATGGTTTTTTCGCCATCGCCCATAGAGTACACATGCATCTTTTGTTCGTTTACTTCTATTATCTGTCCATAAGGTACGATAGCTTCAAGCTCATTTGAAAAAAATATTTTATTTACCCCAAATCCGATTATATTGAGACAAACAATGATTCCTAAGAAAATTGCCAAACCTTTTATTATCTTTTTACCTCTCTTTGGTTTGATTTTATTCATCTTCTTTTCCTGTTCCATAATGACTTCACCTCCTTAATCTTCGCAACAATTGCTTTGGAGCTTTTCAGCGATATTTTGGAAACGCGGCTTATCCGCCAGCACTGAGAAAGCCGGATTGTTAACGACCACGTTGGACATGCTTTTTCTGATCGTTTTTTCGTCCCTGGGAAGATCATTCCCAAGGTCAAGTTTGATCAGCCAGTCATCCAGCAGATCGAAGAAGTCGTCGCCGTGCAGTTTCAAAGGATAAATATCACTGGTTACGATCTCCGTATACTGCTGCAGCATATTGAGTGCCTGCTCATGATTATTTTGAGCAATATACCCCTGAGCGGCACAAATGTACAGACTGACCAGGACGCCCGGGTGCAGATGCCGCATGTCAAACGACTCCGCAGCATTAAAGGCCCGGCGGAGTATTTCGTCAAATTTTAAGGGGTCGTCTGTACACAACATAAGGTAAGCCGGGAGAAAATTGAATAGGACGACGATATTCTGATAAATACCAATCTGCAATACTGCTTTCGCATCCTTGACCTGTCCTGTCATTTGGTAGGCTGAAGCCATAAGTGACTCGGGCGGCAGGGCTGGTTCAATGGTTCCATCCAGCAGCTCCAAGGCAGCATTCGGCTCGCCGGCAGCTAGATCGCAGTAAGCTTCCAGGTACAAAGCCTTCTTTATTGATGACACATCATCACTTTCCTCTTTGACCCTGATAAAAAGTGCCCTGGCTTCCTCAATCAATGATACTGATTGCCGCGAGTCCTTCAGCAGTTCGACATGGTTGATCATCAGTATCCCCATTTGCAGCAGTAAAGGAAAGCATGAATAGTATTTTTTAATGATCCTGCGGCAGTCTTCCAGCACCGAATCGAACGTTTTGGATGTAAAATCAGAGGACAGTTTTTGATACAGCTTTTTAATATCTTCTCTTGTCATTTGCGGCTTATAGTCAATTAGATCATCTATGCTGATGTTGAAATATGTTGCCAGCATCGGCAGAAATGTAATATCAGGATAACTCTGTTCTGTTTCCCATTTTGAAACGGATGCTTTGGTAACCCCAATGTAATTTGCCAGCTCATCCTGAGTAACACCCTTTTCCTTGCGCTTTTTCACAAGTACTTTGGCAATATTGATTTCCTTCATTCCAATCACCTCTACTTATATCTTAGTCAGCAGGAACGTGTTTATCAATGGACTTGGTCTCAACTATGGTTAACAAAATCAACTAATGCGATACTTTTTTTAAAATCCACCATGCTGCTATCAACCCACCCATTGGCCTCGCTCACCTGGTCTAAAATCTGCACACAGTCAGGAATGGCTAATTTCACTTTCAAATATTTACCCATACCTTGTTATTACCCAACTATACTTAATTCCAAGGCTTTTATTTTCTTGACCCGTCCTATAATAAGGGCCAGGATTGAAACTAGTAATCCGGATATTACAAACAGAAAACCAATGCCCCGGCCTGGCCCTGTGCCGATGATTTGCCCGACAGTTTGGCTCAAGGACCCACCGGAATAAAAAAGCGGGTTAAACAGGTGATCTGCTAGAAAACCAGCTGACCCAAATGCTAAAATGTAACCTACTTGTGAAATAGCGTAAACCATGGACCATATCCTACCCTGCTTTGCATTTTCTACATTACTGCGAATGAGGACCTCCAGACTGGTATTCACAAACGGGAGGGTACTGAAAAAGAGGAAACAAAAAACGATGATCAAGGCAACTGCTGTGAAAAGGCCCATGAGGGCATAAAACAGCCCGGCGAGTGCCAGAGACCATGAAAGTATGAATACCATGCTTTTTTTTATTCCTAATATGCCGATAAACAGACTGCTTACCAGCATTCCTGTTGCCGATATAGAAAGGGCTATACCAAGGGTCTTGGAATTGGTCAGGGTCAACATCATGGGACTAAATAACGATTGCAGCAGCCCTATATAGAAGCAAACCATGGATGTTAACAAAACCAACCATAAAACCCCTTTCTGGGAGAGCAGGTATCGAAAGGAATCGGCCATATCATGGAAAAATTCCTGCTTTTCATGCTTTTGGGGAACGATATCCTGCTTCTTGATTATTACTACTGCTGTAACAGCAATCAGGAAGGTTATGATATCAATTATTAAGACTAGTTTGATGTCAAAAAAACTTATCAGGAATCCTGCAACAATTGGAGATATAAGATATTGCGCCGAACCCGCCAATTGAATAAGACCGCTGGCCCGGGAATACAATTCTTCTGAAACCAGGTCGGTGACGGTCGCCTTATAGGCGGGGATTTGAATGGCTGCAAATATCGAACTCAGTGCTACTCCAATATAAATGTGCCATAATTCTATACTTCCCGATAACATGACCAGCAGAATGAATACTAAACCTGTTATAGCACCCAGATCCCCAATTATCATCATTTTCTTGCGATCAAATCTGTCTGCCAGCACTCCCCCAAACGGAAGCAAAAAGAATGACGGCAGAAAGGAAAAAAGAATGATTAAGGAAAAACTCGTGGCAGATTGGGTCTTCTGAAATACAAAGACCCCCAATGCGAAAGCTGTAAGTCCACTTCCGACAGCCGACATCAACTGCCCCAACCAGATAACAAGAAATCTGTTGAAATTATTATCCTGAGCATCCATCTCTCTTACCTTCTCTCTTTAAAATAAGACAGGAGAACCATTCCCCGGTCTCCTTGTGTTAAAGAACATCTCTTTGTCCAATATCACAATTACAATGGCAATGACAGTTAGAACCACAGTTTCAATACATTTTGTCGTTTGAGAAATGGCCCACATCTCCTGGGACATATTGATCATAAAGTGGAAGAGAATCGCTGCCATAACGCTTTTTCTATTTTTTATACATATCCAGCTGATAATTACGCCCATAGGAATGATGCTTATAAAGAAGTTCATCCCAAACCAGATACTCTTGTGAATAATCTCATACTGATAGGTGTTATTGACAAAAATGAGGGGGAAGTGCCACAGCGACCAGAGTATGCCGAATATAATTGAGGCTGTAAATAAATTATACCGGCTCTGCAGACTGTCGAATCCATATTGTCTCCAGCCCAGCTCTTCAAAACTGGCGGCAAGTACCAGCAGGAGCAGTACCGGGACAAAACCCGCTGAAAAAGAAAAGCCTCCGGCAAATTGAAACTGGGAAACCGATCCTCCAAAAGGTAAAGAGAGGGTGATGGAGGCCAGCACAGACAGAGGCATTATTAAAAAAAAGGCCGGCAGCATCTTTAACTGTATTAACCTGGGATTTACCAGCCGGTTGATATAATCCCTTTTTAAATCGGCGTTCTTTGATGTGGCGGTCATCACAGCCGAGATAATAAAAGGCGCCATCATTCCAGGAAGCATTAACAACATATACAGTCCGTTGTTTCCTTCCTGAAAACTCATCCAGGCTCCGGCAAAGTAAAAAATATAGCTTACAATAAAAGTCATAGCAAAATAGGCTTTGGGGTTATACTTGTAGTTTGAAATCATTTTTCCAACTCCTTTTTTTCCTGTTATTTAGTAAAGAAAGCCCGTGTACAGCCAGTCCTCAATCAGATATAATGACCTATCACCCCCCTCAAGTTCGATTACATGTCTGTCATATCTCTGGACCTTAACAACTCTCCCTTTCATCAGCACTCTTTATGACCGACCGTCAGTCATTATTAATTAAATTAATATCCCCACCTAAACTATCATAGTGAGGAATTAAGGACCGGACCCTTAACATAACAGAGTAATCACTTCAGATATTGCCTCACTTCAGCCATATAAGACATTTCAACCACTTATAATGACCTATTCAATAGCTCCACTCAAATTCGATTACATGTCTGTCGTGTCTCCAGGTCTTTAAAATCTGCTTTTTGATCGCCCCCTAAACTGACCGACAGTCTATATTAATAATTTAACGTATGACTGACCGTCGGTCAATAGTAATTAATTGTCTGCTTTATTTAAAAAATGTCAGTGAGAAATTAACTAGCAGGCCCTTAACATCAAAGAGTGATTATCCCTATATTGCTCTAATCCAGCCACATAAGCCATTTCGAAGCTTAACTTACTGCTCAAAGTTAATAGTATTTATGATCCGGTCAAATAACGCTTGATCCTCCTTATTTATTTCTTCTGAGTAAAGATGAATTGTAAAACCATAATTCTCAGCAATTAAACGATAGATATGAGGATACCAAATACCGGATTCTGTTGGAATTTTTATAATGGTTTTTGACCCCTGGCAGGAATTTATCTCAATTTCTTCTTTGGAAATAAGCTCTTCACTAAAATCTATGGCAGGTTGATAGTCTAAGAATTCGAGTTCTTGCCCGGACTTCAAGAGTATCACCGGTGGAATCTCTGCGACCTTTTTATTATTTGCATCATATAAGACACTTGAATTCAAGGTCCAATTTCCCGGAAAGTGAATAGAGAAACCAAACTTACTATTATCATTAATAGGATGTGATCCATTTTCAGCTAGTTCACTCAATGATCCTCTGGCTTGTAATTTTTTCCACCCAGGAATTTTATCGGATTCCAATACTTCAAATTTATCAGTTTGCTCTGTAACAGCGGGTTTTGATGTAACGCTTTGTTTGTTCTGTTGATAGGCAGTAATAGTACCTTTTCCGTCAAAATAAACCAGGTCACCATCATCATAATGCCAAATGGCCTGAAAAACCGTAGGCTTTTTGATACCGTTTATTTCTCTATATTCATTACAAACTACCGACCATTTTACTTTTTCACTTGTACCGTCTGTTGAAGCAGCTTCTCTATCATCTGTGGTAAAGTACAGCATTTCACCTTTTTCATTAAATGAAAAGATACCACTGGTGGAGATACCGTAATAAGTTATTGTTGCTTTAGCATGCAAATCATCGATTTCTTCCCAGATAATATAGTCCTGTAAAGCTGCATTGGGACCAAGGAGACTCTCTGATAAGAAAGTGACCAGGCTGGATTTATCCATAACTTCTCCGGTCTGATGAAACAAGGTGAAAAGCTTTGCTATCACACCCTTCATAGAACCGGACCCATCAATATATGAATCTAATCCTTCAAAGGGAATTGAATACATTGAACTGTCAATATAGGCGATTCGCTCCGGTTTATTAACAAAGTTGTACTGGATATAATCAATTTTTATCATGGGTTTATCCTTATTCAAGGAAAAATCAACATCTTTATAAACCACTTTTGTATACGACATTTTCGGTGTACCGATATAGCCGCAATATCTGAAATATTTCTGAACCGGCATTGGCAAACCGGCAATATCTTCTTCCTGGAACACGCCTTCTTCATGATCTGTTGTAGCTATTAAATTCTTGGCCATTTCATCAAATTCCGCTTTGGTTTTTGAACCGGGCAAATTAAAAAATATAGTGATAATTCCTAATATGGTGAGCAGAATTCCAATTAGGATAAACATTCTTTTCTTACTCCTCTTTTTCATATCCATTCTCCTCGCACAGATGTTCGGCAGTTATTGCCAAATGGTTATAGAAATACACGGCACCAATCTAATCAGAGAATACACCGTTATGCTTCATAACTATAATGATTCTATTAAATTACCACCCTCAAATTGATTACATATCGAGATCAGTCAAGTGTTTAAATAAAAGAAAAGGATCCTGGAGCAGCTCCTAAAGACCGCTCAATAATGGCCTGCATTGATAGTACGTGTTTCATCTGCTCTTCCTCATTCCACTTGAAGAGGCCTGATTCCAGTAGGAATTGAGATCCCGCCAAAAGGAATTGAAGGGTTTGCAGAGAATTTTCAACATTGAACACCGATTCTTTTTTGCCTTGTTCGATGACTTGAGCAATTATAGGTGAAATTCTCAAGATAATTTCAATGTTGATCCGCTCGTGGAGTTCTCTATTCTCAGGTCGATGCAGGTTTTCTTTCAACTCATTTTCTTGTTCGGAAACTTTGTTTTCACCCCTTAGCATTTCGCGCATCTTATCCATAGCGCTCCTTTCAGGGTCAGCTGCTATTTTTTGGTAATCTTCACAGAGTTGATTAACCATCTCGTGAACAAGTGCATCCAGAATATCTTCCTTCGATTTAAAGTAGTAATAAAATGTCCCTTTGGCTATCCCCACTTTTTGAATAATTGCCTCCACAGTTGTGTTGCCATATCCTTGGGTTTTGAATAGTTCTCCAGCAATCTTCAGTATCTCTGCCTGCCTTACCTCCGGATCTTTAACAATTCTCTTTTTCATTATTACCTCCTATAAACTCCAATGACTGACCGGTGGTCTATAATGCTAATTTAACACAAGACCGACCGTCAGTCAATAGCAATTCAATTAATTCCTATCCCTAAAATGTCATAGCGAGGGGGTACATTTTCTTTTGGAGGGGCCTTAATAGGGCTACCCCCGATAAATTTCCCCTATTAAATGCCTCAAGTAAGACGCATCATAATCAGTTCCATGAACGCTCGCCTTTCAGTACTTTCTTCCTTAGCCCTTGCCATAGATATGGCAAGTATATAATTTTACTGACACAAGTCTTATCATTACTCAAAGAATCATTAGAATAAATGACGCTAGTAGCCCTGTTAGATAATACTTTAAAACAGTTTTTCTATTTATTTTTTCTTTATCTCCCCACCATACAACAAGTTGTGGTTTTATCATACCAACGATCAGCGCAACAAAGCATAAGATACAAAGCAAAATAAGTAAATTTAATACAGGTTCTATATACTTTAGACTTCTTAAAAAATTAAAAACAATTCCTACGATATATATGGCATATAAAACAGCCAATATAATAATCGGGCCTTTTATTTGATCCCATATTCCATAATCAGGATCAAAACAATAGAAGAAACTGAATATAAGGAAAATAACACCGGCGATAATGGTAATAGGCTCAATACCTGTGCTAACAAAGATTACAAAGATCAGAACTTGAAAAACCCAAAAACCCAGGCCGGGAGGTTCTGTTGTTGTGTTATTAACGGGTTCAGGTTTTTGGGGGACTTCGTCAGCATCAAAGCCATATGCCAAATTTTCAATTACTGCTACGATTCCGTCTTTATAGGAATAGATTTGGCCGTTATCTTCAATTTTAGCTATAATCCCGTCTTTATATGAATATATTTGGCCGTTATCCTCAATTTTCGCTATGATCCCATCTTTATATGAATATATTTGCCCATTATCCATAATTCGTGCAACTACCCCATCCTGAATAGAATAAATGGTGCCGTCGTTATATATGTGGAATAATATGCCATCTCTATACGAGTAAATTTGTGTACCATCTTTTATATATTTCTTGTAATTAAACACATTAAAACCTACCTAAAATCAAAATCATTTACCTATTCAATTTTTATAAGCTGCTTCTAGCTTGAAAAGGCGGTAAAAAACAGCATATTCTTGTCTAAACTGGAACCTCCATCCACTTTTCAAAGTTGCCCTGTTGACGCAAATAGAAAGAATATCGCGTTATTGGCATATAAGTAATACTTATAGCTCTATGATCGCCATTTTCTACAATAGGAATTGCATTTTGTGTATCTATTTTAACGATATTTGTACAAATGTATTTGCTAAATTTATCTTCAGAAATTATATCTCCCCTAATGTCTTTGAATTGTTTTCTGTAAATGCTAGTTAAACTTCGCGTCTATTCTTTTTATGCTGCTGGTAATTTCCACAGATATCAGCATTTATAGATGCTTGCCTAGATCAATTTATCAACTATGTTTAATTTTACCATAATGTCAATAAACCTCGATTATGTTATTAGATTAATCAATATGGGGTAACAAATATCATAAAGGTAATTAGTTTTAGCTAATAACGGAGCAAAAACCCAATAAAGAACAAGGAAATAGTCCTTTTATTGCCGAATATATGTGTAAGGGAAAAAACAATTTTTCAAAAAATGCAGCACAGGCTCAGAATATAGATTCCATCGGCCCCACTACAATATTTTTCATTTTTTTGGTAACCATTGAAATTTCTTATTTGGTTAGCAAGCCCTAAATAGAAATAATAAGGAGCATCATATTAAATGAATTATACAGAAGAATATAGATCAAAACTTGTTAGCGCAGAAGAAGCAGTAAAAATAGTCCAGAGTGGAGACTGGATCGACTATGGCTTCGGCCATTCCAAACCAATAGCTCTTGATAACGCACTGGCGGCCCGGAAAAATGAGTTAAAAGATATTAATATTCGCCACGTTCTAAGTATAAGTCCACAGGCCTGTATAGAGGCTGATCCGGAAGGTGAAGTATTTACTCTAAATGCATGGTATTTTTCTGCTTATGATCGCAAACTGCATGATAGACGGCAGGCTTTTTATATTCCCATGGTTTTTGGGAACCAGGCTTTATATTACCAAAAAAGCATTCACGACCAGGTCGATGTGGTAATGTTTCGGGTCACCAAGATGAACAAGGATGGCTTTTTTAATCTCCACTGCGCTTGTGCTTCAGGGCGTGCTACTATCGAAGCAGCTAAAAAGGTCGTAGTTGAAGTTAACGAAAAGCTCCCCTGGGCTATGGGTGGAGCCGGCGAGGTTGTACATATTTCCGAAATTGATTACATCGTAGAAGCTGAATCCGAAGTTGAGGTTCTTCCGGTAGCTTCCCCAAGCGAAACAGATAAAAAAATTGCTGAACATATCGTTCCCCTTATAACAAATGGTGCTTGTATCCAGCTAGGTATTGGCGGTCTCCCCAACTTTATAGGTAGTATGCTCACTGAATCCGACATTAAAGATCTGGGTTGCCATTCGGAGATGCTGGCGGACGCATTTTATCATCTTAATGAAGCGGGAAAACTGACCAACAGCAAGAAGGGCGTCGAGAAGGGCAAATCAGCCTTTACCTTCGCTGCCGGGAGTCAGTTCCTTTATGATTGGCTTGATCATAATCCTTCCTTAGTTACCTACCCGGCATCTTATATAAACAATCCCGGGATAATAGCGCAAAATCCTAATACCATATCCATAAATGCCTGCTTGGAAGTCGACCTGTTCGGGCAGATTTCCTCCGAATCATCCGGAACTCGCCATATTAGCGGAACCGGCGGCCAACTTGACTTTGCCACTGGAGCTTATATGTCCGATGGTGGGATTTCTTTCATCTGCTGCAACGCTTCTTATACGGACAAGGATGGAAAACTCAAGTCTCGTATCGTTCCCACGCTGCCTCCGGGGTCTATAGTGACGGTTCCCCGTTCCCAGGCCCATTGTATAGTAACTGAATATGGCATAGCCGACTTAGCCGGCCGTTCTACATGGCAGCGGACTGAGGCTTTGATTAATATAGCCCATCCCGATCTAAGGGATGAATTAATTAAAGACGCTGAAAATATGAATATCTGGCGCAAAAGCAATAAATAACAAAAAGAATAAAGCATAACTTTACTGTTTTGCCAAAGCTATGCTTTATCTAAGTTAAATATTTATACTATTTCACTATATTGGTGGAGGCGGGGGAAGATTGTTGTATCCAAAAAGCTTATAATATAGTGTTTTTGTTTAAAAGATTTCATTTATTACTTTTGAATTACCTAACAATAAAATAAAATAACTTCATCAAAAAACTCATCAAATAAATCGCAAAAATAAATTCACATATCCCAGACAGTATTTGTTGTATCCAGGGAACCTTTTTCTTTGGCGCAACAGGTGAGTTTTTCATATAATTCCTAACCTGTTCAAATTGGCTTTCCTCAAAGCTTCTTTTTGGGGCTATATAGGCTTGTTGATCAGATATAAAAAATAAAAAGCTATTATCCGTTTCCAAAGTTTTATAAAAATCACTCCATCCAAAAAACTCGTTACCTACTTTTGTAATTATTTCTACACCTTCAGCCCCTATGTGAAAGCTTTGCGTTTGTTGCATAACTTTATTAGTTTCAAATAGCCTTCTAACGCTCCTTTCCCTTTCCTTAGGCACATAAATAAAATTAAAAAGAGAAAACACAAAACACATAAGTGAGAGCAATGGATTAGAGCCAATTGGTAGTGTATTTATTATATCAGAAATACACAATATTAAAAAAACGGCACTAAACGCGACAAACAAATCTAATTTAATTGAATTTGTTTTATAAAAAAGATAAACGTCTTGACTTGTTAAATTAAATTCAATAAAAATGTTTTGATCATCCAAATTGTCTTCATCCTTTTTCTATATTGCATATACCGGCTTGCCAGAGCCGCCTGTCCGGTAATCATCGAGCCACCAGTCCGGATTTCGTGAGCCGGCATTCCGGCCCAGAAATCCAGATTAAAACATAAACCCATGATGAAGTTCTACATCAATATAACAATTCCTTCCATCAATAGAAAATTTTATAATTCAATCACCAGTCCGTGATTTGAGTTTCGCTCATCCGGCGCCCACGAATTTGATTTGATATCCTGAAAATCAAACTCTATCTTGACAGTGTAAAGATTCAAGAATATAATCTTTACAGCGTTAAGATTAGGAGCAATGTTTATGGCTGAAAAAAGATATCACCATGGCAATTTGAAAGAGTGCCTGATTGAAGCAGGAATCGATCTGATTAATGAAGAGGGTGAAAAGCACTTCTCTTTGCGCAGAGTTGCGGCTTTATGCGGTGTAACCAATGCAGCCCCCTATAGTCATTTTAATAGTAAAGAAGAATTACTTAATGCCATGCAGAATTATGTTACAAATCAATTTACAGCTGAGCTGAAAAAATCCATTAAGGACGAAGACTTGGACAGTCCGACTGCAATAATAAAATTGGGAAAATGCTATGTTATGTTTTTTATAAGAAACCCGCAGTATTTTGATTTCCTATTTTCACAGTCTTCTGTAAGAGTAGATCTTAACATGAATGATGATGGTGCGAATAATTATCCGCCGTTTGAATTGCTTAGAAAGCTAACATTCAGAGTCTTCGGGAAAATGGGGCTGCCCCAAGAGGAAATTAAGGATATCGTTATTTCAGAATGGGCAACCGTCCATGGGCTGGCGGCAATAGCAACGATGAAAGGGATCTCTTATGATCATGATTGGGAACAAAAAATAGAGGATATTATCGTGCATGAATGATTGAAAGGTCAAATTTATAATGAAGAAGATAGCTGCCACAAGAAAAAGAAAGGTAAGAAACGTAATGTTTATGTTACTTGGTATAATATTCCTATGTATTATAGCCTGCCTGACAGTTCTTCTGGCGTTAAGCCCGGGCAAATTGACGCAATTTACAGATGAGAACGGTAATGGATTAGAAAACAGCATTTCCGAAAAAGTATTCGCGGAAGTTAATAATACTGAAATGGGAATGATCATCAAGGGTAAAGATGTTTCGAATCCGGTACTTTTGTTTGTACATGGCGGACCCGGAATGACGGAGTATTTTCTCGAGGCGGATTATCCAACCGGACTTGAGGATTATTTTACGGTGGTTTGGTGGGACCAAAGAGGAGCCGGCTTATCATACCATGGTGATATTGATGAAAGTACCATGACCACAGAGCAGTTTATTGATGATACAATTGCTGTGACAAATTATCTGCGTGAACGGTTTGGTCAGGATAAAATCTATCTTATGGCCCATTCATGGGGAACTTTTATTGCTATTCAAGCCGTTGAAAAAGCTCCGGAATTATATAGTGCTTACATAGGAGTAGAACAGGTAACATATCAAAATGAATCAGAGAAACTGGCCTATGAATATATGCTTCAGTATTATGAAAATTTGGGGAATTATAAAACAGTAGCAAAGATCAAAAAAGTTGATTATGAGTCAGATGAATATGCCAGGATGAGGGACGCTATAATGCATAAGGCGGGTATTGGAACAACCCATGATATGCAGTCCGTAGTCAGCGGCGTGTTTTTTGCTTCGCTTAAAAACAAAGAATATACTTTAAGCGGAAAAATCAATATATGGAAAGGTAAGATCTTTTCGCGTAATACATCGCTGTTTCAGGAAATGGATGAAACAGATCTACGAAAGATAATTCAAAAGCTTGATGTTCCGGTATATTTCTTTTCGGGAATTTATGACTATACAGTAAATTATAAGATGTCGGAGGATTATCTTGTCCAGTTAAGCGCTCCGGTTAAAGGATTTTATCTCTTTAAAAACTCAGCACATGGTCCAATATTCGAAGAACCGGACCAAGTGGTATCGATTATGATAAATGATGTATTGAATGGTACCAATAGTCTGGCAGACGATAAATAGTATGCAGCAAAAAAGTCAGCCGATTGCGCAGGCTGTCCAACTACTATTTAACGAAAGAACCTGTTGGTGATCTTGCTCCGGCCCATCCTCTACAATCTTACCGTCTCCCCCCTGTCAACCTTGTCTTCCACCAGCTAAACGCTATAATTAATACTATAATATAATTAACAAAATTTACCGTTTATCTCTTATATGGAAGAAATATTAACCAGCTTGCGTATATGTTGGTAGACGGGTGTAAATACAGAAACCAACGTTTATGCAGAGTTATTCAGCAAAGCGTTAAAAAATGTCGGAGGGGAGATATTCAATCCATGCTTAATAAAATTATAATGAACAAAAAGCTCTGTATAATCCTTGCATTAATAGCAGTGGCAGCAACGGGGCTGGCGATCTATTGCATTATAGCTTCAAGGTCAAATTCGACTTCGGGAACGGTTGTAGAAGTAAGCGCTTTGAATACTACCGGGCATGGAGTGCAGATCGATACGGGGTTTCTGCTTACCTGCTCGGAACCTATGAACGAGCAAGCGGTCAGAAATAGCATTGCGGTAACACCGTTAACCAACTATGCACTTAAACACCAGTCCGGGAATGAATATGTTTTGCATTTTGATGAGGAGCTGGAACCCGATTCCATTATAAGTTTTACACAAACTGATACGGTCAAACCTTATTCATGGGCTTTCCAGACTGAGAATGTCTTTCGGATAACTCAGACACTTCCCGCCGATAAAAGCAAAAGAGTTCCTGTAAACACTGGAATAGAAATCAGCTTGTCTTATCTGGATGTGGCAGATTTCCAGAACAGCTTTAAAATTGAACCCTCTGCTGCCGGAAAATATGAAAAACACGGAAAGACCTGGGTTTTTGTCCCGGATGGTCTTCAACCCAACACCCTTTATAAGGTTACCATCGATAAGAGTCTGAAGTCATCGGGCGGTGAGCTATTGGGCGAGGATTATACTTTTTCCTTTCGAACCAACGCAACTTCACCCAACAGCAACTATCTATACATAAACGGAGAAGCGGCGGAGACCTTTGCCCCCAATGTCACTCCGGTCATAGAGGTCAGGGCCAGCGAGCACTATAATGGAACCGATCTCAGAGTGCGGGTGTTCAAGTTTTCCGATTCCGGCTCCTATTTAAAGGCCCTTAAGGCAAGGCATGATTATTTAAACGACCAGCTAGGTTATGAAAACGATTATTTCGCTTCACCGGAAGGTTTAGAGCAGATATGGGATTTTACAACCGGAATCAAAAGAGAAAATCCTCAGCAAACCTGGTCGCCCGCATATATTGTTTTGCCAGACAAGCTTCCCGAAGGCCACTATCTTATAGATGCCGAAGAAAAGAATACTGCCGGTGACAACACGGGACACATACAGAAATTTATTCAGATTCACCCGTATGCCGTATATGTCATGTCCGTCAACGGAGCTGAGCTGGTCTGGGTAAATGACACGGGCAATTCTTCTCCGGTTGAGGGGGTGCAGGCAGACATTAACGGAATAAGTTCAATGACTGCTGCCGACGGTACCGCACGTATCGACACGCGGGAACTTGATGCGGACAGCTTTAATTCGCTGACGCTAAAAGGTGAAGGACTGCCCTTCGCAGCCGAGCTCAGTCTAACCAAGCCCGATGATTCGAGAAAGGTCGATGAGCAGTATTACACCTATATTTACACCGACCGGGAGAAATACCAGCCGACCGATACCATATCGATATGGGGAATCGTTCTGCCCAAGGACGGGAAATCAAATCCGCCCAGGGAGGCTGAACTGCAGCTGAATATAGGGGCATATGACGAAACACCCCAAAAAACCAAGGTAAGCCTGGATGATTCGGGTGCTTTTTCAGGGAAAATTTCAATTTCAGGTCTGGCTTCCGGTTATTACAGCCTGAAATTGATTTCAGACAATACAGTCTATTGTAACACCAATGTTGTTGTGGGAGAATATGTTAAACCTTCCTATTTAATTAAAGCTAGTACCGATAAAACGGCCTATTTTGCCTGGGAAACGATAAACCTGACTGGTATAGCGTCATTTTTCGATGGGACTCCTGCAGGAAATATGCCGTTTGACGTATACAACGGCGGTGGAGTAGACAAAAACCTGAGAGTAAACAGCGATGAAAACGGGATGTTTCAAACCGGCCTTGAGTTCAAGGATACCAGGAGATCGTGGCATCCGGAGTCCCTTTACTACTCAATCAATACGGCGGGCGCAGAGGATGCCAAATCCAGCACCGCTGGTTCTGTCATAGTGTTCCCAAGGGATACCATGGTACAAACCACTTTGAAAGAGAATCCCGATGGCTTCTCCATAAACGTGGATACCAACCGCATCGACATAAGTTCAGTTAACAATGGGGATGACATTTACACAAACAATTATGAGCATATCAAAGGGGCAGGTATCGATATACCTGTCACCGTCAAGATTTTCGAAGTAACCTGGAACAGAATTCAGGAAGGCACCTATTACGACTATATCAACAAGGTCACTATACCCAGATATCGATATGAAAAATCTGAAAAGCAGGTAGAAACGCGGACCGGAAGTACACAAAACGGCAGCCTGCTTTTTGATAAGTTCAGCTACAGCAACACCGGCGAGCACTATTACTATGCCCAAATCGAGTGTGCCGATACACGCGGCAACGCTATCAGTGAGCAGGTCGACTTTTATGGCAATATGTATCCCAGCCAGTCCGATATCAAGTATTACAAGTTTTCCCACCAGGACTCCGAGGGTTTTTCGGTCGGCGATACGGTAAACATAAAACTGCTTGAAAACAGCCAGCCCGCACTAAATCAGGGCAGGCTGCTTTATACAGTCGTCCAAAACAGCCTGGGGGACTATAAAACAACCGAGGGAACAAGTTTCAACTACACATTCAGTAATGCTGATATTCCCAATATTGCTATTTGGGGAGCTTACTTTGACGGGAAAAATGTCTTCCCGGTTTCAAGAGACTTTCTTTCTTTTGATCCCGGTGAAATGCAGCTCACTGTTGCCACAGTCCCGGACAAGGACAGCTCTACTCCCGGCAGTGAAGTCCATTTAGATATCTATGTCACCGATATAAACCAAAAACCGGTTAAAGGAGCAGCGGTATGCGTAAGTGTTGTTGATGAAGCCGCTTTTGCGGTAGCCGATCAGAATGCAAACCCGCTGGGAGAAATTTATTCCCGCTATTTTTATCCTCAGGTAACTACTTATTCTTCTTATGTCCAGCATGATTTCAGCGGGTCGTCTATAGCTGAAGGAGGAGGCGAGGGCGGTTCGGATTATATCCGCAAGAATTTTCTTGATACCGCCGCATTTCTGACCGCAACTACAGGTAAACAGGGTCATGCCTCTCTGACATTCGGTCTTCCCGACAACCTGACTGCATGGCGTGTGACTGCGCTGGCTGTGTCCAATGGTGTTTATGCCGGAAACAGCCGTATGGATATCAAAACCACTCAGCCGTTTTTTGCCGACCTGCTGATAAATAAGGTGTTTATCAAAGGAGACAACCTGGCGGCAGCCGTTCGCGGGTTTGGTACAGCCCTCAAGAGCAGCGACGGGATTGAATTCAATGCTGTGCTCCGTTATCCGGATGGTACCACAAAAGACTTTGCCGGAACCGGGAAAGCACAGGAATATGTAAACCTTAATTTCGGAACGGGGCCGGAGGGAGACTACACACTTACAGTTACGGCAAAATCCGCCACAGGCACTGACAGCATCGAAAAGAGCTTCAGGGTTGTGGGCAGTGCGCTGGAAATACCGGTCATAAAGACCTTTTCCCTGGCAGACGGGATTGATATCGATGCCTTACGATCACCGGTTACACTAGTCTTCTTTGACCAGTCCCGCTCGCTGTATAACGAGTGCCTGCAGAGCCTTGCCTCTGGCTACGGTGTACGGGCCGACATCCGTGCCAGCCGAGCAGCAGCCCAGAAGCTGTTAAAGGAACTTTACGGAAAAGATCTGCCCTATTATTTTTACGGAGCCCAGACCGAGGAGCTCGAACCGGGTTCTCTTCAGGACTATACCGGAGGCGTTAAACTGCTTGACTACGGTGAACCTCAGGCCGAACTTACCGCCAGGCTGTGCGCAGCGGCGCCCGAATATCTTAATACCACTGCTGCTGTCTCTTATTTGAACCAGGTCATCAGCAATAAAAATTCACAGCCGACCGATATCGCGGCTGCATATATGGGACTGGCGGCCCTGCGGGAACCGGTTCTTATTGATGTTCGCTATCTGCTGGAAAATGAGAAATCGTTTAGCTTGCAGGAAAAGCTTTATCTGACCGCAGCGCTGGGGTTTATAGGAGACCTGGATAACGCTGGGAAATACTATGAACAGATAGCTGCCCCGCTTATCACCAAAAACGATCCATGGGTCTATTTAAACAGCGGAGAAAGCAGGGACACCGATATCGAGTGTACAGCTCTCGCCGCGCTTACAGCGATGAAAACTGGCCGGGACGACTTGGATGGAATGCTGCGATATATCATTGCCAACTCATCCAATGAGGTGACCACCTGTCTTGAGCGGCTCGCCTATGTACGTGAGAAACCTAAGACTGACAGAGCCGAAGCCGCCTTCAGCTATATGGAAAACGGATCGCTTAAAAACGTAAATATTGAGAAAAACAAGGCCTGCATACTGGACATGACCGCTGCAGAATTGAAAGAAGCCAATTTCAACACAGTCAGCGGTGATATCGGAGTCTCGGCTGCATTCACAGGCAGTGCCGCAGATGTAGTCGACGTTAATTCCAACTTTGTTTCGCTCCAGAAGATAATCGAGCCTGTAGACGGAACATCTATCACCCAGTCTTCCCTGGTAAAAATCACCTTAATACCAACCTTTAGTGAGGATGCCCCCAAAGGTTGGTATGAGCTGTCGGACTACATTCCATCGGGCATGCGCTATGTTTCCAGTAATGGCAGTTGGGATTATAACTGGTGGACGGAAAACATAGAGGGACAAAAAATCAGTTTTTCAGTTATCAATATAGATAAAAACAGCAGGTATTACAATTCCAAAAAGCAGGCGCCTATTGTCTACTACGCCAGAGCGGTTCTTACCGGAACCTTCATTGTGGACAGTGCATATATCAAGCATACCGAAACCGCAGCGTGGGGGATGAGTGTGAGGAAGGATGTCACGATCGGTGAGTAAGAAAACAGCCGCTATATTGGCAGTAATGATTCTTCTCACACTATCCGGCTGCTCACCCCCAATCGGCAATTTACCGGCTGATACACTTCCAACTGCCTCCGGCACAGGATATATAAATCAGCTTGATTGCCTTTATTTTGAGGCCGGTGATTTTTCGACCCATACCGCAAGGGCAAAAACCTATGGGGCCAAAACGCTTTCCGCAGGGGTGGTCCCCCACCATCTGCTGGCCGGAGAGTTGATCGCATCATTCTTTAAAACAGCAGCTCGAACCGGGGAAAGATACGATACAGTCATACTATTAGGACCTAATCACCAGGGTGAGGGGGCCGATGTCAGCACCACTGCCTGCAGTTGGAAGACTGAATTTGGGACAGTTGAATGTGATGAGGATGCAGTCTCTGAAATTATGGCCTGCAAAACGCTGGATGCCAGAATCAATGATGATATTCTGCAAAACGACCATGCAGTATCAAGCCTGGTTCCATATATTAAGTATTACCTGCCTGATGTAAAGGTGGCTGCGGTGCTTTTGACCCGACAGGTAACCCTGGAACAGTCAAAGGATATCGCCCTGCTGCTAAACAGCATAGCTAAAAATAAAAAATGTCTGGTCGTTGGTTCCGTAGATTTCTCACATGGCCTGCCCATTGAAGAAGCAAAGATAAAGGATGAAGATACCCAAAAAGCAATTCTTGATAACGACCTGGAAAGAATAAAAAGGATGCCCAATGAAAACCTGGATTCACCCGAGACGCTGTGCACCGTTCTGTACTATATGCAGGAGCGCAGGGCGTGTGCAGCCACCCTGTTTAGCCATAAAAGCGCCGCCGATTTTGTTGAAAATCCTGTACTGCAGGATTGCACCACTTACTTTGTTCTTGGCATTCCTTAGGCTTTGGCTTGGATACTTTCATTTCCGTTTGTGAGGATTACCCAATCCGCTTCTTGCACCGTTCAGTTCTTTTTCCTTACGCTGGTATACTGAAGCATTTCGATAATGGCGTTAATAATTATTTTTGTCAACCTTGCATATACATGAAATGATAGGCTTACTCGATTACATTACAATTTATTAAGCAGATAGGAGGCTTCTTATGTATATATTAAGATTGCGTCATATACTATTTTATTTCTTTAGTATACTTTTTATATTAGCGCTTATATTCATTGTCCACATTTTATCTCATCAAAGAAATGATACATTAAGCACCGTTAAACCATCAGTTGAAACTAATCCTGCACACCACATTGGTGATACAGCCGATGACATGTGCATCTGGATAAACCCTGATGATAAATGGCTCAGTCTGGTTATAGGTGATGATAAAGAGGGTGGACTTTGCGTATGGAATTTGGATGGAACAGAAAACCAGTATTTAGATCCCGAAAGTGATATGAATAATTTGGATATTCGATATGATTTTAATTTAGGCAACCAGAAAATTCCGCTTATTGGTGTTGTCAATGAAAATGGAATGTGTCTGAGTTTTTATACGGTAGATTCTGACACAAGACTCGTTAGAAATATAGGCAGCATACCATTAAATAAGGAAAATCCTTATGGCGGATGTATGTACTTGAGTGATGTGACGAAGCAGTTTTATTTCTTTGTCAACTGGAAAGATGGTACCGTTCAACAATGGCAACTCGATGGAGCAAGTGGTGAGATCATAGGAAGTCTGGCTCGAACTTTTAATGTCGGGAGTCAAGTTGAGGGGTGTGTTGCAGATGATCAGATGGGATATTTTTACATCGGCGAAGAAGACCTTGGGGTTTGGAAATATGACGCAGAACCTGACGGAGGCAGTAACCGTACAATGGTTGATTCAGTCGACAAGAAAGCTGGAGGGCATCTGACCGCAGATGTGGAAGGAATGACTATATATTATGGGAAAGATGAGAATGAGGGGTACCTTATCGTTTCCAGTCAAGGAAATAGTACGTTTCAGGTTTATGATAGAAAAAGCAACAAGCACCTTCATGCCTTTACCGTTGGTGCCACGGAGCTAATTGATGAAACAACGGAAACTGACGGCTGTGATGTCAGTAATGTGGATTTTGGTGGTCCTTTTTCCGAAGGCGTGTTTATAGCTCATGATCACATTAACGATTGTACTGACCGTACCAATGTTAAATTGGTACCCTGGAAAGAGATAAAAGATGCAATAGATTCAAGAATATATCAAAACTTAAGAATACGTTTTTAAAAAATGGCTTAGCCGGTGAGCTGGCTGATCGACTGGCAAAGTACGAGGAAACGGAGCAGGACATTCATCGATGGATCAGCCTTTTATAGAGAATATAGATGTTCCCCTGTCAATGGGTTCAGGCGGAAAACATTACACATCTCATTTAAAATTTGTATATTTGCCAGGCCGACATTCATGACTGTATCATTGCCGCTATAATATATAGCTACCGTATTGTCCTGGCTAGTTAAGGCACCACAGCTGAATACTACATTAGGCACGTGGACATAATCAGTCTCTCTTACTAAACAATCACTTGCACTGGGCATTAATATGGGTTTGGCACTAATACGAATTTTACTTGGATTGGTTGGGTCTTCAAGGTCATGGAATGCCACACCCAGGGTATAAGGATTGCCAGCCATGGTTGAACGCACACCATGAAAGATATTCAGCCACCCATATCGAGTCCTAATAGGCGGGGCACCTGGTCCGATCTTAGCCTGGAATGCACTCGGCCCGTGACCGCTTCTCATGATTACATTGCCGATTTCCCATGGTCCGGTAGGACTTGGTGCAAAACCTGCGCATATTTCTCTAAATGAGCCACCGATGTGACCGGAGCCGGGAATTTCCATTCCTTTGTCGTTGGGCCGCAGCAAGGCTCTCCATGTTTTATTTCTATCAGGTTCAGGAAATATAACAACATTACGCATATCCTGTTCGGAAATTGGACCATAGCGAACAACAGTCTTAAAGTCCTTGGTTACGGCCATCATAACCTTGACTCTATCAGGAATCTGTTCGTGGTATGCACTGTAAGTCAATACATATAAGTCGCTCCCAACGAGATTAACCCGAATATCTTCCACACCGCCGGCCTCAGCTTCAATGGCAGAGTTAATATTGACGCCTTCAGCATATACATCATTCTCTGTGGCAGGTAATAAAAATGTTCTGGGGTCTACCATCCACCTATTTAGGCCATTGTCACTTACAGCTTTACCTATTACACTACGACCATCTGCAATGTGGGAACGAAAAAGCATTATTGTTTGATTCTTGCCATTCGCACCTGTCACTTCTGCCATTCCTGCATTATGAACCGTGTATGTATATAAACGGCCATCAGTACCCCAGACTTTATTGACGTCATGGCATGTTAATATTGGGTTACCAGGGTAGCGTAAAACCGGTTCATTAATTGTTACGATTCCCTCAAATCCATTTAACTCAACATGTGCTTCCGTGCGGCCCATTTCAATTCTCCTTTTACATTACGGTATGATTATACAAAAGTAGATTGTGCAAATCTGTAAAGTGAAATTCAATTTTTTATTTACCGGTTCCATTTTAAAAGGGACCAAGTGCCTACTTCTTCATCCCTTTTAAGAATTAAAGATTATTAACCTGCTGCCTATAAATATGTTGACCCGCCCCTGGGGCCGAGTTTATGTAATGTAATGACAGGTAAAGGGTGAAAAATCGGGGATCTCAGTACCAATTACGGAATAAGTGAGTCTAAGACAGAGGAAGCAGCAAGGAGAGACAGTATTCTATAAAACAAGGTGCGAACGCTGGTCATTAATTAGGCTAATTCTATTATCTCAGAATACATTTTATGCAGGAATGTGCAAATACCTTCGGAACACATATCGCCCCTGGCGGTTAAGCATCCACCTAAGATATTTTGGCAAAAACACATATATGAAAGCCTGTCTTACCCAGCAAATTAACGATCATTTACAGAGTATAATACAGAAGATAATTACCGTATTCGCTGCCTCAGACCTTCCCTGCTCTACCAGCAATTCTCATAGCAGATTTAACTCCTAACGGTGTCATGATAAGAACACCGATGACAACCCCCACATATGCGGCTAGTTCGTATCCTTCATAGCCAGTATACTTATGGATCTCAAACCCCCCCAAGAAGGTTCCGCCCACCACTAAGCCGAGGAAACCCCCGCCAATAATCCCAACCAATAAACCTAGTAACCCGCCAAGAATTCCCACCAGTATTTTCTTGTTCATTGGTAATCAACCCCCTTACTCAAGGTTGGATTGCTCTCACTTAAACGGTAGACTATTTCTGATACCAGTGTCAACAACTAGTTATAATCCAGGTTTCATATACGAGGATATCGTTTGCTTTTAAGCAGAACCCTATGCTTTTTAGCAGAATAGGTTAGCCGAATTGTAGCCTTAATTGGTGTGTATGGCAAAATAAAAGTGCAGCGAAGGGGGTGCGGACGTTTTCTTGGACAGCTTAGCCGGTCAAACCTAAGCTTTGCC
>JAENYG010000009.1 GCA_016841875.1 Syntrophomonas sp.
TATAATTGGAAATTGATTAACAAGATGCTTACAAAAATTATTATACGAGGAGGAAAAACTATGAAGAAAAAACTTGCTATGATTACCCTATGCCTGTTTCTCGTTGGGATTTTAGCCGAACCCGTTATGGCGAATGTTAATGCCAGTGCTGGCAATGATACTGTGCAGCTGGTCAGGTTGCAGGATATTAATGACGATTGGGCCAGGCAAGATATTGAAGCAGTTGTTGCCAAAGGATTTATCAAGGGATATGAAGACAATACTTACCGGCCCAATCAAGCAGTTACCTGTCTGGAAGTTATCGTAATGCTGGTCCGGGCAGCCAACCTGGAGGATCAGGCAGATAATTATATCTTAAGCGGTGATGAGGCATTGCTTCTGAGTCAGGTTCCCAATTGGGGAAAGGCTTATGCTGCAGTGGCATTGGAAGCAGGTATTTTAAGTCCGGCTGATATCAGCACTTTTCACCCCCAAGAGGGCGCAATGAGATATCAGGTCTGTTTATATATGCAGAATGCCCTCAAACTATGCAGCCTTCAGGAGGAGGATTCTGCGGACAACAATTCCGACAGCTTTACAGATGACGACTTAATACCAACTCAAGCCAGAAGCGCAGTATATCTAATGAACAAATACGGCGTTATTAATGGCTATCCAGATGGGAGCTTTGGACCAAACCGGGTAGTTAAGAGAAACGAAATGGCTAAAATGTTAAATAGATTTTATGTAAATTGCCTTCAGAATGCCCAGGAGCCTGAAGAGGCCGGAAAAGAGCTTACTTTGAATGGGGTCCTGGATAATCTATATTATAACAGTGCGGAAGAGACACTAACCCTGGATATAATGGATGACAGCAGTAATAGATGGCGGTTTAGCATAGCGGCCGGGGATGATGTGGATGTGTACTACGAAGGCAGTAAAATGCGCTTGAATAGTGATTTAACTCGAATTATTAAGACCGGGGGGCCCAGCTTTGTGCTCCTGAATGAAGAGCAAGAGGCCGTATGGGTAAAGATCTATGAAGTAGTAGCAGATGGGCAGACGATATTAGCAGGGACCCTGGAGGAGATTAAATACGACAATGAAAATAATAGCCTCTCTCTGAATGTCATAGATGAAAACGGATCTGAGCGGGCATTTGATTTAGAAAGAAGATCAGGAATTAAAGTCTATTATAATAATAGATTTGTGGAATTTGATGAAGATCTTGATACCATAATACCTGGCGGATTGATCACGGTAGTGCTGGATGAAGATGAGAGCCCGGTGTTGCTCAGGATCTACGTGCCAGATGACATGGAAGGTTATGAGGTATTAGCTGGAAGTCTGGATAAAATCAGTTTTGTGGGCGATAATCTGAATATCAGAATGACCGATAATGACGAGGATGAGTGGAGCTTTGTGATACACCAAAGCGATAACGTAGATATATACTATGATGGCAGCAGTATGGAGTTCAGCAGAGCTCTTAATAACATAGAAGCAGATGAAGATATCAAAATACTCCTGGACGAAAATGAAAAACCCGTGTGGATAAGGATCTATCCTGATTAGCAACTCGTAGTGAAGATCCGGACTGGCTCGAATATAGTTTAACCGTGCATCATGTTTAACAAGAAGAAGGTTTGTTCAAAAACCTTCTTTTTGCATAATAACGGATTTAGTACTAAGATAATATCTATCTATATTTCTATTACTAAAATCATAATAATTTTAGCCGTAGATAATAAGCATAGTTTTTTCAGGATGAGAGAGACCATGGGATAATTATAATTCTGTTCGTACAGCATTTGGGGAGGAATGAGATTGGAACAGTTGGATATTTGTTTACAACCGACTCCAAGTATTGACAGCGATCATCCGGTGATAGTCAAGCAAGCAAGAGAGCTAAGCCAGGGCTGCGCAAACGACACTGATAAAGCAGTCCGCTTGTTTTATTATGTGCGCGATAACTGCCATTATAACATGTACGACTTGAGCACTGATCCTGATGCCTACCGCTCATCACGGATTCTGGAAAAGGGCCAGGGGTGGTGTATGCCCAAGGCTATCCTGCTCACCTCTCTCTGCAGAGCAGCAGGGATACCCAGCAGGCTTATTCTGACTTCGATCCGCAATCACAAGTCTCCCCCGGAAGCGGTGGAGATGATGGGTACCAATGTGTTTTTCCCCCATGTATATAATCATATCTATATAAACGGACATTGGATCAAGGCGGCTCCCACCTTTGACTATGATATCTGTGAACGTATCGGAGTACCGGCAGTGGAGTTTGATGGGGTACATGATGCGGTATTGCCCCAGCGGGATCTGGGAGGCGGTCATTACATTGAATACCTGAATGATTATGGAGTATTTGCTGATGTTCCCTGGAAGCTGATATCTGAAATTGGCTATAAAATATATGGAGATAGTATGAGGAGTTGGTTTGCGAGGTAAGTTATTACCTGACTCCAAACTTTAAAACTCTTGAAAAAATATAATATCAAAGTGGGACACGGGGACAGGTCCCTTGTCCCAGTTAATAATCTAGTGGGACAAGGGACCTGTCCCCGTGTCCCACTAGACACCGCGCCTATGCCGGACGCCATACTATTAAGCTATTGACAAAAGCACGATATAAGTGTAAATTAACAATAATAATGCTGTTAAGGCATACAATTTAATATTATTAGATGAGACGAGACGAGATGAGAAGAGGAGAGAACGACGAGATGAGCAGGTATGAGAATCGTACCAGCACATTTGAACGTGCTGGTTTTTATTTGCCTTTTTCCGGGGTTGAGGTTTTTCCTGACCGGGAAACATTTATCAATATGTCCGGGGTATATGATTATATCCCGATCTACAGCCAGATGAAACTTAATGATTTTGATATTGTTTCATTTTATGAAGCAATAAATATGGTAGAGAGCTCCTGTCTCCTGGAGAGCTTAACCGGTAATGATAATGGACGTTATTCTATAATTGCGTACAGCCCATTGTACGAAATTTTCTCTTCCCTTAATGATCCCCAGGGCATTTTACCCATGCAAAATTTAATAAATTCACTTCGTACTCCGAAACTTGATTTTCCCTTTTTTACTGGAGGTCTGGTTGGTTACTGGAGCTACGAGACCAGTTTGTTTTACCAGGGTTTGCTGAATGAACCTAGTTCTTTTGAAGAACAGTATTTCTTTATGCCTGGTAAGATAATCGTCTATGACCGGCATACTGGCGAACTCAGTATTTTCCTGTGGGTAAAAAGCTCTGAAGCAGATCAGGCTGTTTATAATTCGCTCTGCCAGCAGATGGATGATGTCATAAAAAATATTGAATTATACTGCGGAGAAAATACTGCTCCTGAACCTTTACGGGGTTATGGGCCAAAAGATGGTAATATCGACGAGGAATTTCAGGTAAATATATCCCGTGAAAAATACGGTGATATGGTCAGGAAGGCCAAAGAACATATAAGGCAGGGGGATATTTTCCAGGTAGTTTTATCCAGACGATGGGAGAAAAAAAGTACCGCTGATCCCTGGCAGGTATACAGCCGGCTTCGCAGCTTAAATCCATCTCCATATATGTTTTATTTTAAACTGCCTGAGGCTACATTGATGGGTGCTTCACCGGAAATGCAGGTTAAAGTAAGAGAGGGCAAACTAAGAAGTCGGCCTATAGCAGGAACCTGCAAAGTTACCGGGGATAAAGAATTAGATGAATTACTGCAAAAAGAACTCTTACAGGATGAAAAAGAAAGAGCAGAACATCTAATGCTGGTTGATCTGAGCCGTAATGATGTGGGGAAAGTATGCAAGGCTGGAAGCGTGAAAGTATTGGAATTCATGGAATTAGAAAAGTACTCTCATGTTGTACATCTGGTATCTACGGTGGAAGGTGAACTTAAAGATGACGTCACATCATTGGAAGCTTTTCAAGCCTGTTTCCCGGCTGGTACCTTGAGCGGAGCACCGAAGCGTAAAGCGATGGAAATAATTCTTGATTTGGAGACCGATGTGCGAGGACCATATGGAGGATCTGTGGGTTATATTTCCTTTGATGGAAGTCTGGATTCGTGTATAACTATACGAGCCATATTATATAAAAACAAAAAATATTATCTCCAGAGTGGAGCAGGAATCGTTGCTGATTCTGTGCCTGAACTGGAAGCTGAAGAGACATTGAGCAAAGCCCGGGCACTGATGCTGGCAATCAAAAAAGCGGAGGAATTAGAATGATATTGATGATCGATAACTATGATTCTTTTACTTACAACCTGGTACAGTATTTTGAGGAATTTGGGGAGGAAGTACAGGTATATAAAAATGATGCCATCGGCATTAATGAAATAATGGAGCTGGAACCGGAAGCTATTGTTATCTCTCCTGGGCCCAGTAGTCCAAAGGAAGCTGGCATCTCGGTTGAGGTGATCAGGGAGTGTTATGACAAGATACCAATTTTGGGAGTATGCCTGGGTCATCAATCTATTGCTTATGCCTTTGGAGCCAGTATTGTTATTAACGAACGGATGATGCATGGTAAGGTATCTAGAATATATCATGATCAACAGACTATCTATGAAGGAATCAGCGAACCTTTTGATGCGGCCCGGTATCATTCTCTGGTGATAGAGAGAGACTCGATGCCGTACTGTTTGGAGATTAGTTCCTGCAGTGAAATAGGCGAAATTATGGGAATCAGGCACAAGTATTATCCGGTAGAGGGAGTACAGTTTCATCCCGAGTCGATAATGACTGCCGAAGGCAAAAAGTTGTTGGCAAACTTTCTGACCTGGATAAGGAGTTATCCATTCGGACATACGCGGTTATCCTGTCCGGCTGTGGATAAGAGGATAAGGGCTATGGGATAAGAAACAGTTCCTTTGTCTACAGTCCTATGGGCAGTTGAAAGGGATAAAACCTGGCCGGGAGAAACTCCCCTTAGGGCAGGGGGCTAGACGAGATTAGACGAGAAGAGAGGAGAGTATTAATAATGTTTAACCAATATTTGAAAACCGTAGTAGGAGGGGAATATCTCAATATTGAAGAGGCATACAGCAGTGCTAAAATGCTTTTGCATGATAATGTTCAGGCGGTGCAGGCGGCTGCCTTCCTATCCGCACTGCGGACCCGTAAAGAATGTGCCCAGGAATTAAGTGGTTTTGTGCAAGCTCTTTATGAAGAAGCGGTGACGATTGATGTTGATATGGAACTATTAGATACCTGCGGTACCGGAGGGGACGGATTAGGAACTTTTAATATATCTACTCTGGCAGCCTTTGTAGTGGCTGCTGCTGGTATTCCGATAGCCAAACATGGAAATAAAGCGATGACAAGTAAGGTGGGGAGTGCTGACTTACTGGAGGCACTGGGGGTTAATATTATGCTGAGTCCGGATCAGGCTCGCAGGTTGCTGGAAAAGGTAGGTATTACCTTTTTATTTGCACCTCATTATCATCCTATCTTGAAAGAAGTGGGACCCCTGAGAAGGGAAATGGGAGTAGCTACTATTTTTAATTTTCTTGGCCCCCTGCTGAATCCATGTAATTTGAGCTACCAGGTGATGGGAATAGCAGATGGCAGTATGCAGGAATCAATAGCGCTTACCGTTAATAAACTGGGACGAAAACGGGCCCTGGTTATTAATGCGGAAAATGGAATGGATGAAGTTAGTCCCAGCGGCAAAACCCAGGTTTATGATATTCAAGCCGGGGAGATGGCTATGTATGACATAGACCCGGTAGACCTGGGGTTAGATCCGATAACTTTGGATTCTATTTTAGGCGGGGATATATCCGTCAATACCCGCATAGCAAGGGAAGTCCTGGACGGACACCCCGGATCTTTTAGAGATACAGTAGTCTTAAACGCTGCGGCAGCAATAATGACTGCAGGAAAGGCTCTGGATATGAAGGAAGGTATACAGCTGGCTGATGAACTAATAGATTCAGGAAAGGCCAAAGGTATCCTCCTGAAGATGATTCAATACAGCAGAGACGGGGTGGCTGCATGCTGAACCGTATAGCTGCTGAAAAAATATTGGAAGTTCAAAGACTGAGAAGGACTATTGATATAGATAAACTCATCATAAAAACAAAAAGTTTTAATCCTTTTACGGTTTTTAAGAATGATACCGGCAGGATTGAAGTTATAGCTGAAGTAAAAAAGGCCTCTCCTATTAAAGGAGTGATTTGCAGCAGCTTTAATCATCTGGAAATAGCCAAAAAATATGAGTTAAAGGGTGCTGCAGCGGTATCAGTAATAAGTGACAGCAAGTTTTTTGATGGCAAAGCAGATTATTTGAGAGAAATACGGGAAGAAATAGATTTGCCGATCCTGCGCAAGGATTTTATCATTGATGAGATCCAGCTTTATGAAACTATGGAAATGGGAGCTGATATGGTTTTGCTTATTGCTGCAATGCATGATTATTCATCACTGCTTAACTTATGTGAAATAAGCAGGCAAATAGGGCTGGAGCCCCTGTTGGAAGTGCATGATGCTGATGAAATAGGCATAATACCCGATTTGCCAATAAACATTATCGGGGTCAATAATAGAAATTTAAAGGATTTTACAGTTGATATAAATACTAGTATAAAATTGAGCTCATTGATTCCTGATGCATTTATCAAGATCAGTGAAAGTGGGATTAAAACTCAGCAGGACATGATATTACTGGAGCAAAATGGTTTTAATGCGGTGCTGATCGGGGAAACCCTGGTATCTTCTCCTGACCCCGGGGCTAAGCTGGATGAACTGCTGAAATACAGGGAGATGAAAAGCTATGACCAGAGTTAAAATCTGCGGAATAAGAAGCCTGGAAGAAGCCAGGATGGCAGTGAAATTTGGAGCCTGGGCTATGGGCGAGGTTTTTGCAGATTCACCTCGCAGAATATCAATAGAACAGGCTGAGCAGATTAATCGGCAGCTGGGAGAAGACATTCTAAAAATTGGTGTATTTGTTAATGAGAAACTTGAATCTATTAAATCTATTATTAAAACCTGTTCGCTTGATGTGGTGCAGCTGCATGGAGAGGAGAAGCCCGAGTATGCAGCTGAGATAGATATACCGGTTATTAAGAGCTTTTCGCTGACTGGTCCGGTAGAACCGGATTACATTAAGCAGTGGAAGGTATGGGCTTATCTTTTTGATACCTATTCTCCTGCAGTCAGGGGTGGAACTGGAAAAAGTTTTGACTGGCGATGGCTTGACGGAATAAGGGCGGATAACAAAATAATACTGGCAGGTGGCCTTAAATCCAGTAATGTAGCCACAGCCATTAATGCGATCAGGCCTCTGGCAGTAGATGTTTCCAGTAGTGTGGAATTCCCGGGTGGGGGAAAGAGCTTGGAAAAAATCGAACAATTTATTATGGCAGTAAAAGAAGCTGATAAAAATAAGGTACATTGATCTGGGTTTTAAGACATTTTACCTACGGTTTTGATATAGAAGCTGAGACGTAGTTAACGGAGGAGGATTAAATAATGGATTACAAACTTGCAGTCAGGGATAATCATCCTGAAGACACTGTAATAGATATACCAGGCAAATCTGGAGTTACTCGGATTGGGAAAGGATACTGCACTATCATAGCTGGACCATGTGCAGTGGAATCACGGGATAAATATCTGGAGATTGCCATGCAGGTTAAAAATATGGGAGCCCATATACTGCGCGGAGGAGCTTTCAAGCCCCGGACTTCACCCTATTCATTTGCCGGGCTGGGTATCGAAGGCTTAAGAATTCTGGAGGAAGCCAGAGAAATAACCGGTTTACCAGTAATTACAGAGCTTATGGATATCAGGGATTTAGAACAGGTCTGCAGATACAGTGATATTATTCAGGTAGGAAGCCGAAATATGCAGAATTTTTCCCTGCTGAGAGAAGTTGGAAGGGTGAACAAACCGGTTATGGTTAAACGAGGGCTAGCTGCAACTATAGAAGAATGGCTTTTAGCGGCTGAATATGTCCTTTGCGAGGGTAACGAAAAAGTCATATTATGTGAACGCGGCATCCGTACCTTTGAAGTCATGACCCGCAATACAGTTGATATCGGTGCGGTAGCTCTATTAAAAGACTTATCCCACTTGCCCATAATAGTTGATCCGAGCCATGCTACCGGGAAGCGGCATTTAGTCAAGCCGGTTGCCATGGCGGCTGTAGCAGCCGGGGCAGATGGTTTGATGATCGAGGTTCACCAGAATCCGGAAGAGGCTCTTTCCGATGGACCGCAGTCATTAACTCCTGAATTATTTATATCTGTATTAGACAATCTTAAGGGCATAGCAGCTTTAAATAATCGCATCTTTCAATAAATGGGGTCAGGCACTAACTCATTAGTTTTTCTACGAGCGGTGCCAGGCACTAACTTACTAACTTATGCATTATAGATTGGGACATAAGTTAGTAAGTTAGTGCCTGGCACCGCGCCTATGTAGTAAGTTAGTGCCTGACCCCAACCCATTGTAGTGTGTTATAATCTTTCCATAGATTTCCTTATTAATAGAGATGGCTGTACAGAATTACTTCCCGAAAATAAGGAATAATAAAGCTGATTCGAAAGGGAGTGTTTGCATGGAACATAAGTTACCTGAATTACCTTATGATTATAATGCATTAGAACCATACTATGATGAACAGACAGTAAAAATTCATCATGATTTGCACCACAAATCTTATGTTGATGGTTTGATCAAAGCGGAACAACAGTTGGCCCAGGCCAGGCAGCAGAATGATTATTCCCTGATTAAACATTGGGAGAAGGAGCTGGCTTTTCATGGTTCCGGTCATATACTGCATACTCTTTTCTGGGAAAATATGGCACCGACAGGACAGGTTGGACCGGCTCATGAGCTTATGGATCAGATTCAGAATGATTTTGGCAGTTTCGATGCTTTCAAAAAGCAGTTCAGCGCGGCATCTGCTGCAGTAGAAGGTTCTGGTTGGGCTGTACTGGGATGGAACCCTATTTTCCAGCAGTTGGTAATACTGCAGGCGGAAAAGCACCAGAATCTCACCCTATGGGGCATAGCTCCTCTTCTAGTCCTGGATGTATGGGAACATGCCTATTACCTGAAATATCAGAACCGGCGGGCCGAATTCATTTCAGCCTGGTGGAATATAGTCAACTGGCAGGAGGTTGATCAGCGCTTTATAAAGGCAGTCAAATAAATGCTGGCATGTTGATGAAGATTAACAGAAAAAATAATCAGCTGTATGGGTTTTTCAAACTCATACAGCTTGGTGTTTTGAAGATTAATTAGTTAGTATTTGCTGCAATTTATGAATAATCAAAGGAAGTATATCCCAGCCATGAAAATCACAGTCGAAATCCCAAACATACTCCGAGATATCTCTGCGAAGTATGATAACATAGTGAGGCAAATACATACCAGAAGGTTATCCAAAAGGATGTACAGGTACTTTTGTTTCTAATAAATGTGTTTCTTTCATCGGTTTCTATTTCGATGTTTCTTGCTGCTTAAACTATCTTTGGAACTAAAAGTCAGTACCCCGGAATAATTACCTTATATTAAAGGCTGGCAATCATTTCTATTTCAACTTTTACATCTTTCGGTAGTCTGGCTGCCTGAATACAACTGCGAGCAGGATAAGGATCGCTAAAAAAGCTGGCATAGACTTCATTCATGGCTGTAAAGTTTGCCATATCATCCAAAAACACCGTAGTTTTAATGACTTTTTCCAGGCTGCTTCCGGCTGCTTCCAGAATATTACGAGCATTAACAAGACACTGAGTGGTCTGTTCCGCAATGTCTACTCCGACTAGATTACCTTTTGCGTCAAGAGGTATTTGGCCGCTGGTATATATGAGCTGATTAATTTTAATGGCCTGTGAATAGGGGCCTATGGCTGCGGGGGCGGAACTGGTAGTGATTAATTCCTTGGACATGGACTAACAACTCCTTCATGTTCAGATTATCTCTTATTTTACAGCTTTTCGTCTGCTTGTATAATGATAATAATTTTCTAAAAGTTATTTGAACAATGAAGCCGCTAGGCTATTCTATCCTGGCGGCTAAGTGAAGATATAAACTATTTATATAATATGGAAAAACTACTGATATTAATCCCCGTTTTTAGTTTTGTCAATTATCATATTCAAAAATTTCTTCAACAGGCGTTTTCAATAGTTTGGCAAGCTTCATAGCCAGCTCGAGAGTTGGATTGTATTTATTGTTTTCGATGGCATTAATTGTTTGACGACTAACGCCCAACTCCTTTGCCATGTCCTCCTGCCGCAATCCAAGCTGTTTACGAAGTTCTTTGATTTTATTTTTCATCTTTACTTAATTTCCATTTTAGGAATTGGTTGATTCCCAGGTAGATGAGATTTTGCGTTATAAGCAGAAAGAATGCAGGAGTATTAAAAACACCTTGTTGAAGATAATCATATATTGTCCATGCGAATAAAAACATGACAATATAACACCACGCCCATTTTACCGCCTGTAAAGTGATAAACATTTCCATTTCATCCATCTTTCTCATACGTATGCCTCCTTTAAATTATGGGCAGTTGGGCTATAAATACAGTCAACAGTACAACATGTGGTGCCAAATAAGAACATGTGCATAATATCCTCCTCTATAAAATGTAAAACGCATTTTACATTTTATAGTATGGCGCTTCTTGTTAGCAATGTCAAGAATATTTGACATTTTATTATATATAGGACCACCTAATATGACAATATCAGAAGATGAAATTATGGTGGAGGTATTTCTTTAATAACATAAATGAGTGTATTATTAAATACAATATAAATGTTTAATTCAATAATCGAGGTGTCTTTAAGTGTTTTTTACTACTGCTATACTGGATAAACCGTGGTATATAGACAAGCTTATTAAAACCTGGATAAATGAAATCAGCAGTCCCGGGTTGGATCTATTTTTTCAAGCACTAACCCATCTGGGATCACCTACAGCTCTCATACTGCTGGGGGTTCTTGCTTTCCTATGCCTTTGGATTCGGGGTCATATCAGGCAGGGGATAATATTAGATGTCGGTTTGATAATGGCCTGGGCCGTTATGAAATTTCTTAAAAATCTGGTGGGGAGAGAACGTCCGCCAGGTGAACATTTAACTGCTGCTGCCGGGATGAGTTTCCCCAGCGGCCATGCTATGCTGTCCCTGGTATTTTATGGGTTTATAGCCTACCTGCTGCTGATATACTGTCCCTCCAAGTATGGAAAAATAACTGCTTATATTCTTTTTATAGTGATCGGACTGATTGGTTTCAGCAGAATATATTTGAATGTACATTATGCTACTGATGTAGCAGCCGGATTTATTTTTGGTTCAGTAATTTTAGCCATAATGATCAAAGTATCACGGGGAGTTGTCAATGGGGACGGTTCTGTTTGACAAACAAAATCAAGAATAAGTTTGTCAAACAGAACCGTCCCCATTGACAAATTTACTGTTTCTTAAGCTGTTTCTGATAAGCTTTCCAACCAGGACATATTTTGGTATGCCACCGCCAAAGCATAGCTTTGAAGCTGCGGGGATTTTTTTCCGCCGATTTGCGAAATGCGCAGGTCTCACATTTGATCTCCATAATCCGATTGCTCCTTCACCTTGGTTTTCTTCTTTTTTGAGCGTTGATGCCTTTTTGTTCTTTGCGTTGTTTTTTCCCTTCACTAGAAAAAATTTGTTGGTTTTTTTCCTGCTGTTTCTTACCGCCGATAAATTGTTTTTCCAAACCGCGTTTGACCAGCAGGGTGTGGCCGTCATCAAATGTCAAAGCAATGGGCAGGTCCGATTCACCCGGAACTATCTTGTAGCCATTTTCTTGAACTTCCGGGAGGTCGCCCACCATTTTTCTGACTTCCTTTTTAATCACCGAAAAATTTCTGCTGCTGTGATGGCCTTTGCCATGAATGATATCCAGTACGTCTACTTCATTTTTTATGCACCAGTTCAGATTACCCCGGGTTTTTTCCAGGGCTTCTTCCAGTGCAAGACCATGGAGGTCTACTTTTTCCAGCTTCACATTACATTACCCTTTCCTTAAACATACCTGCCTGTTATGATGGGTATCTATAGTGGCCTATGATTTCCCAGCGCAGGAGAGCATCTTCTTCTTTACATATCCCGGCATTATGTATTACCAGGGGGATGCCTTTTTTATTGATCCGATCGCTGATTATTCCGCAGTGCTCATCACCGTTAGGAAATTTCCAATATACCACGTCACCCCAGTGCCAGTCATCCGGATGCTGTATAGGATCCAGGGATAAAGTATGCCCGTAGAGGTCCATGAAGGTCATTTGATTGGGTACTCGCCGGTGATCTATATTGGAGTCAGCTGCATCTAATCCCCAGTTTTGTGGATACTTCTTGAAATCCCCAAGCATGTCTTCGTGGATCAGCTGCTGCAGATCAATTCCAGCATTTCTAAAAGCTCTTATAACCACATCAGTACAGGCTCCCCGATCAGCAGGAACGTCTCC
Organism: Syntrophomonas sp.; assembly: GCA_016841875.1. Classification (GTDB taxonomy): domain Bacteria; phylum Bacillota; class Syntrophomonadia; order Syntrophomonadales; family Syntrophomonadaceae; genus JAAYJK01. Next base: position 12,463 of record JAENYG010000009.1, read on the forward strand.
TCCCGGGTAGTCGATCACTTGATAAGAGGCCTCGTAAATCGTGCTCTTTTCTGCTTCTGCTCTAGCTCCCAGCAGAATAAGATCTGGCACAGTCAGCTGTTCAGGTGGTATACTTTCTACCGGGGAAGGGATACTCTGGACGCTGGTTTCAAAGAACCTGTTTAATAGTACGCTGCCGCTGCCGGACAGGGACAAGCCGCACATATTTCCTGCTGTAAATAGCAGTGCAATTATTATTAACAGTAGAAGCAACAGGTTTCGATTATATTTCAAAAATAATCCTCCATCATTCTACTTCATGGACTCAAGACCTTGCTTTTACTGTACCATGCCATCAACAAAAATTAAACTTTTATTCCACTATCCAAGTGTTATCCTGGACTTATTTAACAGATTGTTGGGCAAATTTACGGCTTGGTTTACAGAGCTGTGATACAATAAAGAGGTTACAATAAGAAGGGTTAGTGTCATATTGTGAAATTTTAATTATTTTGAGGTGGTTAAATAATGACTGATATTATCGCTGGGTTAAACGAGGAGCAGAAAGAAGCGGTTTTACATAAAGAAGGCCCATGTTTGGTTTTGGCCGGAGCAGGCAGCGGCAAGACCAAGGTTTTGACCAGCCGAGTGGCCAATTTGATTCATAATGGGGTGGCCTCTGATTCAATACTGTCCATAACTTTTACTAATAAAGCAGCCCAGGAAATGCGTTCCCGGGTATCCGCTATGATTCCCCAATATACCGGGCAGTGGATTCAGACTTTCCATGCTGCCTGCTATCGTATTTTGAGAATGGATATCATGACCCTGGGTTATGATAAGAACTTTACCATAATGGACGATTCAGAAGGGAAAGCTCTGGTTAAGAGCATTTTGAAGGAAGAAGACGATTATGAAACTAAACCTGAGGAGATCCTATATCGCATCAAACAGCTGAAAAACAAAAAGCAGGATCCGCAGGAGTACTTTAGAGAATTAAAATTGCCTTATGGTAAGGGCGATAAATTCTATCGAGTATATCGGATCTATCAGCAGCGTATGAAAGAATTGAACGCAGTTGATTTTGAGGACCTTATTTTATTATGTATTGAATTGTTCCAACAGTTTCCTGATTCTTTGGAAAAATATCAGAACTGGTTTAAATATATCATGATAGATGAATATCAGGATACTAACTATATCCAGTATCTCTGGGCCAAGCTGCTGGCATTCAATCACCGCAACATGTTTATTGTGGGAGATCCGGATCAGTCTATTTACAGCTGGAGAGGTGCAGAACCGTATAATATTACCCGCTTTTTTGATGATTATCCCGATGCCCGAGTGATCAAGCTGGAACAAAACTACCGTTCTACCGGCTATATTCTGGAAGCAGCCAATGCAATTATCAGGAATAATCGAAGCCATGAGAATAAGAAGCTTTATACCAATAGAGGTAATGGGGAAAAACTAGTACAATTCTGTGCGCTTGACAGTTTCGGTGAGGCAGCCTTCATTGCTGACACTATTGCCGATCTGGTGGATAGAGAAGGCAGAACGTATAATGACTGTGCGGTATTTTACCGAACTCATGCCCAGTCGCGCTTGATGGAAGAGGCACTCTTGCGCAGATATATACCTTATAGAATTATTGGAGCCAGAAAGTTTTATGAAAGAAAAGAAGTCAAGGATATAATCGCCTACCTGAAATTAAGCTGCAATAATAATGATCGGTTGAGTTTTGAACGTATTATTAACGTACCCCGGAGAGGGATAGGGGATAAAACGATAGAGAAGATAAAACAGATGGCTGAAGAACAAAATATACCTCTGCTGGAGGTGCTGGCCGATCCTTCTGCCATGCCCGGAATCAATCGGAAAAAATATGAGCAATTAGAACAGTTTTATGGCATGATAAAGTATTTTGGCAGTTTGGAAGAGTCGGGTGCGCCAGTAGTTGATATTCTGGAGCAGGTAATGACCCTGACCGCCTATGTAGAAGACCTGTTAAAAAATAATGCGGTAGATGCTCAGACTCGTATTGAAAATCTTCAGGAATTAAGGTCTCTGGCAGTAGAATTCGGACAGTCCGGTGGGGGAAGAGGACTGGAAGACTTCCTGGCAGAAATTGCTCTGGTACAGGATACTGATGATACTGACCATTCGGATTCAGTTTCTCTGATGACCCTGCATGGAGCTAAAGGACTAGAATTTCCAGTAGTATTTTTAACTGGTATGGAAGAAGGAGTATTCCCTTCCTATCGAAGTGAGACTCCAGAGGAAATGGAAGAAGAACGGAGATTATGCTATGTTGGAATAACCCGGGCCAAAGACCGTTTGTATCTTACCAATGCGGTATCCCGGCTTCTTTATGGTTATGAGCGCAATAATCCGGCTTCACGTTTTGTTAAAGAAATACCGCAGGAACTGCTGGATGTTCCCGTAGAAGAAGTAGTTGAATCCTATACTTTTTACGAAGGTGATAAGGTAAGGCATAAGAAGTTTGGAATCGGCATAATCACCAGTCTCACTGAAAGTGATCAAGTGGCAGTTATAGATTTCGAGCGAGCCGGAATAAGAATGCTGCGTTTAGATATAGCCCCTTTGGAGAAAATATCTTAATAGATGATAGTACCAACCTGCATCAGTTTTATTTAATACCTTTTTCGAGAGGAGAAAGTATGAACCGGCCCGTCAGTGATATAGAAAAACTACGTGAAGAGCTTAGATGGCATGAATACAGGTATTATGTTCTGGATGACCCCCTTATAAGCGATGCCGAATATGATGATCTCATGAGGCAGCTTAAGAACATAGAAGAGGCCCATCCAGAACTATTAACCAGCGATTCTCCTACTCAAAGAGTTGGTGGGCAGGCTCTGGATAAGTTTGGCAGTATCGTTCACCGGAGTCCTCTGTTGAGCCTGGATAATGCTTTTGCCTACAATGATTTACGGGACTTTGATCAACGATTAAAAAAAGAGCTGGATGAAGTTTCATATATGGCAGAACTCAAAATAGATGGTGTTTCCATTGCCCTGGTATATGAAAACGGCGTATTGATCAATGCTGCTACTCGAGGCGATGGCCAGGTGGGCGAGGATGTGACCAATAATATAAAGACGATAAAGACTATTCCCCTAAAACTTCGAGTTACGGTTCCCCGACTGGAAGTTAGAGGCGAAGTCTATATGCCCAAAGGGGAATTTTTAAGGCTTAATACGGAAAAAGAAGAAAAAGGCGAAAAGATTTTTGCCAATCCGCGTAACGCTGCAGCAGGTTCTTTAAGACAGCTAAATCCCAGGATCACCGCTGAGCGGGCCCTGTCTTCATTTATTTATGACATATTATACATAGAAGGAAGAGAAGTATCAAGTCAGGAACAGGCCCTGCAAACCCTGCGTGACTTCGGTTTCAACGTTAACCCGCAGGCCAGATATTGTGAAGACATCGATGAGGTATTTAACTTTACCGAAGAACTAGCAGCGGCAAGACATAATCTTCCTTACGAGATTGATGGGGTAGTAGTGAAGTTGAACCCCTATGCCGGTCGTTCCTTAATGGGGCAGACCATCCGGAGCCCCCGTTGGGCTATTGCCTATAAATTCCCGGCCGAAGAAAAAGAGACCCGCCTCTTGGATGTGGAAGTGAATGTGGGCCGAACCGGGGTTATAGCCCCTACGGCCATACTTGAGCCAGTATTTATTGCTGGTACTACGGTAAGCCGGGCCAGTATGCATAATTTTGACCTGGTGGCGGAAAAAGATATTCGTATCGGAGACCGGGTTTTGATCCATAAGGCAGGGGATATTATTCCAGAAATAATCAAGTCTCTTATCGAGCAGCGCACCGGCGAGGAGAGAATCATCATACCGCCGGAAAACTGTCCAACCTGCGGCAGTGGAGTGGTAAGACTGGATGGCGAAGTAGCCTATCGCTGTGAAAATATCAATTGTCCGGCTCGCTTGAAAGAAAGTTTGATTTTTTTTGCTTCTCGGGGGGCCATGGATATCGAAGGGATGGGACCGGCCATTGTTGAACAGCTAGTAAACAGCGGGCTGGTGAACAAGGTGGCTGATCTATATAACCTGGATTTGGAACAGGTAATTTCACTGGACAGGATGGGTGTTAAATCAGCCCAAAATATACTGCAGGCTATAGAAGACAGTAAAAAGCGACCTTTACACAGATTGATCACTGCTCTGGGAATCAGGCATATAGGAGCCAAGAGTGCCAGAATACTTACTCAGCAGCTAACTGATATTGATGGTTTTTTAAAGGTGAGCGAAGAAGACCTTGCACAGATACCGGAAATAGGGCCGATTACCGCAAATAGTACTGTGAAATTCTTTGCTGAACCTGGTAATCAAGAAACCATTGCCAACCTCAAACAAAAGGGTGTTAACATGGTGGAGGAAAAACCAGTCCATAGAGAACTGCCCTTGGTGAATAAAACCTTCGTCATAACGGGCACCTTGAACTCCATGACTCGCACTCAGGCCAGTGAAGCAATTCAAGATCTGGGTGGAAAGATCAGCAGCAGTGTAAGCAAAAAAACCGATTATGTTGTGGCTGGTGAATCACCGGGCAGCAAATATGATAAAGCAGTGCAGTTCGGGGTAAGCATCCTGGACGAACCCCAATTCCTCAATAAGTTAGGTACCTGGTACCGAACTTAAGAACTTAAATGCTATAATTATAGAAAAAGGTGGTAATTATGGCAAGAAAACCCAGAGTTGAACATGAGGATGCTTTGTATCATGTAATTAATCGGGGTAATAATCGGGAAAATATATTTGGTCAGACGCAAGACAAAATATGTCTTATTAGTCTACTGGAAAAAGCGGTGAAAATTGATGGGGCCGAAATTTTTGCATATGTGGTGATGATTAATCATTACCATATTGCTTTGCGAACCACTATGGAACCGCTCAGTAAAATAATGCATCGGATTAATTTGCATTACAGTCGTTATTATAATGACAAATATGGACGTACAGGACATGTTTTCGAAGGAAGATATAAAGCCATTCCCATTCAAAATGACAACTATTTAATGGCAGTGATACGGTATATTCATAATAATCCAGTAAGAGCCGGACTTTGCTCCAGGGTGGAAGATTATACCTGGAGTAGTGATATTTATTACCGGCGGCAGAGTAAAGAATTTATCAATACCAACTTATTTTTAGGAGCATTATCTAATAACTACGAGAATTCTTTAAGTGAATACGATGCTTTTATGAAACAAGAAGATAGCATGAACTCTTCCAATATGGATTGTAGGCTAGAAAATGCTATTGATGAGAAAAGTATTGTCGGAACAAGAAATATTATTCATAAGCCGCTGCATGAAATATTATCTGACACTGGGATTGATTCCCAGGGGCAAGATGAGATCGTCCAGGGCAATAGAAAACGCGAACTGATTCCCTATAAAATATGGTATGCCCGAGAAGCTTTAAAAGCCGGGTATTCCATGAAAGAGATTGGTAGATTCATTAATGTTTCAGATACCGCGATCCGCAAATATCTTAAAATAAGTTCGGTACCTGGTACCAAACTTAATAATAAGTGAATAAGTTCGGTACCAGGTACCGAACTTATGGTAAAATATTTATTTAAGCAAATAGCTTTTTGGTATAATATTGCACATGGGTTTTTTACAGACAGGGAGGTAATGAAATGACTCTTAGTATACAGGAAGTGCAGCATGTAGCACTCCTTGCCCGGCTGAATTTGGGTGAGGAAGAAAAAGAAAAATATGCTGAACAATTGGGCTCCATTTTACAGTATGCAGACAAGCTAAACGAACTGGATACTGAGGGGGTAGAACCCCTGGATCATATACTGCCAGTATTTAATGTGTTCCGGGAAGATAAAGTGATACCTGGTCCTGATCGGGAGGAAATACTTGCTAATGCTCCTCTAGTTGAAGAAGGACAATATAAGGTTCCAAAAATAATATAAGGGGTGCTTCCGGGTGGATTTATATGAATTAACGCTGCATGAACTGCAGGAAAAATTACATAATAAACAAGCTTCGTCAGAAGAGATAGTCAAGGCGGTATTTGGCCGTATCAAAGACGTCGAAGCTAAGATACAGGCTTTTATAACCCTGGATGAAGAGGGTGCTCTGGATAAGGCCCGGAAGTGTGACGCCCGGGGCGATTTTTCCAGTATTGCTGGTATACCCTATGGCTTAAAAGATATTATCTGTTCGCAGGGGATGAAGACTACCTGTGCTTCGAAAATACTTGAAAATTTTGTGCCCTTTTATGATGCCACGGTTGCCTCCCGGCTCAAAGAAGCTGGAGGAGTCCTGGTAGGTAAATTGAATATGGACGAGTTTGCCATGGGTTCATCCACCGAGCAATCGGCATTTTTTCCAACCAGAAACCCCTGGGATTTAGACAGAGTTCCAGGTGGGTCATCAGGAGGGTCGGCGGCAGCGGTGGCTGCCTGTGAAATACCTTTTGCCCTGGGAACTGATACTGGAGGATCTATTCGGCAGCCAGCCTCATTTTGCGGAGTAGTAGGACTCAAACCAACCTATGGGAGAGTTTCCCGTTATGGCGTAGTGGCCTATGCGTCATCCCTGGATCAGGTGGGTGTCTTCAGCAGGGAAGTCAGAGACTGTGCCCTGGTTTTAAATATAATAGCCGGAAGGGATCCCCTGGATTCTACCTGTGTTGATATAGAAAAACCTGATTATACAGAGTTCTTAAGAGATGATATCAAAGGTTTGAAAATTGGCTACCCCCGGGAGTATTTCCAGGAGGGAATAGCAAAGGGGATAAAGGATACGGTTAAGAAAGCATTGCTAAAGTATGAAGAACTTGGTGCTCTAGTCGAGGAAGTATCCCTTCCCCACAGCGAATATGCTCTGCCCGCATACTATCTGGTGGCTCCTGCCGAGGCCAGTGCCAATCTGGCCAGGTTTGACGGAGTAAGATACGGCAGGCGTGATTTTGAGGCAGAAAATGTGATACAGATGTTTTCATCCACCCGGGCGGCGGGTTTTGGAGATGAAGTTAAAATGAGGATCATGCTGGGTACGTACGCATTAAGTTCCGGCTATTATGATGCATATTATCTAAAAGCTTTGAAAGTAAGAAGGCTCATTAAAAATGATTTTGATAAAGTGTTCAATGATTTTGATCTGATTGTGTCTCCGACGACTCCAACCACGGCCTTTAAGCTGGGCGAGCAGACCGGAGATCCACTAACTCTGTATATGAATGATATATTAACGGTACCTATAAATATGGCCGGACTGCCTGGTATGTCCATACCCTGTGGATTCGTCGACGCTCTGCCGGTAGGTATGCAGTTAATTGGCAAACCATTTGATGAGGGAACATTGATAAGAGCCGCCTATGCCTTTGAGCAGAATACTGACTATCATACTGCCAAACCGGATCCGGGGGTGATGTAAGATGAGTAAAGATTTTGAGACAGTTATTGGCCTGGAAGTTCACGTGGAGCTGAAAACCAGGAGTAAAATATTCTGTTCCTGTACCAATGAATTTGGAGCGAAACCTAATACTAACGTCTGTCCCATCTGTTCAGGCTTTCCCGGAATGCTTCCAGTTCTTAACGAGCAGGTGGTGGACTATGCTATCAAGTCAGGACTGGCCTTAAACTGCGAGATAGCAGATTATTGTAAATTTGATCGCAAAAATTATTTTTATCCTGATCTTCCCAAGGCCTATCAGATATCCCAATATGATCTGCCGGTATGTAAACAGGGTTATCTTGATATCGAGGTCAATGGAGAAAGGAAGCGGATTGGGATTACTCGCGCCCATTTAGAGGAAGATGCTGGGAAATTGGTGCATCAGGGAACGATTAGCTCTACTACCTTTTCCCTGGTGGATTTGAATCGTTCTGGAGTACCATTACTGGAAATCGTATCCGAGCCTGACCTGCGTAGTTCCCAGGAAGCCCGGGCATATATGGAGAAATTACGATCCCTGCTGCTGTTTGCGGGAGTTTCAGACTGCAAAATGGAAGAAGGGTCGTTGAGATGTGATGCTAATGTATCCGTTCGTCCTTATGGTCAGGAAGAACTGGGTACCAGAGCAGAGGTAAAGAATTTAAACTCGTTTAAAGCAATGGAAAAGGCTATTGACTATGAAGTGCGCAGACAGATAGAAGCGATTGAAGATGGAGAGGAGATAATTCAGGAAACACGGACCTGGGAGGAAGAGCGGCAGATTACTCGCTCCATGCGCTCCAAAGAAGAAGCTCATGATTATCGCTATTTTCCTGAACCTGATTTACCTCCCTTAAGGATTAGCCGGGAGTGGGTGGAAAGAATTCTGCAAAGTCTGCCTGAGATGCCAGAGAAGGCTAGAGAAAGGCTGATGGAAGAATATGATCTTTCAGAATATGATGCCCACCTGCTGACCCTGACCCCTGATTACCTGGCGTTTTTTGATGAATGCACCTTATACTACCAGGATGGCAAAATAATATCCAACTGGATGATGGGAGAATTAAACAAGCTTTTGAATCAAAAGAACATGGATATAGCAGAATGCAGGATTAAGCCTGCTGCTCTGGCTGATATGCTGAAACTTATTGATGAGGGCAGGATAAGCGGCAAAATGGCCAAAGATGTTTTTGAAGAAATGTTCGAAACAGGAGCCAGTCCGGAGAAAATCATTAAGGAAAAGGGTATGGAACAGATTTCTGATGAAGCTGCCCTGGGAACGATAATTCAAGAGGTTATTGATAAGAATCCCGGAGTGGTTGATGATTACAGGAATGGCAAGAAAAAAGCGACCGGGTTTTTAGTGGGGCAGGTCATGCAGGCTACCAAAGGGCAGGCTAATCCGGCTCTGGTTAATAAAATCCTGGCAGAAAAACTAAACAACTGATAAACAAAGATTATCAGGCTGTTTTATTTTCACCAAGCTGTGATAGAATTATAAGGTTAAAATCTTTCATTGCCCTTTAAGGGAAAGGAGTATGATATATGAAATATGATTGGTCAGCTAATGACTGGTTTAAACAAGAAGGAGCAAAAATACATATTGTCGATACAACTCTGCGGGATGGGGAGCAAACGGCAGGGGTAGTATTTGCCAATGCTGAAAAAACAAGAATAGCTAAATATCTTGATCAGATGGGTGTCGATCAGATAGAGGCCGGTATCCCGGTAATGGGTGGATTTGAAAAAGAATGCATTAAACAGATCGTAAATATGGGTCTCAAAGCCAGTATAATGGCCTGGAATAGAGCAGTCATATCCGATTTAAGAGAGTCAATTTGCTGTGGAGTTGATGCAGTAGCAATATCTATATCTACTTCAGATATTCATATCCAGCATAAATTGCAGACTACCCACCAGGATGTTTTGAACCGGATGTCTGATGCAGTTAAATTTGCTAAAGATAACCAGCTATATGTTTCTGTTAATGCTGAGGATGCTTCACGTTCCAGCATAGAGTATCTTACCGAGTTTGCCCTGGTAGCCAAACATGCCGGTGCTGATCGGCTGCGCTTTTGTGATACCGTAGGAACTCTTACTCCGGTAAATACTTACCGCTATATCAAAACTTTAAAAGAAGTGACCGGTCTGGATATTGAGATGCACACCCACAATGATTTCGGCATGGCTACTGCTAATGCTCTGGCCGGAATCTATGCGGGGGCTAATTATCTAGGGGTAACTATTAACGGTCTGGGTGAACGAGCTGGCAATACCTGTCTGCAGGAAATGATCATGGTAATAAAATACCTGCTTAATATGGATGTACAATATGATACCACCCTGTTTAGAGAAGTTGCAGAATATGTAGCTGCCGCATCCGGCCGCGAACTGCCGGTTAATAAACCCATAGTGGGTCTTAATATCTTTGCCCATGAATCGGGAATTCATGGAGACGGAGTGCTTAAAAATCCTTTGACATATGAAGTGTTCACTCCCGAAGAAGTTGGCCTGGAGAGACAAATTGTAATAGGTAAACACTCGGGCTCGGCGGCTATAAGGGCAAAATTTGTACATGAATATGGGGTGGAATTATCTAATAAGGATTCTGAGCAGATACTTGGTAAAGTTCGACAACTGGCTATAGACTTGAAAAGGTCTTTATTCGATAAAGAATTGGTATATATTTTTGAAGAGTACAAAAGAGAAAGAGGGGACAGCTAGGTGGGAAAGACGATTGCAGAAAAAATTCTATCAACTAAAAGCAAGCGGGATGCCAGAGCCAATGATATCGTGATTGCCGATCTGGATTTTACTATGGGACAGGATGGAACATCCGGGCTTGCCATAAGGGCCTTTAATGAAATGAACGCTGCCAGGGTTTTTGATCCTGCCCGGGTAGCTATGGTGATAGACCACAGTGCTCCCAGTCCGCTGGAGGGTGTTTCAGCCCTTCATCAGCAGATGAGAAATTTTGCCAGTAATCAAGGGATAAATTTTTACGATATTGGAGATGGGGTATGCCATCAACTGGTTCCGGAACAGGGTCATGTAGTTCCTGGAGATCTGGTTATTGGAGCTGATTCTCATACCTGCACCTATGGTGCTATCAATGTTTTTTCTACTGGAGTAGGTTCAACCGACCTGGCGGCTGGAATCATCTCAGGTAAGCTGTGGTTTAAAGTGCCGGAAACCATAAAATTCGTATTAAACGGTACGCTGCCCAGAGGAGTTTATTCAAAAGACCTTATATTATATTTGATAGGTGATATCACTGCAGATGGAGCAACTTACATGGCAGCTGAATATACTGGCCAGGCCATAGCAGATTTATCCATCGAAGCCAGGTTCACCATCAGCAATATGGCTATCGAAATGGGCGCCAAGTGCGGACTCATGGAAGCTGACGATAAAACCATAGCCTGGGTCAAAGAGCACAGCAAGAAGGCATTTGAACCTGTTAAAGCTGATGCGGATGCAGTATACGCTCAGGTTCTGGAATATGACGTATCCAGCCTTGAGCCTCAGGTGGCCAAGCCTCATACGGTAGATAATGTTGCTCCTATCAGCGCGGTAGCTGGTACTCCGATACAGCAGGGTTTCATCGGTACTTGTACCAACGGCAGAATAGAAGACCTGCGAATTGGAGCTGAAATATTAAAAGGGAAAAAAATAGCTGAGAATACCCGGCTGATTGTTGCACCTTCATCTCGACAGGTCATGTTGCAGGCATTGCGGGAAGGGCTGATCGAGATATTCGTAGAATCGGGTGCTGCGGTGGTGACTCCTGGTTGCGGACCATGTGTAGGCACCCATAATGGGGTACCGTCAGATGGAGAAAACGTAATTTCAACTGCCAACCGTAATTTCAAAGGAAGAATGGGTAATAATAAGGCTTTTGTATACCTGGGATCACCCGCTACAGTCGCTGCGTCAGTATTAACCGGGAAGCTAACCGATCCCCGGGAATTCATCAAATAGATTAGGAGGAGCAATATGAGCTTGACAGGTAAGGTTCACAAGTTTGGTGACGATGTAAATACCGATTATATAATTTCCGGCCGTTATAAATTTAAAACGCTGGACATGAGAGAACTGGCCAAACATGTAATGGAAGATTTAGATCCAGAGTTTTATTCCCATGTAAATAAAGGCGATTTCATAGTAGCCGGGAAAAATTTTGGCTGCGGGTCTTCCCGTGAGCAGGCCCCATTGGCCATAATTAACGCAGATGTCAGTGCAGTTATAGCCAAATCATTTGCCAGGATATTTTATCGCAATTGTATCAATACCGGTCTGCCTCTGGTAGAATGTGATACTGATCAGATAGATCCCGGAGACGAACTGGAAGTAAATCTCAAAGAGGGGATTCTTTATAATAAGACCAAAGGATTGGAGATACCTATAACTCCACTTCCGCCGGTAATGCTCAAAATATTGTCCGAAGGCGGTTTAGTGGAGCATTTCAAAAAGTATGGAACTTTTAATCTTGATTAAGTACACTGCTGTCAAAATTTTAGAAGCAGACCTACTGCTTTAATTCAAAAAGGAGATTTGCTAATGACTAAGACTAGCGCCCCGCAGGGAGAAAAAATTACAGTCAATAATGGTATTTTAAACGTACCGGATCATCCTATAATACCTTTCATAGAAGGCGATGGAACCGGACCTGATATCTGGGCTGCCGCATATCGAGTACTGGATGCTGCAGTAGAGAAAGCCTATGAGGGAAAGAAATCTATAGTGTGGCACGAGGTGCTAGCTGGAGAAAAGGCATTTAATCTTACGGGAGAGTGGCTGCCGACTGAGACCTTGGATGCAATCAGGGAATATATCATTGCTATTAAGGGACCCTTGACTACACCTATTGGCGGTGGTATACGTTCCTTGAATGTGGCCTTAAGACAGGAACTGGACCTTTACACCTGCCTCAGACCAGTGCGGTATTTTGCAGGAGTACCTTCTCCTATAAAAAGACCAGAAGATGTCAATATCGTTATTTTCCGTGAGAATACTGAAGATATATACGCAGGTATTGAATACGCCTATGATTCCCCGGAAGCCAAAGAACTGATATCATTTTTGCAGGATAAACTGGGTGTAAGTAAAATAAGGTTCCCAGAGACTTCCGGGATTGGGATAAAACCTGTATCCGAGGAAGGCAGTAAGCGCCTCGTTAGAGCTGCTATCAACTATGCAATCAATGAAGGAAGGAAAAGTGTTACCCTGGTCCATAAGGGAAACATCATGAAATATACCGAAGGCGCTTTTAAACAGTGGGGTTATGACCTGGCTGAATCGGAATTCGCGGATAAAACATTCACCTGGGATCAATATGACCGGATCAAAGAAAAAGAAGGGGCGAAAGCTGCAGACGCTGCTCAAGCACAGGCAGAGGCAGAAGGCAAAATTATTATTAAAGATGCTATTGCCGATATTTTCCTGCAGCAGATTCTTACTCGGCCCACGGAATTTGAAGTTGTAGCCACCCTGAACTTAAATGGGGACTATGCCTCCGATGCTCTAGCTGCCCAGGTGGGAGGAATAGGTATTGCTCCTGGTGCTAATATAAATTATATTACCGGACATGCCATATTTGAAGCTACCCATGGTACCGCCCCCAAATATGCAGGCTTGGACAAGGTTAATCCTTCTTCGGTAATACTCTCTGGAGAAATGATGTTAAGACATCTCCAATGGCATGAAGCAGCCGACTTAATAATATCATCTATGGAAAAAACTATAGCCAGTAAAGTAGTTACCTATGATTTTGCCCGGCTCATGGAAGGCGCTGCCGAAGTCAAGTGTTCAGAATTTGCAGATAATCTGATAATGAACATGTAGTAACAACTACTGGCATAAAGTATATTATTATGGCTGCAGGAATAAGGTGGGGGGGGAAAACAGGGTATTTATGAAAATAATAGAATTTTATAAGCTTTTAAAAAAACCAGTGCTATCTCTGGAAATCTTTCCACCCCAGGCGAATTATCCAGTTGAGTCTTTGTTCAGTACCATCGAAGAGCTTAGAGATCTGGAACCGGATTTTATAAGTGTTACCTATGGGGCAGGAGGCAGTACCAGAGATCGAACGGCGGAAATAGCCTCCAGTATAAAAAGGGACTTTGGAATAGAGACCTTAGCTCATTTAACCTGTATGGCACACAGCAAGCAGGAAGTAGATTTAATATTGGAAACCCTATGGACACAAGGCATAAGAAACATAATGGCCCTAAGAGGTGATCCTCCGTCAGATACGGAAAGTCTGGATCTAGTACTTCGAGAATACCACTATGCCCGGGAACTGATAGAGGATGCAAGAAGAAAGGCTGACTTTGGCATAGCAGCGGCCGCTTATCCAGAAGGGCACCCTGAATGTCAGAAGCTCGGTGATGATATATTACATCTTAAGCAAAAGGTTGATGCAGGAGTAGATGTTCTGATAAGCCAGCTCTTTTTTGATAACAGAAAATTCTACGACTTCATAGACCGAAGCCTTCAGATTGGAATTAACTGCCCTATAGTTCCGGGTATTATGCCGGTGCTGAATGCCAACCAAATTAAAAGGATGATTTTTCTATCCGGCGCCTCAGTACCTTCCGACCTGTTACGATTGCTGGATAAATATGACGGCCGTCCGGAGGAAATGGAAAAAGCCGGGATAGAGTATGCCAGCAAGCAGGTAGAAGATCTATTGGCTAACCGGGTACCAGGAATTCACATGTACACCATGAATAAATCCAGGCAAATAAAAGAGATAGTTGAAAACGCTGGACTATAAATGCGACAGGGGACGGTTCTCAATCTGTCGCATTTTCAGCACAAATATTCCGGATACCACGAACCCAGCAGGAAAATAATATTCAAAGCAAAAAAATGCGACAGATTGAGAACCGTCCCCTGTCGCACTCTGATAATCGCTAGGCACCTAATTTCTTATATAAATCACATAGTTGAGAAAAAGAATGGGTAATGGTATGCGGTTCATTTTCTCCGGCTGCCTGTTCTATTCTGGCAGCGGTATGAGAGATTTCGTGAAACCCATATAGGCCTGCACTGCCCTTGATGTCATGGCTTATGCTTTTCACTTCCTGAATGTTATTGTTTTTAACCGCCTCATCCAGTTCATGGATAGATTCACACAGCGAGTCTAGAAACTCGGGAATTAATTCTGCTATTAAGTCATTCGTAGCAGCAGAATCGGAACCATCGGGAGTATCCTTTATACAATTATTGATCTCATAGATTAGTTCCTCTGCTTTGAAGGGCTTGGCTATATAGGCATTACAACCGCAGCTCAGGCATCTTTCTCGGGCATCGGTGGTTGAGTTAGCGGTCATAGCGATAATTGGTAAGGAAGAAAACTGATTATGGCTGCGGATCAGCAGAGTTGTTTCATAGCCATCCCTCAAGGGCATCTGCATGTCCATCAGCACCAGGTCGTAATGACTTTTCCGGAGCATATCAAAGCCTTCGAGTCCATTTCCAGCGGCACCGGTTTGAAAACCATAATTATGAAGGGTCTGGCATACAATTTTTTGGGTCAATTCGTTATCATCTACTACTAGAATTTTAATAGGGGTAAATCCCAATAGGAGATCGTTAATCGGGTCATGAGTCGGGGTTTTTTTCTCTGAATCTGGCAGCGGTTGGTCTATTATATCTTCAACCGGAAATTTTACATAAAAGGTGGAACCCTGGTTGGGCTCGCTTTCTATCCACAATTCCCCATTCATCAAATCAACCAATTCCTTGCATAGATACAATCCTAATCCGGTACCTTGATACTCGCGTGAGGATGTATTATCCACCTGGTTAAAGGGAGAGAATATTTTGCTTAGTTGATCTTCAGGTATGCCAATTCCGGTATCAGCTATGGATATGGTAATCCAGGAAGATGCCGGACTGTTCTTATAATCGAGCCTCAATTTAATGCCACCCTGATGGGTGAATTTTACTGCGTTGTATAGAATATTGAGTAATATTTGCTGTAGTTTGCCATGGTCAACAGCTACATAATCTGGCAGACTATGGTCAATGTGAACATCGATGCTTAATCCTTTTTCATATATAGCTGGATAAACCGAGCTTAAGGTCTGATCAAGGATATTTCTTATATTACACTCTCCCGGTTGGCAGGCTGCTGCACCTAGCCCCATCCTGGATACATCCAATATCTTATTTATGATTTCCAGTAATTGTTCTCCGCAATCACTGATTATTTTTATGTTATCAGTCTCAAAACCATCCATAGCACTGCGTTCCAGCAGTTCTACCGCACCCAGTATTCCTATCAGAGGAGTTCTGAGCTCATGGCTTATATTGGCCAGGAATTGATTCTTAGCCATATTGGCGGCTTCAGCATCTTTGCGGCTTTGTATCAGTGCGGAAATATCACTGGAATAAATAATTACACCCTGAACCAGTCCATTTTCACAAATTGGGTTTATCCGGTGCAAATAGGTTTTGGCCTCTCCATTAATATAAAGGGTTTGTTGATCCTCCCATTTTATACCAGACATTAAGACCTGCTTAATGCCCCTAAGCTGTTTTTTTTCAAAGGGAGAATCCTGGTCTGCTATTTCCTCGGAAAATACTTGACCGGTTTCTATACCAAATACATTGGCGGCCCCTTTATTCTGGTAAATGACTTTAAGGGTGTGGTTTAAGATAACCAAGCTTTCGGGGACATCATGGAATGCCTGAATAAATACATCAGACAATGGTCCGATCCATGATTTAGCTGCACTATCATTAACCATGGAGGTATTAAACTTTAAGCGAAGCTCCTGCAGTTGCTGCTGATACAGCAAAACAATAACTGAAGAAACAATCAAGGCCAGGGTAGGAATGTATATTAACCTCCGGCTTTCCATAAGAAGCGATGAATACATAAATAAGTAGTCGGTTATCAAAGAAATTAGGAGAAGAGCAAATACGATATAATTTATTCGTTTTACTGACATGGTCTTACACCTCCCCGAAACGTAAAATATAATGGAAATAATTGTTATGTATAAATAAGATACACCAAATAACTGGAAAATCTTGTCTTCTTATGAGACGAAAATAACGATATTTTTATGTTTTGTGGCCGAATTGTGTAAAAACAAGCATATTTTTACGTCCTTATGTAAATTATGGCATCGACAAAATAATCAGGTCCCTGGTTGGGGGGATATTAGTGCCTCATTTGATCCGCCGGAGATGATTATTTTATATTTTCTCCAATTTCTTGAAGACTGGTAAGACAGAGCCCAAATTGGGGATGTATACCCTGGAAAGGAACAGATTTGTACTGGTCCAACATATTGCAGCAGGATTTTGCGCTGCAGGGGGTGAATTTATATATACTTATAGGTTACTAAAACTGGAGGTGCAGCAATTGACAAGGATAAGGTGTGCTACAACAGGTTTGATTATTGCAGCGGGGATAATAGTATTTACGGCGCTCAGTTTTATAGGTCCCATATCAGCAGATGCCCAGCAGGTCATCAGGATATTCATTAATGGCAGCGAAATAAATTCAGATGTTCAACCAGTGATCATAAATAGTCGTACTATGGTACCCATAAGAGCCATTAGTGAAGGACTGGGTATGAACGTGGAATGGGATGGAGTAAACCGCCAGGTTCTTATATCTAATCCTGCATTGGATCTTATCGAGGATAATAGTGGAGAAGATATTATTCCAACCGACGGGGATCTAACCATAATGGGTATGTCTACAGTAAGTGCCGAGGCCCTTAAACAGATTATGCTGGCCAATAACCCTCAGGCTCCGGCAGACCTGCCAGAATTATACCTGCAGATCGCTAAGGACTATGGTATAAGGGGAGATGTTGCTTTCTGTCAGGCCGCTAAAGAGACTGGATGGTGGAGATATGGAGGACTGGTACAGGCTTATCAGAATAATTATTGTGGATTAGGTGCTACAGGCAGCCCGGCTACTGGTAATGAAGACCTGCGCGGGGCTGATTCATCCCGGGTATGGTTTGCTGAGGGAGTACATGGGGCTATATTTAAAACCCGCGCCGATGGTGTTGAGGCCCATATACAGCACCTCTATGCATATACCAGCAAATCAGCACTTCCTGCGGGCAAAACCTTAGTTGATCCCAGGTTTATCCTGGTGAGTCGGGGTATTGCCAGTACCTGGAGCGATTTGGATGGCAGGTGGGCCGTACCGGGTGTCGGTTATGGGCAGAGTATATTAAACGACTATTATGCCCAGGCGGGGCAGAGCAGCAGCAGTGAGACAGAAACAATGACTCAGGCTGAAAAAATTGAACAGCTGGAAAAAGAAAATCAGTTATTAAAATTGGAAGTCCTGCGCTTACAAAAACTGGTCCAATAAAAATAAATGCAGGTGCCTTGAAACTAACTTAATAAAAGAGCAGGCTGTAAAGCCTGCTCTTATTATTTAATTATATCTGTTTATTATTTTAAGGCGGCTGCCTTTTTGTGCCATGGTCCGAAAGGAGCTCCGACTGGCAGAACTGTATATCCATAGTGAGTATTTAAAACTGTGGCAGCAGAACCATAAAAAGACATCATAGCAATACCAAATTCGGAATAAGCAGCCAGCTCATGCCAGGCTTCTCCACCCCAGCCCAGGGTACTCATAAAGAGGCCCAGGAACAGTAAATCGATTAAGAAGAAAATAATAAAAAGAACCTTATTTGCCCCCATCGCCCCCACTGTCATAAACATGGTGAAGATAAAGTAACCCAGAAATGCAAACCCGAGTTGATGCGCATCAGCGGTTATGCCTTCAGCTGTGCCGATAACGCCATTGGAAAACATCCAGGTCATAGCCACTGCAAACCAGAAAAAGCCATAACCACAAAAAGCGGTTGCACCGAAAGTGTTATTGTGTTTAAAGTCAAATAGACCTGCAACAAATTGTGCAGAGGCACCTAAAAACAAGGCCCAGGGTATAATGTATAGAGTACCGTCGGTTATTCCTAATTTTTGAGACGAAGCTACCAGGGTAACCAGTGCAAGGCCCAATAATCCCAGCGGAGATGGATTTGCGACAGTTTCCTGTATGTGTCCGGATATTTTTACTTCATTTAAATCAGCCATAATTTCCTCCCCCAAATACTATATTCCCCCATATTTAAATAAACTAATTATTCACTCCCTTCTAGTGAATTTATGAGAGTTAAAAACAATAGTGAATAATATTCAACATAGTCTTCAAAAATCCTGTCTGTTTTGTGATTATTTTCATAAAGAAACTCTAGCTTTTCTGAGATAACACTAAATTATCTTGCTGAAATTTTATCAGTAAGACCGGAAATGATAAATAATAAAAACAATATAGGATCTCAAGGGACATTATTATGATAGCATTGCCGTTTTAATAAAATAATTAGACTATTTAGAAAATTTAAACTTTTATAGGCATAAAGGATAAACGCTAGTAGCCTTAGAATATACAAAATATCCAGAATTATGTTGTTTTGCTGGCTGTAATGACGTATTTCTAAAACAGCATAATAATAAACGAAGTCTTTTAACAGGTATGATGGGATAAAGATATAAAACATTCATATCTGTTAGCAGAGAGGCTTGCTGATATAGGGGGTGGTTGGGGAACTGGTATGTTATTTAGTATTACAGGGGGAAATTTCTTATCACGCTGTCAAACAAGAGGGTCGTCCTTATATGCCTTTTGTATTAATTAAGGGGTAATACAAAATGTTGAAGGATCACCTTTATATTAGAGGGGGTATAATAGAATGGCTGCTAATTTTGCGTATCTAAACACCAGAGACTTGGAATTTATTCTTCAAGAATGGCTTCCTACCGAGGAAGTATTTGCTTATCCAAAGTTTGCCGATTATTATTCTAAAGATGATGTAAAATCTGTTCTAGCTCCAATTCTAAAAATGTGTAAAGAGGTTATCGAATCTACTAACACTGATGGTGAAGAAAATCCGGTAAAATTTGAGAACGGAAAAGTAACCTGTTCACCGTCTTTTGGACCTTTATTCCATCAGCTACAGGAAGAGGGCTGGGGAACCAGCAACATAGACCACTCTGAAGATGCTATGGTTCTTCCTCATATCTTACATTCCACCGTATGGGAACTTATCGGTGCTGCCAATCCAACCTTTTGTCCCACTATCATATTGACCAGTGGAGCGGCTGGACTAATCCAGAGCTATGGTGATGATCACTTAAAGAAGATGTTCCTGCCCAATATGATGGATGGAACCTGGTCTGGTACCATGTGCCTGACCGAACCAAGTGCTGGTTCTGACGTAGGAGATATTTTATCCAAAGCCACACCCACCGATGATCCCAGGATTTTTAAGATTAAGGGACAGAAAATATTTATTACCTTTGGAGACAATGATTTTACGGAAAATGTTATCCACCTCTACCTGGCTAGAGTAGAAGGTGCCAAACAGGGAACCGGAGGTATTTCCTTGTTCGTAGTTCCCAAGTACTGGGTGAACGAGGACGGCAGTTTTGAACCCAATGATGTGGAGACTACCGGTATTGAACATAAGATGGGCCAGCATGGTTCCTGTACTGCAGCTTTGAGCTTCGGCGATACCAACAGCTGCCGCGGCTGGCTGCTGGGGAAGAGCCCGTTAGAGAACGAAGGCCGAGGCGAAGGTATGGGGCAAATGTTCCAGATGATGAATGAAGCCCGCATGGAAACCGGTCATATGGCCTTATCATGTATTGCCAATGCCATGTATAATGCCCGTGATTACGCCAAGGATAGAATACAGGGCCGATTGCTGACCAATCCTAAGGCTGGCCGTACTGCGATAATCAATCACGAAGATATCCGCCGGACTCTACTTTTGGGTAAAGCTCATGCCGAAGCGATCAGGGCTATGTTTTATAAGACCTATATGGCCTTTGATATTCGTGAACACGATCCCAATCCCGAAAGAAAGAAAGCTGCCAATGACTTGATAGAAATTACTACTCCATTGTGCAAAGCCTACCCCACCGATGAAGGCTGGTGGCTGTGCGCTGAAGCGATCCAGGCTTATGGTGGATATGGATACTGTGAGGAATATCCTGTAGCCCAGATTGCCAGAGATATTAAGATTTATTCTATTTGGGAAGGTACCAACTTTATTCAGTCCCTGGATCTTTGTGGACGCAAGATGACCATGGGTAAAGGGGTTCCATTCCAGAATTTCATGAAGGAAATGTATGATTTTTATGAAGCCAACAAAGATAACGAAACGCTGAAAAAGGAATTTGAAGTGTTTATAAAAGCTTTTAAGGCTATGAACAAAACCCTGCAGATTATGCAAGGATATCTGGGCAAAGGGGATTTCAGCATGATGCCGCTGTATTCCCGCCGGATTCTAACTGCTTTGTCTCAGCTTTATGCAGGAAGATGCATACTGGATCAGGCTGTACTGGCTGCCCAGAAAGCCAATGAAATTGGACCTGATCACTATGATTACAATTTCTATACCGGCAAAGTGCTGTCAGCCAAGTATTATCTCCTGAATGTAGTACCCAATGTTTGGTTATTAACTGACATTGTTGAATTGGGAGACAGATCTGCCCTGGAAATTCCACTAGAATCATTTGATTACTAATATCACCTGAGCTGAAAGACCCTCTGAGAACAGGGGGTCTTTTTTTATATCCAATAATAAGTTCGGTACCAGGTACCGAACTTATTTATAGGCAAAAAAAAAGCCGGCCGGTGGGCGGCTTTGCTCATTATTTATAATAATAATATAAATGCGAGCATATAGATTTGGAAGGGAAAGTCACAGGTGAACAATAAAGTTAATTGTTAAATTAATTGTGAACTTAAAAATGTTGGTTGAAAATTTAGTACCTGATAAAAGATTCTCAGGTTATAAATTTGAAATTACCGGGTTTTTAACTTTATTTATTTACCTGTTAACAATTTATGAAATGAAAGCAGGAAAGGTTACAAGTGAACGAAATATTTTATAAAATCGGCGAGGTATCTGAAATGCTGGATATTGAACAGCATACTCTCAGGTATCTGGAAAATACTCTCAGGTTAAAAATAAAACGGGATGAACGCGGTGATCGGCTTTATAGTGAGAGAGATATCGATACCCTGCGTCTAGTTTTGCAGCTTAAAGACAAGGGATTGAATACTACCGCTATTAAAATGGCACTGGAGAATACGGAAGATAAGAGTATCTCTGGTGAGACTGCTATGCAAACTGCCCGACCTCAATCAAACCTGGAACTAGCAGAGATATTGTCCATAACCGCTAAAATCATCGAACAAAATGAAACACTTTTTGAGCAAAATAAGAAAATGGAACAAAGAATGGAAAGGATGGAAAAGAAACTCGACCAGCGTAATGAGGAAAGGGAAAAAACTATTACCGAGTTCTTAAGTTTATGGAAAGCCGAACAGGAAGGAAGACCGAAATCATGGTTTTCCCGCTTCAGGGGTAAATAGCCAGCTGTTAATTAACTTCACAAGTATTGTCAGGCTAATAATATGTTGATAAGAAGGTCAGGTGCCAGGCACTAACTTACCAAATTACTAACTCATTAATCTGAGATATCTAGTAATAAGTTAGTAAGTTAGTGCCTGACACCAGGATTCTATAATAAGTTTAGTAAGTTAGTGCCTGACACCAGGATTCTATTTATCGCCTTCTTCGGGAACGATGCAGATAAAAGTAAAGTCCTCGGTACTGTTGTTTTTGAACTGGTGCTCAGCATGATCAGGAATATAAGCAACAGATCCAGCCTGCACCTCATAATCCTGTCCGTCAAGAAACAGAGTCCCTTTCCCGCTGATAACATAGTTTATATGGGGCCAGGGGTGAGTATGACGGGGAGAATAACCCTCAGCTGTTATGGTGAAGGCGCGCATCGTCCATCCCTGCCAGCCTTGTGCTGGCCCCACTAGTACCTGTTTAACAACATTTAAAGCTGCTCCTGGATTATTAACTTCCTGACCTGGTATCTCTTTGATATGGCTTACGTACATCTTTATTCCTCCAATATATACAAATAGTATTTGTTATGGGGTCAGGCACTAACTTACTAACTTATTAATCTGAGACATCTAGTAATAAGTTAGTAAGTTAGTGCCTGACCCCAGGCCACCCTTATTTATCAATAAAATAACACGGATGATCACAGCTGCTGCATTTCTTTTTGTTGATTTTTAAGCGAGGAGTTCGATTAGCCTCTTTAACCATCTGCAAAAGTTCGAGTGCAGTTTCATCATTTTTATATCTGGCTGCTAGTACCACTGACCCTTCCATACCACCAACTCCTCCGGCAGCCACTTGCACCGCATCGATATCCAGCAGTATTTTGAGGCTCTCTATCTCGGTGATTACGGTAGCATTGGACAAACACATGTATCCGGTTTTCATGCCTATACATTGAGCGGTCTCACCGATTCCCATTACTTTCTCTGCTGCCAGGCAGGAGGGGATCAATTTTTCCAGACCTGCTGGTACAATGATCTGTATACCCCTGGCCTTCAAGATGCCGATAGATTTGCCGATGGTTCCTCCCTGTGGGTCGCCCAGTAAAATTCCGGCATTACCATACGGATCTACCGCATTAGCGCCTTTAATAAATATATCGCCGACGGTAAAACAGTTTAGAAATTCAAGCCAGTCCACTTCTACCATACGACCTTTTTCAATACACCAGGGGGCACAGCGCAATTGACTGTCGGTGGCACAGGAAGCCTGCTGAGTAATTACTCCGGATACATGAGAATCCGGGCTTTCTATTTTTAGATTTAGCAGGTGTTGAGCTACGGCCAGGTTGGTAGTTCCATGACCGATAAAGATCCGGCCCTTTTCATAAGCGGATTTTACCTCTGGCAAGGCACATACTGCCCGGGCAATTAAGTATTTTGATGCCGCCGGGTGAATGGCAAAGGTGTTGAACATTCCAGCTTCACTCCTTTGGATTAATTTGATTTATTTACTATCAAGAATCTGCAGCTGGCACAGAAGCTTATAGATCACGGTTTGAGCATGATTATCATAAGGAGCATGCGCATGATGCTTCTGTTTCTCAAGATGAATGGCAAAATCTTTAATAAGATCAGGATTAATATGCTTATAATTCTCTATCAACTTGAGCGATTCCAGCTGTCGGGAGAATAGATCACGAAACATCGGTATTGTTTTTTCAGGCCAGATCGGTCCTGCTGCCTGGGTATCAGTTTCCAAGCTGCAATTATACATATTCAAATATACATTTATATCTACAGGGATTTCCTTTTCAGACCATATAACCTCCAGAACTGGTTCCATTCCCAGGAAACGTTCCTGGGTAATGACGGCTTCACCCTGTGCTACTTCATATATCTTCAGGGAGAGTTCGTTTTCAGGTGTAACATCCCCATTGATTTCAGGAGAAAAAGTTAGTATTTTATACCTGCCTAATATGTCCAGTTCAAGATTAGCCGTATCAAAAGGGATTTTTTCCAGCTTGGTCTGATTATCAAGACCGTCATATATTTCCCGGTAGAAATCGAAGGGGTATATGGTTTTAAGGCTGGTGTGGCTATCAAGGTAATGGGCATTCCAGCAGCATAACCCCCTGGCCACCAGATCTGGGGAATCGGATATAATCACCGGGATACCCGGAAAGCACTCGGCAATAATCTGCTTTACTCCCGGAGCCAGTGAACCTCCACCCTGAAGCAGAATGTAGTCTAAATGCCAGTCATCGCCGGCGACCAGACCTAGTAAGGCAGCCCGATCTCTAAGGAAGCTCCGGCAGTATACTTGGAGTTTGCTATATACTGGCTCCAGGTATTTAAGAAACAAATTCTGATTAATATACGAAGAAATTGACCCACCTTTATAGAAGTCGCTCAAATACCAGGCAGCGTAACCGTTTCTGCTTATTTTCAGTTTTAGTTTTTCAGCCTCCACCAGCCAAAAGTTATATAGCTGACGGTCTGCTGCCAGAAGTGATTTGCCAGTAATATATTTTTCGGGGATCCTTTGTCCGGTTTCCATTTGGTACAGGGGTACAAATATGTTTCTTATAATACCATGGTCAAGTTCTGAACCGGAAAAAGCATCATAGCCAATCTGGAATTGGCTTTCCAAAATAAGCTCCTGCATATCGCTGGCAGCATCTAAAAAACTAAAATCTGTGGTTCCTCCTCCTATGTCTATACTGAGAATAGTACCATCTAACGGCTGCCTAACATTTAGAGTGTTGTAAGCAATCAGCGCAGCCAGAGGTTCCGGTACTAGATAGATATCAGTAAGACCGAAAACTGTCCGGGCGGCATCCAGCAGTATCTGCCTGGACTTCAGGCCAAAGTAGTTGGGCACCGATAGGGCCAAGGATTTGATATGGGGAACCTTAACCTTAATATATTGTGAATATAAAAACGATAAGAAGCCTTCTACAACTTCCCTTAGTTGATAAGGACCGAGTTGAAAATCCACATATCGTTTTAAATCGAGTTTAAAAAAGAAGACTCTATCTGCCCCTGGCTCATCCAGGCGCAGGGCCAGGTTCCCGAAATAGAGCTGGTCAGTTGAGGGTAAATAAGCTGCTGCGGTTGGAATAAGCATTTCCTCAGGACTGATATCCACCCACTTTCCCTCTAACAGACCGGCGATCTTGGTGTATGAAGTTCCAATATCTATGCCCAGGTACATCTGAACTAACCTTTCTTTCCGATGATCATATAAGGTATTTCTTCACTGCTTTCATCCTCTACCCGGATAATAAAAATGTCGCCTTCTTCATGTAGGATGGTATTATCAGTTCCCCCGGCAATACGAGTATTGATATGGTATTTATCCAAAAGGTAGAGATATTCATCTGCCAGGGGCAGTCCCCTGATCAAAGGTATGTGGGTGATCCGTATATCTAAATCCTTCCATACTCTGGCTATATTGCGGGGGGCCAGGAGTCTTTCCAGATCGTTCTTGATATTGCTGAGCAATTCGATTTCTGAATCCAGCCGGGTTAATAAGTCTTCACAATGAGCAATAATACTCGACATATGCCTATATTCTTCAATTAAAATTTTTAATCTGCTGTCCATTATAGAAAAGGCACAGCTGACCTGCTGGAAACGAGCTGTTAAAAGGGTTATTTCTGTGACTGGACTCTCATGGGCTATGGTTTTATAAAGGGGAGCAGAGAATTCCAGAATGTTTTGCATCTGACTGCTGAAATAAATAAAATCAATATCCTGGGTATTATCCATATCTTCTCCAACTTGTTCAATATGCTTACGGGTAGAAGACACATCATAGTACAATTCTTTCAGGTATCCTGGATTTTTCAGGTTAAGCTGATATAATTCCGGTATCAGATGAAAACCAGGTCGGGATATATAAGATATGATAAGATCCAGAAAATCCAGCCAGATTTCAAAGAATTCAGAGAATTCCAAAATAATTTCTTTCAGCCGCGGGTAATCCTGTACCTGTAAGTTCAACATCATAAGTTCAGTATAATGCAAAGAAGCTGATCGGATTTGAACTTCATAAAAATCGCGAAATTCTTCCCCTGGCCAATCGATGGTGCTGCTTAACAGCAGGCTGCGAATTTTTGAGATACGTTCTGGTATAATACTTTCATCTGATGCACATTTTTGTATTAGCTTAAAAATTTGGCCTTGCTGTTTGAGCAGTTGATAATAAGAAGGGTCTTCTGAATTCACAGAACATAATGAGTTGGCACCCATTATTAACATCTGTGAACGGGCCTGCCCCTGAAAACTTGCCAGTCCAGATGATATCTCACTGAGGCAGTTCATGAAATCATCCAGTTCCAAAAACTTGGATCTTATTTCTTTAAAACCATAAATCAATTCAAGTACCTGACGGTCTATTTCATCGGTAAAGGATAATCTTTGTTCCATAATTTGCTGTTTTAAATCTTGCAGCCGGGCGGAAACGTTTTTAACCTGATTGAATAAATTGGCATTACGTTTAATGATGGCAGCGATATGCTTTTTTAACAGATCCTCCTGTACTTTCAGACTCAGCAGTTGGTTGATCTCTTCCTTTACGTCCTTTTTGTACACTGGCCAAAAGGTTTCATGAAAGCTGCGATAATAAAAGGAGTTTACTGTCAGCAGATAACGATCTAGATTCTCTAGGGAACCAGGGTCTGATTCAAACTGCCGGCTTATTTCCTCCACCTCACTGCGCAGCAGGAGAAGAAAGTGTTGCATATTTTGACCATAAGTCTCCAGGTTCAAGTCATTAATGTTCATTTCAATACCCCCAGAAAATGAGCACCTAATATTTGTCGCTTTAACAGTGCATCTTTTATCCTGAATAAGTCAGGCCGGGATGAGATTTCGTCAGACAGGTTGAGGCGGCTATTTTCTGTCACCGCATCACATATTTGCCGGGCCTGGTATCTGCATCGTTCCCCGGCCAGCGGAGCCAGCTGCGAGTATATAGTCTCATTCATAAACATGCTGCAGGGCAGCCAGTTCCACAAACTGATATAATGATCGAGCAGTTGGGCAGCCATTTGTTTATTCAAGGAAATCATCTCCATCATACTGCACATACGGAGATATTCCATAAGAACAAAAGATTCATGCGGTAGGGCAGCTATTTTTTGATTAATATTATCGATAAAACCATTCAAACGTGCAGCATCGATACCTTTATTCAATTCATCGGTTTCGATCAGGTGACTATCAAAAGGTCGATAATTATTAAGCTTGTTGCTTCTTATATAAATTTCATACATGATGTTGGGGTTTTGCTTATAAAAAGCTGTGACAATGCTCTCGTACACAGCCAGATACTGCAAGCTGGCTGGATCACGGTTAATAAGGGGAAAATAATCGGTGTAAATTCTATCCGCTAATTCATACGGAGTTAAAGGTTGGCTTAACAATGCATGTACAGGAATTACCTGACGCAGCAAGCGGTAGAAAGTACGATAAATTTTCTCATCATCTAGAAGGCTTACCAGTCGGTTTTTTCTTTTATAATCCTCATAAATATCAACCAGTACCGCCAGGCAATCTTCAACCATACCGCTATGAAAGATTACTTCGCCTGCTGCTAACAGCCGGGTAAAACGCTCTATACAGTAAGGGTCGTGGTAATTATGAATACTGCCTTCTTCCAATAAATCCAGCGCTTTAAGGATATTTTCTATTTTATCTCCGTAGAGGCCTGAATAAGTTTCGGTTCTTTGAGATTTTTCAAAACCATAAAGGGTTTGTTTCCTGTTACTGAAAAGTTCAGATTCACGGTCTTTAAAAAGCTTGCGTAGTTCTGGATTGGCCGTTCTTGATAGCAAATACTGGCAGGATTCAAGATTAAGGGCATTTACCACCTGTATCATCGCTGCATGGTATTCTGAGTTATAGAGATTAACTATAAATTGGAGCTTTTCTGGATGAGGCTGCCGGAGAACAATATGCCAGGGAAGAAAAGACCAGAAGTCCTGCAGCAAAAAAACCGGCCCATCCCCCAGCCATTTTAGCACCTGTATATTTTGGAGATTGTCCAGCAGCAGGTTAATAAAGTCCAATTTTTTGTTCGAGAAATACCAGGAACGGAAAAAAAACTCTAACTCATTGACTTTAGATATAGGTACGGTATGGACATCATTAACAGCTGCCCGGGCTGATGCTCTCAGGCTAAGTTCACTCTGCCACATATTAAACAGATCACTATTATCCAGAGTATGGTCTAATTCGAGTAGTATGCTTTGCATTTTTTTCTCCTCAAGTGGATCTTCCATACAGTGCTATATTTAAAACAGAACAGGCATTTTCAGCCTTAATAATATCTCTTTCATTCAAAAATATGTAATAATAAATAGATTTTTCTTTATTGGTATATATCCCGCCCAGCTTATCAGCTTCCAGAACATCTATTCTATCCTGACTGGCCTTGCTGCCTTTCAGGTAGCGGTATGACTGGAGACGAGTAATGAATTGGTATTTGACTAATCTTTCGAAATGCGATTTTAAACCTATTTCTTTGTAAGGATTGGCTTCTTCATATTTAATAACCGCACTTCCTGATCTGGCCGATGGTAATTGCTGCGGGTTGGAAGCAGGTTCAGCCAGAGAACGGGTTAGCTGTTTTAGAAGATAATGATTTTCCTGCTTAAGTATGTACGCAATATAAGGATGCAATTCCACCGGGAATAGCTCGAGCATATCAGGTGTCTTAGCTATTAGGTCAAATAGCTCCGGATTATATATCATGTGGTTAATCAGATCATCTATATCATATTTGAAATGGGGGATGTATACTGAATAATCCAACCATAAAACTGATGAATATCTATCATAAAATAAATCATAGGACTCTACCGAACTGTTGAGAAGAACATCAATATATTTTAAGAGTTCTTCATATTCCTTATCAGTTAATGTTTCCCTTTTATCAAGTTTTCTAAGTATACCTCTCATTTATCTTACCGCACCAGTTTTTTTATATTTTAACCCAATACAAAGACAGTAGGAAGGTTTGTCTGAAAGAAAAAGTGGTAATATAGTTTAAATACTATATTATCGACAGAGGTTATAACATGAAATTAAACACCAAATGGTGGAACAAATTCAGTCTAATAGTGTTCCCTTTGTTAATTCTGGTGAATTCAGCACTGCTGGTCAGCGATAACCGCCAGATTTTTCAGGATAAGGAAGCTGTTATGTATGCCTATATAGATAGTGCATCCCAGGGTAAATTTGGCTATGGGTTTAATGTTCAATACTATAATGATATTTCCTTTGCTGGACTTGAAGTAGGCGATATCATACTGGGAGGATATCCTGACTGTGCCTACGGGCGGTTTTCTCATGTTGGGATATACAACGGCAATGGACAGGTTATAGAAGCTTTTGTGGATTATGGAGTGCACATACGCGCTATCGACCATTTCCGTAACTATACAGAGGTCTGCCTGCTCCGGGTTGAAGCGGATCCAGAGGTAAAAAAGAAGGCCGCAGAATATGCCGCTGATTTCCAGGGTAAGATGTTTTATCCCCTGGCGTTTAAACCCGGGGACAGGATATGGAATTGCAGTAAGGTTATATGGAAAGCATATATGGAGCAAGGAATTGAATTGGATGATCACAGGGATTTATGGATTTCTCCGGATGCTTTCTATTACAGTCCGCATGTTAGTATTATTCGGGAGAAAGGAAATTAAATGCTGGCGAATGTATTAAGATTATATGTTATTAATATCAGTGCTTTTGGGGCTGGTGTTTTAAGTATCTATTTCCCGGGGCTGGATATTATCGTTTCGTTTATTTACCTGCTGGTTATTGCCATGGAAGCACGCCGAGCATATGAACTGCCCTTAAACCAAAAGATTATAACGGTCTTAATCTGGCAGGCTCCGGCCATCTTTTTTGCCGGAATCTGTATAACTGCTTATAATTTTATGGGCCTTTATGAATATGCTATCTTTATGCTGCAATTCTGGTATACTCCCCTGGTAGGTCTGCTGTCCCTGGCCGGCATAACAGTTTATTCTGATAAACCCTTATATTACTATCTTCTGATTTATTTACCTTTTATCAGCTGTTTTTATTATACTGTCCTGGCATCGATAAATTATAGAAAGTTATTCCACTGTTCATAAGATTGCTGACAATAAAAAGTCAGTGATACCGTTTCATGTGCTGCGTATGCAGCGCCTGTCTTTCAAAGAAATTAGATTACCTTAATTAAAAGGAACCGAATCTTTAAAATGTTGCAGTATCACTGACTGTAACTTTATTATATGCAGGATTCGAAACTCTATCCTGGCAAATAACGGCATTTTTAGAAAGCGGATTTTATTTATTAAGGAAATGAACGGTGTTAGAATATAGTTTAGCGGTTGAAGCAGTTTGAAGGAGGCACTATGAATGATAAAAATTTCTATACCGGGCCGGCAAATCACTCTAATCTTAGAAAATCTTCTGCTTGATTTAAATGGTACTCTAGCCGTTGATGGAATATTACTTGATGGCGTTAAAGAGAGGATAGAGATACTTAAAGATAAGCTCAGGATATACATTATTACTGCTGATACTTTTGGAGCTGGCAGGGATATTGCAAGAGAACTTGGGGTGGAGCTGTTAAAGGTAAGCCCTGAAAATGGAGCGCAGGATAAGCTGGATATTCTTAACACTCTGCAGGCAGATACTAGTATAGCTGTGGGTAATGGCTATAACGACCGTTTTATGCTTGCTAATGCCGGACTATCCATACTGGTAATAGAAGCCGAAGGGTGTTCAATAGAGGCTATGCAAGCAGCGGACATTGCAGTTAAGAGTATAATTGATGCCCTGGATCTGCTTATCAATCCTATGCGTATAATAGCTACCCTCAGATCTTAGCGCTTGGAACAGCGAGATTTATATCTGCCTACGCTATTAAGATCCAAAACATGATACCGGATACAGTATTGGACACAATATTGGACACAATAGTGTATACAGTAGTGTATACTATTTCAGTTAAAAGTACAAATATTAACAAACTCTTAACATTAATATGCGTCATATTTGTATTATAATTTAATAACATGGCATCAAATATGGCTGATCCATTAAATATGAATCATTAATAATAGATTATAAGTCAGCGACTGAACAGTAAATTTAAGGCGAGCATTATAAGACGATGCCGTTTTATATATAAAAAGAAATACGAAGGATTACAAAGGAAAGGAGAGAAAAGAGCATGAAACAAAATATCACTCTGGCTCCCCCCAGTGCAGAAGATAAGGAATTTATCTCCCGTATCGAGAGAGAAGCAGACACCAGCATAAGACTGTGTTACCAGTGTGGAAAATGTACCGCCGGATGTCCGGTTGCATTTGCCATGGACAGCCCTCCCCGGCAGATAATCAGATATTTACAGCTGGGTTTAGTGGAAGAAGTAATGGCAGCAGACAGCATATGGATCTGTGCTACCTGTGAAACATGCTCGGCCCGCTGTCCAAGGGGAGTAGATATAGCATCATTAATGGATGCATGCAGAAGAGAAGCATTAGCAGCGGGAAGAATAACCGACAAAAAAGTAGCCGTATTTAATGAAGCTTTTTTGAGTGGGGTCAAGAACTTTGGGAGGACCTATGAAGCAGGCCTATTGCTGCAACATAACCTCAAGACCATGCAGCTCTTAAAAGATGCAGAACTTGGTCTGCCCATGATAAAAAGAGGCAAAGTATCGATACTCCCTGAAACGATCAAAGGCAGAGATCAGGTAAAGAAAATATTCCAGCGAATTGAGACAATGGGGAGGGAATAAGATGCCTTTAGGGTATTATCCTGGATGTTCAGGAGAAGGAAGCGGAATAGAATATAAAATGTCAACCGAAAAAACTGCAGAGATGCTGGGGATTGAGCTGCAGGAACTGGAAGACTGGAACTGCTGCGGAGCCACCTCAGCCCATAACACCAACAAATTGCTGTCATTAGCCCTGCCAGCCCGCAATCTGGCCATCGCCGAGCGGATGAATTTGGATAGCATTCTGGCACCCTGCGCCGCTTGTTACAGCCGCCATCGGGCCACCGAAGTGCAGGCTCGGGAAGATGATGAAATGCGCTTAAAAATTCAGGAAATAATAGATATGGAATTCAAGGCTAAGAGCCGCACCATTTCAGTCTTGGAATGGCTGGTAAATGATATTGGCATCGAGAAGATCAAAGAAAAAGTCACCAAGCCTTTAAAAGGCATGAAAGCAGCCTGTTATTATGGATGCTTACTAGTCCGGCCCGAAGAATATACCGGTTTTGATGACAACGAAGATCCCCAGACCATGGACCAGATAGTAAAAGCCACCGGAGCCCAAGCAGTTGACTGGGCGTATAAAACCGAATGCTGCGGAGCCGCCCTGGCCACCTCCAGGCCAGAAATCGGAGCCAAAATGATCTACGAAGTGATCCAAAATGCCCGGCAAGCCGGAGCAGAATGTATAGTCACCGCCTGCCCATTGTGCATGCTCAATCTGGACATGCGTCAAGCCGGAGCAGGAAAACAATATAGCGTAAACCTGGACATGCCCATCTATTATGTGACCGAACTGGTAGCCCTGGCCGGAGGATATAGCAACAAAGAAGTAGGGATACCCAAGCACTTTGTAGAAGCAGAGAGCTACCTGGAATCACTGCCGCAGAAAGCGGCCGAGATAGAAGCAGCCGAAGCAGCCAAACAGGCTAAACCGGGTAAAAAAGCAGCAGCAGCCTCTTCAGGAGCAGACGAGGCTCAGGATGAGGAAGCCAATCAGAAAAAAATAGCTGCCATGAAAAAAGGATTTGAGAAGAATCCAGATAAGATGGCCGCCAGAATCATCGAAGATGAAGAACGGGCTAAGATCCTGGCTGAAATAGTAGCCGGAGATGAAAAGAAGATCAGTAAATTAGCAGAGTTAATGGTCACCGATCCGGAAAAGGCCTTCAAAGTAGCTGATGCCTTTGTTACCGGCGAACTAAAGAAACGGGAAAAATAGATCAATAGTTGGAAAAGGAGGGAATAGGAGATGAAGAAACGAGCAGGCGTATTTGTTTGCCAGTGCGGAACCAACATCGAAGCCACCATTGATACAGAAAAAGTGGCAGAATACGCCAGAACATTACCAGGCGTAGCCTATGCTACCACCTATAAATATATGTGCTCAGATCCCGGCCAGGAATTGATAAGAACTGCCATAGAAGAGCATCAGCTGGAACAGATCGTGATTGCATCCTGTTCACCGCGCATGCATGAAAACACCTTCCGCAAGGCAGTAGTGGGCGGAGGATTGAACGGATATATGTTTGAGATGGTCAATATTCGGGAACAGGATTCCTGGGTACACCATGACCGAGACGCAGCCACCAAAAAAGCTGAAGATCTGATAAGAATGGGAGTCAGCAAGGTCTTAAAGAACAAACCGTTACAGGTTTCTACCATACCTATCACCAAGAAAGCCCTGGTCATAGGCGGTGGAATAGCTGGAATGCAAGCCGCCCTGGATATAGCCGAAGCCGGGCATCAGGTAGTACTAGTAGAGAGAGAAGCCTCCATCGGCGGGAAGATGACCCAACTGGACAAGACCTTTCCCACCATGGACTGCGCCGCCTGAATAGGCACCCCCAAGATGGTTGCTGTGGCGCAGCATCCTAACATTGAACTGATGACCTATACCGAAGTGAGCAAAATCTCAGGATATATCGGAAACTTCAACGTGCAGGTAAAAAAGAAAGCTAAATATGTAGACTGGGATCTATGCACCGGCTGTGGTCTGTGCACTGAAAAATGTCCCACCAAAAAACTGAAAGACGAATTCGATCTGAACATGGGCTTAAGACCCGCGATTCACAAAGTATTCCCCCAGGCGGTACCCGGCAAACCATATATAGATCCAGACAACTGCCGGAAGTTGACCGAAGATAAATGTGGGGTCTGTGAAAAGATATGCCCCACCAAAGCGATAAAATTCGATGATAAAGATGAATATATAGATCTGGAAATTGGAGCCATCGTTATGGCCACCGGCTATGATCTATTCAACTGGGAAGCAGCTTATGGCGAATATGGATATGGTAAATACCCGGATGTTATCTCCGGTCTGCATTTCGAAAGACTGGTCAGCGCTGGCGGTCCAACCTCAGGTCACATAAAAAGACCATCGGATGGAAAAGAACCCAAAAGCGTAGCCTTTATCAAATGTGTAGGTTCCAGAGATGACACCAAGGGCAAGAGCTACTGTTCCAGAGCCTGCTGTATGTATACTGCCAAGCATGCCTACCAGGTCAAGACCAAGATAGAAGACAGCGAAGCCTATGTATTTTACATGGATGTACGTACGGGCGGAAAGAATTACGAAGAATTCTACCAGCGCTCCCTAAATGCAGGTGCCACCTATATCCGGGGCCGGGTGAGCAAAATATATCCTAGAGGAGATAAACTGGTATTGAAATCTGAAGATACCCTGATCGGCAGGCCTATCGAAGTAGAAGCTGATCTGGTAGTCCTGGCAACAGCCATGGTACCTTCAGCAGGATCATTAGATCTGGCTAAAACCATAGGATTTTCCACCGACAAAGATGGATGGTATCAGGAAGCTCATCCCAAACTACAGCCGGTAGAAACATTTTCCGCCGGAGTATATCTGGCTGGAGCATGCCAGGGGCCGAAGGATATTCCCGACAGTGTAGCCCAGGCCAGTGCAGCAGCAGTCAAAGTATGCGGATTGTTCTCCAAGACCGAGTTAGCTACCGAGCCCATGACATCAGAAGTAGATATCAGCAAGTGCTCGGGATGTGCTCTATGTGTACCTATTTGTCCATATAATGCGATCTCATTAAAAGAAATAAATGAAAGAGGCGGTCATGGTCATGGACCGTTTACCAGAACGGTAGCTGAGGTGAACAGCAGTTTGTGCCAGGGATGCGGAGCCTGTATTCCTGCCTGCCGGACTGCAGCCTTAAACCTTAAAGGCTATACCGACGAACAACTTGTATCGGAGGTGGATGCACTGTGTCTATAGACAATGAAAAGTGGGAACCCAAAGTGATAGTTTTTGCCTGCAACTGGTGCAGCTATGCAGCCGCAGACTTAGCCGGCTTAAACCATTTAGAGTATCCTGCTGATGTGCGTATAATCAGAACACCGTGTTCAGGACGCATGGACCCCATGCTGGTTTTAAGAGCATTTAACCGGGGGGCAGATGGCGTTCTGCTATCCGGGTGACACCCGGGTGACTGCCACTATGGTAGTGGCAATTATTATAACCGCCGTCGGCATACGATGATAAAGAGCCTGATGGAATATATCGGCATGGAACCGGAGAGATACCAGACCGCCTGGATATCCGGGGCGGAAGGACCCAAGTTCCAGGAGACCATGATAAAAGTGGTAGAAGACGTAAAGAAACTGGGACCGAACAGAAAGCTGAGGGATGCGCGATGAAAGAGATCAGTACTAAGATAAAAGAGATTGCGAGCCGGCTTCTGGCAGACGGTCAAGTTAACGTATTTCTGGCCTGGGAGAAAGGTCCAGAGGATCATCTGACCCATCCGTTAGCGGCCCGGTCGGCTGAAGACGCCCAAAAAATAGTATTTGATGAATATTCGATTCATAACCTGTCCAATTACCTGCTCAAATTCCGGGACGGGCATGAAAAAATCGGTCTGGTAGTCAAAGGCTGTGATTCCCGGGGCATAATCCGTCTCCTGGAAGATAATCAGTTCACCCGTGACCGCCTGTATATCGTGGGAGTTTGCTGCCCGGGCATGAAGGACCCGTTAAAAGCGATGAAAATCAATTCCGGGCTGCTGCAGGATATAGCTCTTGATGATAAAGCAGACAAGTGCAGTAATTGTGCCTATCCCAATCCAGTCATATATGACGAATTATTAGGCAGTGAACAGCAGCCGCATGTGAGTGGTGAACGCAAGGCCCAGGTTGAAGAAATCGAAAACATGAGCCCTGACCAGCGCTATGGATTCTTCCAAGAGACATTTTCGAAATGTATCCGCTGTTATGCCTGCCGTCAGGCCTGCGTGGCCTGCAACTGCCGCACCTGCATCTTTGATGAGATGAGACCGCAGTGGGTAGGCCGGGAGAACAACGAAACTGACAACCTGATGTATCACCTGGTCCGTGCTTATCATATGGCCGGTCGGTGTGTGGAATGCGGAGAATGTGAGCGGGTGTGCCCGGTAGATATCCCCTTGATGCTCATAAACTCCAAATTAGCCAAAGACGTCAACGAATTCTTCGGACCTTATGAAGCCGGCATCAAGTACGAACAAGACGGAAAGCCAGCTCTAAGCGTATACAGTCTGGAAGATTCGGATGAAGGATTCATATAAAGGGGGGAAGAAGCATGAAAATATTAAACAAGAACCAGTTGGAAACGATTTTAAACAAACTGGCTGAAGAGGCAGAAGTATTCGTACCCATGTCCAAAGGAAACAGCAGCGGCTTCTACTCCTGGAAAACCCGGAATCCGGAAACAGAACGCCTGATGCTGGATGCTTTGAATGTTTATTTATCGCCCAAGAACATAGGGTTTCCCCAGACTGAGAAGATGTACAGCATCAAACAGTCCGGGCCGGACGTGGAAATCAAAGAAACCTTTGAAGATAGTGATCCGCGCATAATTTTCGGCATACGGGCCTGTGATGCCCGGGCTATTACCTGCATGGATGATGTGTTCTTGACTCGTGGTTATGAAGACAGCTTTTACAAAGCCCGCCGGGATAACACTACCATCATAGCCAATGCCTGCTATAATCCCGGACCTAACTGTTTTTGCGCCGGTATGGGCATCGATCCTACTGAACCTAACGCAGATATCATTATCCGTGATACGGGAGATACCGGCTACATCTGGGAAACAAAAACCACCCAGGGTGAACAGCTGAGTGCCCGGATAGCAGACCTGCTGGAAGAAAAAGAGCTTAAAGCGCCAGAATTAAAACCCTTTAAAACCAATGTAGAATACGCCGGGGTAGCAGAAAAATTAAAGAGTATGTTTGAACATCCCATCTGGGAAGAGCTATCCCAGACCTGTCAGAACTGCGGCATATGTACCTATGTTTGCCCCAGCTGCCACTGTTTTGATATACAGGTCAAGATGTGGGGAGACGAAGGTTATCGTTTCCGCTGTTGGGATTCCTGTATGTATACCGAATATTCAGCCGAAGCAGGGGGAGGTAATCCCCGCCCCACTACCAAGGAGAGATTTCGCAATCGTTTCCTGCACAAATTAGAATTCTTTACGGAAAGGTATGGATACCCGCTGTGTACTGGCTGCGGACGCTGTATAGTAGCCTGCCCTACCGGGATCAACATCGTGAATATTATAGATCAAGTAAAGGAGGCGAATGTTGATGTCTGATAAATGCAGCTGTGAACAGCCCCTGGTTCCAGTGATGGTTGAAGTTATAGATATTAAAGATGAAACCCCGGATGTCAAAAGCTTTTACTGCCGCAAGACCGAAGGCGGTGTACCTTTTGACGTAAAGCCCGGGCAGTGTGCTATGGTTTCCCAGGTAGCCATCGGTGAAGGTATGTTCTCCTGCACCTGGCAGGAAGAACAGGAGTACCTGCAATTTGCCATAAAAAAAGTGGGCCTTTTAACCGATGAACTGCATGCTATCGAAGTAGGACAGAAACTGGGAGTACGTGGACCTTATGGCAATGGCTTCCCGGTGGAAGAATGCCAGGGCAAGGATATGCTTTTTATCGCTGGTGGAATAGGATTAGCGCCCCTGCGCTCCTTTATCAAATACTGCTTCAAGCATCGGGAAGATTACGGCAAAATAACAATAATATATGGCAGCCGCAGTTATGCTGATCTCTGTTTCAAAGAGGAGTTATTCAATGAATGGCCGGCCATAAAAGATACCCAGGTCTATGTCACCATTGATAATCCTGAAGAAGCATGGGATGGTCATGTAGGCTTTGTCCCGGCCTATGTGGAAGAGATCAACCCTGACCCGGCCGGGATGATCGCGGTAACCTGCGGACCGCCGATAATGATCAAGTTTGTGCTGCAGTCCCTGGAAAAGATGGGATATACCGATGACCAGGTAATAACTACCCTGGAAATGCGTATGAAATGCGGCATAGGAAAATGCGGCCGCTGCAATATAGGCAGTGAATATATATGCCTGGATGGCCCGGTATTTAATCTGGCTCAGTTAAGATTGCTGCCTCAAGAATGGTAATAAATTAAACTTAGGAAACGGTGCCAGGCACTAACTTACTAACTTATGCAAGCATAAGTTAGTAAGTTAGTGCCTGGCACCGAAATAACTTAGTACCTGACCCCCATTTGTAGGTAGAGAGGTGAGCTTCAATGGCCGCACGGATAGTATCTCAATCCCCTCGGAGCCGCTCCAAAATCCGCCTTTCACTGGGTAAGTTGTACTTCACATGGAAACGTACCTTCTTATGGACAAAAAACCATCATAAATATGCCCGAGAAAGAAAAGCCGATGTCTTGCTGCCTTATTTAGTATTCTCTCACCAAACCCCCTTGATCAGGCAATTGCAGAGGGCAGACATGTGCCTGCAGTATAATAAAGTAATAAATCTAAAGCTTGCACTAGCTAAAGTGAATGGCCTTATCCTGCATCCGGGAGAAACCTTTTCTTTCTGGTACTTGATTGGAAAGCCTACCAGCAGAAAAGGTTATCAGAAGGGTATTGTTTTATGTAACGGCTCATTTGTCCCGGGTACAGGTGGAGGATTGTGTCAGTTATCCAATTTGATATACTGGATGACCTTGCATAGTGCTCTTACTATAGGCGAACGCTGGAGACACAATTATGATGTTTTTCCTGATGCGGATAGAACTCAACCTTTTGGCAGCGGTGCTACAGTTGTATATAATTATGTAGATTTACAGGTTCGTAACGACACCAACAGCGATTTTCAGCTGCGTTTATGGCTGGATGAACATTATCTATATGGTGAATGGCGTTCCCAGAACCTTCCATTACACACTTATCAGGTCTACGAGAAGGAACACTTCATAACTCAGGAGTGGTGGGGTGGCTATGTGCGACACAATACTATTTTCAGGAAGGTTATGGATCAAGGAATAGAGATGGATGATGTTTTTATTACTGAAAACCATGCTGTGATGATGTATGAGCCTATGCTGCCATCTGAAATAAAAGGATAGAAGTTTGATATCATTTATTAGCAAATACGATAATGCAATAAGGAACTTCAGATGCGGTTGTCTTTAGCTTATAAAAATACACAAATTAATAAGAAAAAGGGGAGATTATTCTCCCCACCAGCTTTACCAAGTAAATTTATTGAAATATGTTAGATTGGGATTAGAAAATAGATCCACCAAATATATACCCTAGATAAAAAACACCTGCGATTGCGATTATGTGCCATACCCACCATCCGGCTTTCAGAAAATGAAAGGTGCCGATATCATATCCGTCTTCGGTTGCCATCTGGCTGCTGCTATCGTTGCGTTCCTGGTTCTTTGCCCATAAACTATCATTGTTTTTGCTTTTCTCTTCCATTGACCATACCTCCTCATGTTTGCATTATTTTATAATACTATTACCCTAAAATACGATAATTATGTAACATCGGTGGAAAAAGTAAAGAATGCAATATTAAATGACCATCCATATAATGAAAAAAACCAAATTAATGTTCGAGTTCTAGTCAAGCTGCTATATCGTTAGCCGTTTTGTAACCCAGTATTTTTCTTGGGATAATTGTTCATACAGTTTTCTATTCTGCTTATGGCAACCTTACTTATTTTCCCGATATCTGTACCCAGCTGCAGCTCTCGTTCTGTGGTTCGTTGGTTCCTTCCTGATCGAATGGCAATTGCCTTGACTCATGAGTTAAAACCTACGTGTTCATATGTTTTGTTTCGTCACTTAACATTGTGCATTGGTTTCTACAATGGGTCTTATCATTGTGGTCATTTTATTTTACAATTTACCATCGGTGGGAAAAAGTCCAATAAAATTTGACAGGTCAGATATAATCTATAAAATGTATATAGTTGCGTATATTGCACAGTGATGTGCACATAAAGGAGGAATACTTTTGTCCGCTTTACAGAGGGACTTACTGAACCCAACATTAAAGGACGTTTTGGAAACTTTCAGGCTGGATAAGAATTATACTTATGGTCAGGGAAGTTATCTAGTTGATGAAGAAGGCGTAGAGTATCTTGATTTTATTGCTCAGTATGGTGCGGTGCCTTTTGGATATAATCCTGATTTTATCTGGGATCGACTGGAAGAAGTTAGAAAAAGAAGTCTTCCCAGTCTGGTGCAGCCATCTATACCCGGAGAGGCATTGAAACTGGCTAATATACTGGCAGAATGTACACCTGGGGATTTGTGTTACTGTACCTTTTGCCAGAGTGGAACAGAAGCGGTTGAAGCAGCTATTAAACTGGCGCGCTCTGCTACTGGCAAGGAAATGATAATATCCACGTTAAACAGTTTTCATGGAAAAACTCTGGGTGCTTTATCTGCTACCGGGAAAGATTCTTACCAACTGCCGTTCAGAGCACCAGCTCCGGGGTTTGCAAGAATACCCTATAATGACCTGCAGGCACTGGAACGGGTACTTCAGGAACAGGTTGATAATACTGCTGCATTTATCGTCGAACCGGTACAGGGTGAGGGGGGTATTGTGACCGCCCAACCCGGTTATCTAAAAGGCGCTCAGGAACTATGTAAAGAATATGGTGTAGTATTCATAGTAGATGAGATACAAACCGGACTTGGTCGAACCGGGCGATTATTTGCCTGTGAACATGAGGGAATCGAACCGGATATAATGCTGCTGGCCAAAGCCCTGGGAGGAGGAATTCTGCCTATGGGCGTTTGTATAAGTTCACCTCGGGTCTGGAATGATGATTTTGGTATGCTGCACAGCTCTACATTTGCCAACAATCAGGTTACTTGTGCCGTGGGAATTGCTGTATTGGAGAGGTTGGAGCAAAATAATCGGGAGTTGATTCAAGAAGTAGAAGAAAAAGGTAAGTACCTGTTAAAAAAACTGCAGGAAATAGACGTCCAATATCCCGGTGTGGTTAAGGAAATCCGGGGCAGCGGGTTAATGGTAGGAGTTGAAATCAATGAACTGACTGACTGTGGTTCTTTTGATATGACCTATCTGGCTGACTGTGAAGGGTTTACTGCACTTATAGCAGGATTTTTACTCAATATTTATAATATTCGCCTGGCGCCTTATCTGAACAGTTCTATGACCCTTAGACTGGAGCC
The DNA here is from genome assembly GCA_016841875.1 of Syntrophomonas sp. GTDB lineage: Bacteria > Bacillota > Syntrophomonadia > Syntrophomonadales > Syntrophomonadaceae > JAAYJK01. Next base: position 53,586 of record JAENYG010000009.1, read on the forward strand.
TACTCTTACCATTACTTATGAAGAAATCGATCGGGTGATAGATGCTCTGGGTATAGTATTTAAGATTCTGTATTATCAGGATTACTCCAAACTATATCGTCATTTGATTGGAGATTATAGAAAGCCGGAAAACTTAATTGACTATCGTACTGGCAGCAGAAGCATTAAGTCTTCTAAGCTAAGCCAGGGAGAAACAGCCGAGGAAAAATTTGCATTTATCATTCATTATGCAGCTCCTGAAGATGTAGTTTTGAATAATCCATCGTTCGCAACTTATAGTAGAGATGAAATATACCAGTTGATGGAATGGCAGAGCCAAACCAAAGAAGCCGGAATAGTGTGTCATATGCCTGCCATCAGGTCCAAAGCTGGTACCCTGGTTGAAGGTTGGCTTATCGGGGTTCCTTTTGGGGCTCGGGAAATCATGGCCCTGCCCAGAGAAGAAACCAGTGAAGTTATTAAACAGGCGGTAGATATGGGCAGAGATCTGGGGGCCAAGATTGTTGGGTTAGGGGCACTGAGTTCGGTAGTGACCCGGGGTGGCAGAGCAGTACAGGGGCGCGGGACTTCAATAACCAGCGGTAATAGTTTTACTGTACTTATGGCCATGGAAGCTATGGTTCTGGGAGCCCAGAAAATGCATATTGAGTTGGAATCAGCTCAAGGTGCAGTGGTGGGAGCTACCGGTTCTATTGGACGCGCATGTGCCCTGTTATTATCGGAAAAAATATATAATATTGTAGTGCTGGGCAATCCTGAGCATGTAAACAGCAGTAAAAACCGACTGGCTTCTCTAATTCGGGATATGTACAAAAAGGCCGTTAAGAGATGGAATAATGGAGAGTTGGGAGGCTTGAGTATATGGCTGGATCAAACCGTCCAGGCTCTGAAGGCCATGGATTCAAAACAGGCTGTGGAATATCTGGATAAGCTAAAAGATGAGAAGAATATAAACGTAGAGATAATAGAAGAAATATGCAATTATCTGGATATTGTTCAACCCATCAGCGGCAGTCTCAACATTGAAGAAACCCTGCCGCAGTGCAGCATGATAATTGCTGCCAGTAATTCTCCGGAGTTTCTGGTCTATCCGGAAAACCTGCGTCCTGGGGCCGTGGTCTGTGATGTAGCTCGGCCGGCCGATGTGGCTCCCGAGTGCTATGAAGATAGAAACGATGTACTGATCCTGGAAGGAGGTCTGGTACAGTATCCAGATGCTATATCATTCGGACCTAACCTTGGTTATCGTGATGGAGTGAATGTGGCCTGCCTTACGGAGACTGTTCTCCTGGCCATGGAAGGTGATTATCAGGACTACAGCATAGGCAGCAAAATGCCTTTGGAAACTATAGAATACATGAGATATCTTGGTCAGAAGCATGGGTTCGGCTTGGCAGGACTAAAGATGGGCAGCAAAGAGATAAGTGATAGCGAAATTGAAGAAATATATAAGAACTCCCAGGAGAAATTGGCAGCAGCAGGAGTGAAGTAAGTAAAAGTTATGCGGCCAGGCGGCTCGCAATTCTGTTTTTGTCTGTGGATAAAAAACCCTTCCAATTTTGCACTTAACTTGCATTTGAGGACGGTTATTAATAAAATATACAGGTACAGGTAGTGTTGGAATATCCTGTTACCCGAGCTCTCTTGTACCGACACGCAGGCACCAGTGGGGCGGCGTTTTGCTTATTTTTTATACAGGATCACCATGAAGAGCGGTTAGCCAGGTACAAAAGGACTGGAAAGCAAACAAGAGAACCTTCCCCAGGTTTGGTTCTTTGGAGATTAATTAGGGGGGAGCAGACGTGAACTTAACAGAAATAATTATAAGTAAAAGTGGCAAATGGTATTTTGGAAATGCTGAAATGTTTCGCCGAAATATACTTAACATACTAGCGGCACATATCGAGAGAAGTGATGATGGGAGCTACTGCATTAAACTGGGTGAGGACGTTAACCCCATAACCGTAGAAGATGTCCCTTTCCTGGCCAGCGGTTATGTGCAGGAAGATAATGGTGCAATAAAGCTAGTTTTTCATGATTTACAGGAACTGATCCTGGAAAGAGAACAGAAGATTCATTTTAAAGGTGATATACCCTATATAAGTTTCCGTTGGGAAGCAGATACCAGGCTGAGCAGGGGAGTATATTGGAAATTAAGCGATTTCTTTGATTTCCGCGGAGAAGAAGTATACATAGTACCTCCTGCCTGTCAGGGAGTAAATTGATTGTATTTGATGTTCTACGGGGAGGAAAAAAGGTGGCAATAAAGATAATAACTGATACATCCTGCGATTTACCAGATGAAGAACTGGAGAAAAATGGCATAGAGATGATACCGTTAAAAGTTACTTTCGAAAATGGAGAAACCTTCCTGGATCGTTATGAAATTAATCCATCCTACTTTGTAAAGCGAATGGCAGACAGTAAAAAGCTTCCTAAAACAGCTGCACCTGATCCAGCAACATTTTTAGACTATTTTGAGAGAGGATTAAAAGAATGTGGCGAGGTATTATTTATTAGTCTTTCATCAGGGTTAAGCAGCACCTACCATACTGCCCAACTAGCATGCAGCATGCTAGCAAACCAAAAAATAAAGGTTGTGGATTCTTTAACTGCTTCACTGGGTACCGGTATAATGGCAATTAATGCTGCACAAATGGCAGCCGCAGGTATGTCGATGGAACTTATCATAAGTGAACTTATAAAAGTAAGATCTAATAGAGAAGTGATCTTTGTTTTAGATACTCTGGACAATGTTGTGAAGGGCTGTAGATTATCCAGGGTTGAAGGTGCGGCTGGAACCCTCTTAAACATCAAACCGATCTTACGAGGGGATGAAAATGGAGTCCCATATGTTATAGAAAAAGTGCGCGGAAACAAAAAAGCAGTTCAGCGCCTTCTTGATATGATGGGGGAATTAGGTGGAGATACACTATCCAAAAGGATAGTAGGGATAAGCCATGTTGAGTGTATTAAGGAGGCTAGAGCCCTGGCAGAAAAGGTGAATGAACGGTATAATCCGGTTAAAGTGTTAGTTGCCAACATGGGAGCAACTATTGGTACCTATGCTGGTGCAGGGGCTATTATGATAAATTTTTAGCAGAAATAAAAAAATCTCGAAAACGGGACCGCTTTCGAGATTTTTGAATCTATAGTCTGGAAATATGAGGCTGGCGAAAACAATCTGCTGAATAAGTCAGCAGTTGATCTAGTTCCTTTAACATTACTGCTTTGTCTCGAGGGAGAAGTCCATTAATATTAGCGTAGTTAGCCATGTGATCGCTCAACAGCATGCTATTCTCACATTCCAAGTTTTCTATCAGCAGTCTGACTTCCTGCAGAGCCTGATGGGCAGTTAGAAGCTGGAAGGACCCATTCTGATAATCTTCATATAAGGGAGTGCCCGGGTATGGAACCAGGGTTCTTATACGAATAAAATCCGGGCTGAATTGACTCAGGGTTATAGCACTATTGATGGCATGTTCCCTGGTCCTTGCTAAGCCGCCGATGCCAGTAAGGTAATACTCGCTGACCTGGATCCCTGCTTCTTTAAGCTTGTTACCTGCTGCAATTATTTCCTGGGAAGTAGTTCCCTTGCATACCCGGGCCAGAGTGATATCGTCTCCGCTTTCCATACCGGTGTGAACCCGGCGTAACCCGGCCTGATAAAGCCGCGTTAGATCTTCCAGACTCTTCTTGTTTACAAACCTGGAAGAACCATATACAGTTATACGGCTGAGATGGGGAAATAATTCCCCCGCATACTCAAATATCTCCACTAACTGGTTGGTTCTCATAAGAATAGTATTCCCGTCGGGAAAGAAAAGCGATTCTATATATTCTCCATAATAGTTGCGAGCTGCCAGAAGATCTTCTTTTATCTCTTCTACCGGTCTTATGCGGAATTTCACATCTTTATACATCTGACAAAATGTGCATTTATTATGAGGGCATCCTATTGTGGCCTGAATCAATAGACTGCCTGCTTCACTGGGCGGACGGTATATAGTACCTTCATATCGCATAAACTGACCTCCTTTAACAATAAGATTAACAAATATGCCTGGTTTTTGAAAGATAAAGAGCTAGAAACATCAAAAATTGGTAGTTGTATTCTAGTTGAGGAGAAGGTATATTTTAAACTAGGGTATTGGTGGGGGGAGAAGAATATGCCGGTTAGAGCGTTAATAGTAGATGATGATAATAAAGAAAGAATTGTATTAAGGTACCTGCTGGAACAACTTAAAGACGTAAAAATTGTCGGAGAGGCAGTACACGGTTTGGAAGCCCTGATGCTGTGTCAGGAGAAAAAAGTAGATATCGTTTTTCTGGATATTACTATGCCAGAAATGGATGGACTGGAAACTGCGGCTAAACTTATGGAAATGAAAGCCCCGCCTTTGATAGCTTTTGTAACTGCCCAAACGGGTATGGCAGTCAACGCTTTTGAGTTGGGGGCACTCGATTACATTGTGAAACCTATTGAACAGAGCCGTATAGAAAAGACAATTCGCAAGGTGAAAGAGAGGATAGCTCACCAGGATTATTTAGAAGACCTGGTACAGCAAAGATTGAAAAGCCGTATTGATTATATAATGGAAAAATATACTGAGAATGAAGTGCTGTTTAAGAGACTGCCCATAAGAGAAAAAGGCAAAATTACCCTTATTAAACATGAGGATATTATTGTTTGTGAAAGTCAGGGTAAAAAAGTCTATATATGTACCCGAAAAGGAGGGTACCTTACCAATTATACGCTTAATCAACTAGAAAAAAGTCTTGATGATGCATGTTTCTTTCGGGCTCATCAAGCTTATCTGGTTAACTTGAATTATATTCAGGAAATAAGGAACTTTGGCGAAGGATCTTACATACTTAGATTGGATGCCAGTGAAAGGGAAATCACTCTAAGCCGATCCAAACTCCGATTATTGAGAGAAAAGATGGGTATATGACGTAATAACCCCAAAAATAGACGGAATATACCAAAAATGATACAGAATGCAGGTGGCTAAAAAGAGTTGGGTATTGAACAGGTTGCTTGAGAATACACTTGCAGGCGCAAGAGGGACAGGGTTGGCAGATACTCGCCCTTGTTTTTTTACCCTAAATTCCTGTAAACCGCAAAACGGCTATAGATTGTTATTTTTGCAACAAAGTATCCGGTATATAAAACGAAGTACTTCTAAACTAGAGAAAAAAATCACAAAATGATTTATAGTTAGAGTAACACTAGGGGGGACGTTGAAATTTTAACTGAAAGGAGGAGAAACTACTACATTGCAGTCGGGATATTGAACGGATAATTTTTGCCGACTATTATTAAATTAGCAAAGTAATATATGGACAATAATATAGATGGGTGCAATGTATCATAGTTCGGAAGCTCTGTTTTTAGAATGTTGTACGGCTAAGAAAAGATCGGAGTGATGCTAATGATACCGTTTTATATGCTTGAGCGTTACGAAGGGAATGAGCCCTTGTTTGAGCTGGTTACAATGTCAATGGTATCGACTTATGCTGGTGAGCCGTTACATGTCCATGCAGAAGGATTAAGGGGAACGGGGAAGACCACCATAATGAGGAGTGCCCGCGGTATTTTACCCAATATTACACGAATCAAGGGCTGTATCTATAACTGCGACCCGGAAAATCCGCATTGTCCTAAGCATAGGGATATGACCCCAGAAGAGATCGAGTCTCTGGGAACGGAAGATATCCCCATGCCGTTTTTAGAAATATCTCATTCAGCCAAGGTGGGTACGGTAGCAGGCAGTATTGACTTGGCCCGGCTGACTGATGCAGCAAATCCAGCAGCTCAGTTGCTGCCGGGGTTAATACCACAAGCACATCGAGGAATTATATTTATAGATGAAATAAACCGATTGGCGGATACTTCCCCGGAAATTACGGATATACTTTTGGACGTTATGGGTAATAAGCCAGGACACCTACAGATAGAAGAGGCCGGATTGCCTACAGTAGATATTTCAGTAAGTGTTTCCATATGGGCGGCTTCTAACCCTGACGAGGATCCAGGGCCATTGGAGGAAATAAGAAGACAGTTATCGGACCGTTTTGATCTGGTATGTTACATGGGAAGACCCGATTCGGTAGATATTCTATCTCATATGCTGGAAGAGAACTCTCATCAGCATAAGATACGCAATGCTAACAAACGGGGCAGCAATGTTTATGATGAAACTAAAAATGATAAATATCGCGATGAAATAATAAAATGGTCTGAACAGTATGGCAGTACTGATTTACCAGATTTCCTCAGGAACTTTATAGCCCGGCTATATATCAAACATAATCTGGAGAGTATAAGAGCCATAGAAGCTATGCAGCAGGGAGCGATATTGCACAGCTTGATCAAAAACCGGGATAAAGTAATGATTGCCGATGTAACCAGGATACTGCCACTGGCACTCAAGCATCGTGTGGATGGCGATACGCTGGTTAAACTGATCAATGACGTGGAAAGCAGAGGATCGAGAGAAGGTATACTGAGCTTTAAGAACAAAAAGAACAAGCGAGAAGAAGAAGAGGAAGAATATTTTCAGCATAACGCACGTGCGTTAAAAGATATGAGCCGGAGCGAGTTGGTTAATACTGAAAAAGATTTAACTCCAACTCATGGATAAAGGTGGTGGACTAAATGCTAGGTGAACGGACTAACGTAGATAAGGCTGCTTCAGTTGGCAATTATCTTAACCTATATTTTGGTCAGAGTCAGGGCGTGAGGCTTGGTGAAAGTACGGTGGCTAGTTGTAAGGCTCATGCCCGCATGCCTGAAAAACGGGTAAAAGGGCAATTAAAGATACTTGTTAATCGTGATGCCGGCAAAGTTTTTTTAGATTTCGTAGAAGAAGGCAGAGTAGTCCATATAGACGTATATCATCGACCGGGTAAGATTGATCCAAGGGTTATTGCCAGAGCTGTATATAACGCCATAGATGAACATTTTCTGGAAAAAGATCCCCAACTCCAGTACGCGGAAGATGAAAGATTTAACATGGTTATCGCTTATGCCAGCAAGATATTTATTACTACCAATCAGGGCAAAGGTACTCTTTATAATCTGCTGCAGGATGAAGTTGAACCCTTTTCTGAATATACTGAAGGATGGGACCATGTGCACATTTTGGCGCAGCTGGATCGTGAGGATTACTATCTGGTATATATTATTGCCGAAGTAGTGGAAGAGGTTATATTACTTAACGGAATCAAGCTTTCTAAAGTGCGTAACATTATTCATGGCAATGAGAAACAGGCTCAGGATAGTTATGCTGGTTACCTTAAACTCCCCTGGAAGCATTTTAAGGGGCAGCAGGCCCGGCACCTGCCGGAAAAAGAGAATGTCAACCAACTGATTATCAAACTGGCAGAAAAACTTGGTGGGGTAGAAGAAATCCAGGAATTTATGGAAAACTATTCCACCAATGTGTTCAAGCGCAAAGGGATACAACAGCAGAAGAAAAAATGGGGAGATATTGAGCACGATGTTAAACAGCTTGAAGAGCTGGGAATACTAAAGGATACACCCTTTGGGAAAATAATGACTGGTAAAGGTATTAAGCTTAAAGAATTCGTGATCAACCACAAGTGTGAACTGGAAACCGAGATTCGTCGCAACACCAGAAGACTGCCGTCAGGCGGTGGGGGACGATTTAAGAAGCTCGGTCAGGTGGACCGCAAAACCTCAAAAGTTGAGTACACTAATCGCAATAAGACGATAAATAATCCAGATCAAAACTGGTCGGGGGACTTGGCAGTTCCAGAAACTGTTATACAGGCATTGAAGAATAGCTACCTGAGAGGTGACGATCATTTAACTATAAAGAAGCAGGATCTTCATTATTACGAGAAAAAGAGTTATGTGCCGGTAGATATTTGCCTGTTGATTGATGCCAGCGGCAGTATGGCCGGGGATAAAAGGCAGGCGGCTTGTTTTTTAGCAGAACATCTTTTATTGACCGGCAAAGAAAAAGTGGCTGTAGTTACTTTTCAGGAAAGAGGAAGCAACATAGTAGTACCTTTTACTCGTAAGCAGATGGTATTAAAACAGGGTTTGGCTACCATAAATCCAGCCGGGCTTACTCCCATGGCAGACGGGATCGTAAATGCGGTCAATCTTATTAAGAATAGTAAGGTCCGTAACCCCATGCTGGTTTTGATTACTGATGGTATTCCTAATATCCCTCTCTGGACCTTGGATGCCAAAACCGATGCGCTGGATGCTGCAGCCCTTATTGCCAAGGAAAAAATTCGCTTTGTTTGTATTGGAGTTGAAGCACATCGCTTCTACCTGGAAAAACTTTCGCATAAAGCGGAAGGAGTAGTTTACCTGGTAGATGATTTAAATAAAGATAATCTTATCAATATAGTGAGAATGGAAAAGCAAACATCATCATCAGATAATAAACTTGCATGATTGTCGACTTATTATATTTGACATTATTCGTGGTTTTCGGCTAAAATTTTAGTAGAGTTAGAGCGGTTACAATATTTGCAGAAATCTTCGTAGTAATATTCTTTGTTTTAATAACTCCTCCTTCATGTTGAGCACCTTAACCGGTGCTCACTTTCTTTTTATTTGAGCATATGAGTCATAAAATTAAGACTAGCTTCGTATCTTAGTAAAGAAACTGAGAAAGGAGGCTGGGAATATATGGATAAAAGAATTATGATTATGGTCGCTGTTATAGTAACTGCTATCTGTCTTATCAGCGGAGGTTGTTCTACTTTTGCAGGCGATAACAGTTTGAAAGCCTGGAAGGAATTACTGAGTTTGACACCAGAATCTGGTACAGTCAGCGATAATAGTGGTACAAGTCTGGAAGATCTGCTGCTGGATGAGCAGGTTGACCAGCAGGATACAGCTGAATATGTGGTAGTTTCATTATATTATGCGGATGCCACCGGCAGCAGCCTGGTATCTGAGGAAAGGAAGATTGTAAAGACTGAAGGAATTGCGCGTCAAACCCTGCAGGAACTGTTTAAGGGACCGGAAAATACTGAGTATTCAAGTGTATTTCCGGAGGGGACCAAACTGCTGGACATTAATATTAAAGAAGACGGGCTGTGTATTGTTGATCTCAGTTCTGAGGTACGGCAGGTCAAAACTGAGCAGCAGGAGAGACTCCTGGTTTATGCTATTGCTAACACCCTGGGTGAGTTTCCCACGATTCGCAGCGTTACTTTTATGATTGATGGTCAGCCAGTTGATTACATAGGAGGTTATATGGATCTGTCATATCCTCTGGAACCAGATTATACAAAATAGAAAAGATGCCGATCAGGATTGAAAACCAGAAGAGGCTGTCCCGAGAGTCAGAGGATAAAAGGGCACCTCTTCTTTAGTTTCAGGGAACTCCCAGGGGGTATATGTCATAGGATGCCGTATTTTTCAATATAACCAGTCTGCCGGTTCCCGTAGCAGCTCGTTATGCTCGGATAGCTTTTGTTTTGGAGATACCAGTAACTCAGGAGGCCACGTCGACCTGGATGATGTCTCCCGGATGGACCTATAAAGTACTATCTTGTTCCCGCTAGCGGAAAAAGTAAAGAGGTTGACCCGAAAGTTTAAAATGGACAGAGGGCAGCCTCTTTTGTGCTTAAATCAGGGCTAAAACATTTTCGAGCATAGTTGAGTCCAACTTTAAGTAGAATATATCTAACAAAAGTGTTAAATTATTTATTGGGTTATTTTTGAATTCTTAAGTCTATAATTCTTTTTATCTGCTTAAAATATCATTTTATAATAAATTATTATTTGCACTTAATTAGTGTGATTACTAAAAGAGGTGTTGGAATTGGGAAAAGAGAGCCCCATTGGAATTTTTGATTCTGGGGTTGGAGGACTTACTGTAGTGAAGTCTTTGCTGGAACGTTTACCCGGGGAAAGTTTTATATATTTTGGAGATACTGCTCATGTTCCTTATGGCAATAAAACTGAAGAACAGCTTATGTCTTATGCCAGAAACATCTTGAGTTTCCTCATAGATAAAGGAGTTAAAGCAGTTGTGGTAGCATGTGGAACGCACTCTTCGGTCACCCTTCCCAGGCTTGAGGGGCAATATAGTTTCCCCATGCTGGGTGTAGTCAAGGCAGGTGCACGTTCTGCTAACCGCTTGAGCAGAAATTTAAGAATAGGCGTGATAGCAACTCAAGCTACCGTTAACAGCCATGCCTATACCAGGGAGATACAGACCATTAATCCTGAATGTCAGGTTTTTGAAGCGGCCTGCCATAAATTTGTACCTCTAATTGAAAGCGGTATACTTGATGGGGAGGAGATTCAGGGATCGATCAGGGAGTATATTGCTCCGCTGCTGGAGAATAGAGTAGACAGCCTGGTTCTGGGCTGTACCCATTATCCCTTTTTATCCTCTGCTATTAAGAAATTTGCTGGTTGTGATATAGAACTAGTTGATCCTTCATTTGAAACTATAGAAGAACTCCGGGACATTCTTTTGCGGGATAATCTATTCAATGACAGCGGTGAGAAGCCTCTTAGGCAGTTTTATGTAAGTGGTAATGATGAGTCATTTTATAAGGTGGGCAGATTACTGCTGGGTGACATGATCCAAAGGGTAAAAAGGGCAGCATTGGACTGAGAACTGACATCAGCTCTAGCAAATGGTATTGAGTTGATGGAGAGGACAGTATATGGAACTTGTAATAATAGGGTGCTGGGCACCTTACCCGCCAGCAGGTCAAGCCTGTTCCGGATATCTGCTTAAAGACCAGCAGACCAACATTCTATTGGATTGTGGTCATGGAGTAGTCTCCGGGCTCGGAAATCATATAGACCTGGGTGCTATTGATGCAGTGGTGATCAGCCATTTCCATCCCGATCATTATGTCGATTTATACGCTATGCGTCATTTTATACGGGCTGCTATGGTACAAGGTCATAGAAGTAAACCACTTAAAGTATACCTGCCGGGTAATCCTGAGGATAAATATAGTTATTTTGCATCCTTGTCTGAACTCGAGGTTATAGAATTAAAATCTGGTTTATGTCAAGTCATAGGCTCTTTACAAATTAAATTTCATGAAATGCTGCATACAGTTACGTCCTTTGGTATTGAGGTTAGTAATGGCAGCACCAGCTTTTTCTACAGTGGAGATACCGCATTCGGTGCAGAAGTTCAGCAGGCAGCTCAGAATGCGGACATACTACTGTTGGAAACCAGCATGCTGATAAAAGACTCCGCATATGCACAGCAAGCTTTGCATTTGACTACCAGGGAAGCAGCTGAAATCGCTCAAAATTCCAGGGCGGAATTACTTATTGCCACCCATTTCTGGCCTGGCTATGATATTAATCAGTTAGAGCAAGAAATTACAGCGATATACAAAAAGGAATTAAAAATGGCTAATACCGGATTGCATTTAACTTTTAAAGGAAGGTGAGAGAGTGCGCTGCATACAATATGAGGAAATCAAACAAGCTGTAAAGTCAGCTGTTATAAAAGCTAATACCCTGCTGCCGGATGATATTTTGGAAGCACTCGAGTTGGCTCTGGAAAATGAGAGCAGCAGTCGGGGAAAAATGTTTCTGAAGATCTTACTGGAAAATGCGGTTATTGCAGAAAGTGAAAAGATGGCTTTGTGCCAGGATACTGGTATGGTTTCAGCAGATATTGACCTGGGTCAGGAGGTTATGATAACTGGAGGCAGCCTGGAAGAAGCAGTAAATGAGGGGGTCAAGGAAGGGTACCAAGAAGGCTTTTTTCGAAAATCCATAGTTAGTGATCCTTTTACAAGAACTAATACGGGAGATAATACGCCGGCGGTTATACATACTCACCTTGATCTGGGAGATCACTTAAGGTTGACCATTTTTCCCAAAGGTGCAGGCAGTGAAAACATGGGCCAACTGGCTATGCTAAAGCCATCTCAGGGAACGGAAGGAGTTAAAGAATTTATTCTCAAGGTGGTCAGGGAAGCTGGTGCCAATGCATGTCCTCCACTGATTGTAGGGGTAGGGATTGGAGGAAATATGGAAAAGGCGGCTTATCTGGCTAAAAAGGCACTTTTCCGACCGATAAATGTACCGAATTCCAGTCCGGATATAGCCAGGTTAGAAGAAGAGATGCTCGCTCGCATAAATGCCCTGGGTATAGGACCGCAGGGCATGGGAGGAGATACTACCGCCCTGGGGGTAAATATTATCACCTTCCCTACCCATATTGCCTGTCTGCCAGTTGCGGTTAGTCTGGGGTGCCATTGTACCCGCAGGGTTACCATCGAAATATAGGCATCGGGTGTTCAAGTGGATTACAGGAGGTAATTATGATCGTTTTAAGAGCTCCTCTGAATGGAGAGGATATAAAAAGCTTGAAAACTGGAGACGAAGTATTGTTGGAAGGCACTATATATGCTGCCCGGGATGCGGCGCATAAAAATATAGTTGATGCAATACATAAAGGCGAGGAGCTGCCTTTTGACCTGAAGGGACAGATGATATACTATGTGGGACCCTGTCCCGCACCTCCAGGCAGGGTGATAGGATCGGCTGGACCTACTACCAGCGGAAGAATGGATGCCTATGCTCCTTTGCTGATCGAAAAGGGATTAAAGGCGATGATCGGTAAAGGGAATCGCAGCCAGGAAGTGATAGCGGCCATGAAAAAACACGGGGCTGTCTATCTGGCCGCTGTCGGTGGTGCAGGAGCATATCTGGCGGGAAAGATTGAAGCAGTGGAAACCATTGCCTATCCTGAGCAAGGGCCAGAAGCAGTGTTTAAAATGACTGTTCGTGATTTTCCCTGTATTGTGGCCATAGACTGCAGAGGAAACAATATCTATGATTTGAAGTAATTGAATTCGCCTTTCCTTCCTTGCGTTACATAGTTTCATCCTTGCTTACAAGTTAAGAGGGAAAGTTAATCATTAAATGAGCAATTACCGGCCAAGAATGAAAAAATTAATTGAGATATTAAAGATGGGAGTGCAATATGATCAGAACAGGTAACCGGTTAAACGATCAAATGAGACCAATCAAAATAAGTCCAGGTTTTATTAAGAACCCGGATGGTTCCGTTTTAATGGAAATGGGGGATACCAGAGTTTTGTGTTCCGCCATGCTGGAAGAAAAGGTTCCGCCATTTTTGAAAGGTACCGGAAGCGGATGGATAACTGCTGAGTATTCACTGTTACCCTCCTCGACCAATACACGTTCTTCTCGGGAGGCCAGCCGCGGCAAAATAAGCGGCAGAACTTCAGAGATACAGAGACTGATCGGCAGGTCCATAAGATCAGTAGTTGACCTGGAAAAACTGGGAGAGAAAACTATTTGGATCGATTGTGATGTTATCCAGGCCGATGGGGGAACCAGGACCGCATCTATCACTGGAAGCTTTATCGCACTGTTTCTGGCGTTGAAAAAATACCAGCAAGCAGGTATTATTGATGAAATACCCCTGAAGGACTATGTAGCTGCCATTAGTGTGGGAATAGTTGATGGAGAAAAACTGCTTGATTTGGAGTATATCGAAGATTCGGCCGCCGAAGTTGATATGAATGTAGTCATGACCGGCAGCGGAGAATTCGTTGAAATACAGGGAACTGCTGAGGGTAAGGCATTCAGCCGGCAGGATTTAGATGAACTGCTGGCCCTGGCCCAAAAAGGTATTGAGGAACTTATTGTAATACAGAAAAGTATAATGGGAGAATGAAATGAATCCAGGATTACTTCTAGCCACACGCAATCCTAAGAAAAAATTGGAACTGCAGCAGCTGTTGCAGGATCACAATATTGATATATTAACTCTGGATGATATTGAGGGGATACCAGAAATAGTTGAAGATGGGCTTAGTTTTGCAGAAAATGCAATAAAAAAAGCACAGGAGACCGCAGCCTTGAGCGGACATACCTGTCTGGCTGATGATTCTGGCCTGGTAGTTGATGCCCTGGAAGGTAAACCGGGAGTATTTTCTGCCCGTTTTGCCGGGGAGGATTCTAATGATCAAAAGAACAATGAAAAATTATTGGATATGATGCAGAATGTTGAAGAAAACCAAAGAACCGCCAGATTTATATGTGTTATAGCTGTCAGCAGTCCCGTCGGAGAAGTACAGACGGTAAGCGGAGTATGTGAGGGTAGGATTGCTTTTAGACCTAACGGTACAGGCGGTTTTGGATATGATCCGCTGTTTATTCCTCAAGGGTATGATCAGAGTTTTGGAGAATTGTCTGCTCAAATCAAGAATTCCATCAGCCACCGCGCCAGAGCATTGCAAAAATGCAAACCTCTCCTCAAACAATTTCTGGAGTCATAATCAATCTGTGAGATGGGGTGCCGCCAATGCTGATCGCCGTAACCGGTGATACTCATGGCCGGATAGATGCTGTAAAAAGTGAACTCGAGGGGAAAAAACCTGATTACCTGCTGCACACCGGTGACTTTTATGCCGATGGAATAAGGCTGGCATATCACCTGGGTATTGATTTTGCTGGGGTCAGAGGTAATTGCGATACTGGCAAAAGGGGTAAGCGGGAAAAGATTCTGGATCTGGCCGGGTATCGTTTCTGTATCATTCACGGACATCAGCATAAGGTTAAGACCACTCTCAATAATATTTATTATCATGGTCAGGAAATAGGGGCAGATATAGTAGTTTTTGGTCATACCCATGTACCATGCTGTGAGTTCCAGGATGGGATCTGGCTTATCAACCCAGGCAGTCCCAGCCTGCCAAGATCCGTATCTATGGGAAGTTATGTTCTAATACAGGCAGAAAAAGATATTTTAATGCCGGAAATCATAACGTTTAGATTATAATTATGATATTGAATTACTATAAGATGCATGTGGAGGTAGAAAAAAGGATGACAGAAGAAATGAATTCTAAATTGTTAAAAGGAAAGCCCTTGGCAGATCAAATATTAATGGAAGTTGCCCATCAATTGGATAAATTGAAGGAAAAAGATATTTTTCCCTGCTTGACGACTATTGAAGTGGGTTCTGATCCGGCTTCCAGGTATTACCTGGATAACCAGAGGCGTACCGCTGAAAGAGTTGGAATCAAGTATGAATCCAGGCAGTTGGAGGAGAACATCTCCCGAGAGAAAATGCTGGAAGTAATCGAAGAGGTCAATCGGGATCCGGGCATACATGGCTTAATTATTAATCTTCCTTTACCAGGTCACCTCAAAGCTAGTGAAATGCAGTGGAGTATCGATAGTGCAAAAGATGTAGAAGGAGTCACTCCTCAAAATCTGGGTAGAATGGTTTTGGGGGCTGGAGGGCTGAAGCCCTGCACGGCGCTGGCAATTGTAGAATTGATAAAATCTACGGGCGTAGACATTAAAGGGAAAGAAGTTACGGTCATTGGTCGCAGCAGCATAGTAGGCAAACCGGTCAGCCTGCTGCTTTTGGCTGAAAACGCTACTATAACCATCTGTCATTCCTTTACCTCGAAAGCCGGTCTTTTGAAAGCGCATATAAAGAAAGCCGATATATTGGTAGCAGCTATGGGAGTGCCTGAATTTATTAAAGGTGCATGGGTCAAGGATAATGCGATCGTAATAGATGCCGGTATAAATAGTGTGGATGGAAAAATGGTTGGTGATGTCGAATTTGAAGCTGCCGCAGCAAAAGCCAGTTTCATAACTCCGGTTCCAGGGGGTGTAGGACCGGTTACTACGGCACTGCTGATGAAAAATACTGTTGATGCAGTATATATGCAGCTGTCCCAGATATTATAGTTGGGCTTACATAGTTGGGATCTAGGGGACCTCATTAATATAGAGGCCTTTTGTATTTGGGTGTCAGATGGGGGATAAACAGTTTGAGATTAAAAAAAATTACTGGCAGGACATATGCAATTGAATATCCTAGTTCCGTAGGGATATATGTTCTGGATGATAATAGCTGCATACTTATTGATAGTGGTGCCGGTGAAGTGTATGCTCGCCGGACGATGAAGATAATAGAAGCCCGGGGATGGCATATTATTGGGATTATTAATACCCATTCCCATGGTGATCATAGCGGAGGAAATAAATATATACAGGATGCTGCCGGGTGCAGCATATATGCTTCCCCGATGGAAGCAGCCTATTTGAACCATCCTGTTTTAGCCGCTTATTCCCTTTACCATTCCGTACCCATGCAGGCTTTAAAAAGTAAGTATTACACTGTCCCTGCTGGTACCATTAATACTGCCATAGATGCTGATTCAATAGAATTTCTGGGGGAGAGGTTCACGGTATGGAACCTCCCTGGACATAGTTTGGGGCACATAGGAATAGAGACACCAGATAAAGTCTTATTTGCCGGTGACAGTTTGAGCGAAGCCAGAATTATTTCCAAACATTCTTTCCCCCACCTGGAAGATGTTGAGAGTCAGTTCCATAGTCTGGAATTGTTAAAGAAGAGCGAATTGATATACCTCTCCCATGGGGGGCTGGTAGAGAATAAAGACCGCATCATTAATAGCAATTATGAGCTTTTGATCAACAATCTGGCCTTGATGGAAGAGCTCATCAAGGAAGAGTGTACACGAGAGCAAATAATAAAAAAACTGGCTGATAATCAAGTATTTGATGTAAAAGAAAGCAATTATTTTCGGCTGATGACCAGTACCGCAGCCTATCTGGCTTTTTTGCAGAACACTGGCCGGGCCGGGGTAGCTGTGAAAGAAGGCCGTCTGCTTTTCCACGCTAATAACTAAAGGTGTTTTTCTTGTTAAATTTCTGTTACCCGGCAGGTGTGAATCATACTGCATGTGCTTATGAAATCAGAGATTATTTCTGCAATTTAGATAAAACCATCTGTAAAAGCCGATCAAAGGCATCCTGACGGTTTCGATACTGTACCGGCAGCTGCCAGACATGCTTCCCCTCCAGGGGAAGATCATGAATCGCGCTTCATTCTGGTATCATATCCGCTATTCCATCTTCTTCAAAATAGTTCATTAATTCAAATAATACTTCACTGTTACTGCTCCATTCCTTAGTATTTATCATAGTGGGTATGATCAGACCGATAGTATGTTGATTTGCGGTAGCTTGAGATATCATTTTATCCAGTGAGGGGAGCGCTGCTGCTTCTTCAGACCTCAAATCTGTACAGGCAGCAATCAGGTCAACATGATTTAGCACATTCGGGTATGCTGCCAGATCATCGTTCCCGGTGTCTACAAGAAGCAAATCATATTCTTGGAAATCAGTGGTATTAATATTTGGATCAGGCTGCATAAGGATATCGAACCCCATGTCAGTGGATGTTTTAAGGCCGTGAGGTTTATTAGCATCACTGATATCAAACCACAAGTTAAGTAAGGCGGGATTGCCTGTCTCTATGAGGATAGTTTTATATCCAAGTCTTGCGAGGCCGGCAGCCAGGTTTACTGCAATGGTAGTTTTACCCTGGGCCGGATGAGTAGATACTAGAGCAAGTGATTTCATAATTGTACTCTCCTAATACATGCTTAATTTACTAACATTTTACCATTATTTTTATTACCATGAACTAATAATAATAAAAGCAGCAGGCGAACCTGCTGCTTCAAGATTACTAAAAGATATATACGATTATCGTGGGTTATTAAATATCTCTGGTCCAGAGTGAAGCCATAGCAGCACCGCCGCCTACACACAGGGATGCGCCACCATTAGTAACACCCAGTCTTTCCATTTCATAATAGAGGCTGACAATAATTCTTAATCCAGTACATCCAACCGGATGACCCAGACCAATTCCGGACCCATTGTTGTTGATGTTGCCGGGTTTGTCCAGAGTACCCATATTAAGCTCAATGCCTGCTTCTTCTTTTATCATTTTGCCTACTCCGAGTACTTGCGCTGCAAAGGCCTCGTTGATTTCCCAGTAGTCAACCTGATCATAGTTCATGCCTGCCTGCTTGAGAACTTTGGGGATAGCTACAGCTGGACCCAGACCCATAACCTTGGCGTCCACACCTTCGCTGCAGATATTTACAAGTTTCATCAAGGGCTTGATTCCCAGTTCTTCAGCTTTTTTCTTGGTCATAAATACTGCCGCAGCAGAAGCGTCATTCAAACCGGAAGCATTGGCTGCAGTTACTACGCCGCCCTTCTTGAATGCAGGTGATAACCTGGCCATAGTTTCCAGGCTGGCTCCACGAATGGGATGCTCGTCAGCTTCAAACAGGATCTCTTTTTTGCCTTTCTTTACCATTACCGGAAGAATTTCGCGTTTAAAACGACCGTCATCATTGGCTGCAACTGCCCTGACGTGGCTCATGAGTGCCAACTCATCGCATTCTTCTCTGGTAATGTCGTATCTTTCAGCGATGTTTTCAGCAGTTCCACCCATGTGGATGCCGCCGGCCAACTTACATACTAATCCATCTGACAGCATGGCATCCTGAAGTTTGCCATCGCCCATTCTGTGTCCCCATCTGGCGTTCTGGGAGAGATAAGGAATATTGCTCATGCTTTCAGTTCCCACTACTATAGCAATATCAGTTTTTCCAAGCATAAGGCTATGTGCTGCAATCTCAAGAGCACGCATGGCTGATGCACAATTCTGGTTGACCATACTAGCAGATGACCGATCGGCTAGGCCGGATTCGATAGCTACTATACGGGCCGGACACGAACCATTACCATGGTGCAGGCACATACCCAGAACCAGTTCATCGATTGTAGATGCATCAATACCAGCTCTTTTAACAGCTTCAGCTATGGCTAATTTCGACAGATCGTTTGCTCTTACCCCCTGCAACGTTCCACCATAATCTCCGATAGGCGTTCTACACGCACTGACCATTACCACTTCGTTAATCGACATAATTATAAATCCCCCTTTTAACATATTTCCCATACTACCCTCAAAAAACCATTACCACTCACTCCTATAATTCGAGAGGGATAATACAAAATCCTGCCGATAAAACGTGATAAATAACGTTAATCTAATGAAAATAACGATGTAACCATAAAAGCCTCGGAAAATCGACTTTTTAAAACAACTTTCGCAGTTGACATATTGTAATAACTTGGGAACAGGCGAAAACGATGCTTTATCATGCCGGCCCCTCCGATCGCAACCTATACACCAATTGGCCATAATTAACGATGCACCTCCTGGCACAGCCCCGAAACGGGACAACTGATGTGTATTCACTTCGTTACTGCACTATTAAGGTTGCTGATACTCCCGCTGGCCGTCATTAATGACGCAGCCGGTCTCTAATTGATCAAGGCAGATTCTCTATCTAAGCATGCTTGCTCTTCAAGCTGTATTTCGGTTATAGCTGCCTGTTTACTTAATGGTAGTGAGGGCACGAACATGGAATCCACGTTATCAATAGTGACGTAATTCTATGGAGTCACATCTGTTGCCCGGTACGGGCTCCTCAGACCAGCATCATGCTCCCCCCATCCGAGTGCGAAAGTGAATTTCTGCTTCCAGGAGCTTTATGGTCTAGGGTGATTGTCAGGCAAGTAATCAAAATATGCAGTGCTTATGGTAGGGGAATAAGATATGGTGTATAGTAGTGCAGGCAGCTGCTAATATATAATGCCATTTGTGTTATAATAATTTAGTGATTATCGAACGAGGAGGAAGCTCTTATGGAAGAATTGTCTAAACTGGTTAGACATGACCTGCTTCGCACATTAATATGGGCTTTGATTGCCATGGGAGTTGCAGGGGCTGTATACTATCTAGTATGGTAAAAAATAATACCCAAATAAGTAAAGGGGGAAATATCCCCCTTTAATTCAGACCGATGACAAAAGTCCCCTCCGGGGATCACCCCGTGCCGGGGCAACTGATGTGCCTTCATTTCATTGCGGCACCATTACGGGTGCACTTACAGCACAACCCCGGGGTCGGGGCAACTGATGTACCTTCATTTCATTGCGGTACCACTATAGGTGCAATGTATGTTCGCAATGCTCACAGATGATTAAGGGTGCAATTCTAAGCTCACTACGCTCGAAACAATTCGGAAGTCCTTACAGGAGCCCCATTGAGTTCGCGAAAGCTCACAAATGATAAAGAAGCCCGCTCAATCAACGTACTCAAGTACGCCTCAATCGCGTGCTTCTTTGATGCCTTTATTTTCACTTCTTTTATCGGTCTGTCATATTGTCGACTTTGTTGATAATATGAATTAAAGGGGGAAACATCCCCCTTTAATTATGGTCATGTTGGCAGTCTTGTTCATGGTCATGTCCTTCATGTGAACAAGTTTCATTGGTAGCCTGCAGGGTATTGCTCAAATAAGCACCTAAGATCTGGTCTACCGTGCCGCTTAATCCGGTAATGGTATGGATATTATTTTCCGCAAAAAGGTCACGAGCTCGTTGACCCATGCCTCCGGCAATTACCACATGAACTCCCTGCTGGTGCAAAAAGGGTGGCAGAATACCTGGTTCATGCCCGGGGTTCTGCAAAACGCTCTGATTAATAACTTTATGATCCTCAATATCATATATTACGAAGTTATCACAGTGCCCGAAATGCTGAGCAGCTTCATTACCAGTTCTAGCTATGGCTAATCTCATATTTTTCATCTCCCTATTGTTTATTTTGGTTAAGAAAGTTAAATTGATTTTGCGCCTCCCTGTCTAACTTATTATTTCAAGCTCAACTAGTTTTTAGTCCAAGTTCATATTATAAAAATAATGGGCATATGTCAACAACTAGTCCTTGTTTATCAATTTTTATGAGAAGGATTTTATAATTCCAATCTTAATGATAAGGTTTTATTTTGATGATTATTAAAGTACCATGATAGACATAATAAAAAATAAAATAAATTTACCGAGGTATACTGTGTGCAAGATTGACATGCTGGCCAAAAATATGTTATTTTTCGCATAAGCTGACAAGTTATGCTATGCTGAGCATATGGCAGATTCTAAAAGCTGAAGGATACTAGCTTGATGATTATCGAAACTATTGGAGGTTTAGGAGCGATACAGGAAACAGTAAGTCAAGCAATCCTGGTTGCTGGAAGATTATTTAGGAGGGATTAATATGGCAAGTATCAAAGATATTACCAGCGTTAATTTTGATAAGGAAGTACTCGAATCAGACCTGCCAGTACTGATTGATTTCTGGGCCCCCTGGTGTGGACCCTGTCGTATGGTGAGTCCAGTGGTTGAAAATTTGGCAGATGAAAACCTGGGAAAAATAAATGTAGGTAAGATAAATGTTGATGAAAACCAGAGTCTGGCTATGCAGTACGGTATCAGGTCAATACCTACTCTATCCTTCTTTAAGGGTGGCTCGGAAGTAAAAAGAGTTGTAGGAGCTCAAGGCAAAGCCCAGCTGCAAAAGGTAATCGACGAAGTTACCGGTTAACATAAACGCTTATATATGATCAGGAGGATTTATTGATCCTCCTGATCTATTTTATCACGGGTTTTTACTCATCATCATCTTCTTCGGAATGAGTACAGTAATTGATTTCCTCTTCCTGAATCAGAAATTCACAACCCTGACAATCGTTTCCCATAACTGGTGTCTCACATAGTGAACAGAAAATAAAATTACCCATAGTAACTCGTTTCATTGAAACTGCACCTCCATCTTTTTGCTGCTGAATTACTGATCTTTTCGCGAGGCTGCTTTATCCAGGAACTTCTTGATTCTAATTTCGTAGCCCTCGCTGCCAGCCTCATAAAATACTGTTTCGCCAAGGTCTTCAGGGAGATAGCTCTGGCTAACATATCCACCGTAATTATGAGGGTACTTATAACCCTGCCCCTTGCCTAATAGCTGCCTGGCTTGGGAATGAGAAGAATCAGCTATATGTAAAGGAACCGTAATTTTCTTGGATTCTCTTACCGCAGTATAAGCCTTTTCTATGGCCAGCAGACTGCTGTTGCTTTTGGGTGCTGTTGCCAGGTATATAGTTGCCTCAGCTAAGGGAATTCTGGCTTCAGGCATGCCGATAAGTTGAACCGCATTTGCTGCTGCATTAGCCAGGGTAAGAGCATAGGGGTCTGCCAGCCCTATATCTTCAGCAGCATGGATCACCAGGCGTCGGGCTATAAACATGGGATCTTCACCCCCTTCCAGCATGACTGCCAGCCAGAATACGGCCGCATCAGGATCCGAACCCCGGATGCTTTTTATGAAAGCTGAGATACTGTCATAATGACTGTCACCCTGGCGGTCATATTTTACCATCGGCCGGGAGAGAATTTTTTGCAACAGGTCAAGGTCAATTACTAAAGTACCATCTTCACTTAAAAAAGAATTCACTGCTGTTTCCAGAATGTTCAGTGCCATCCGAGCGTCCCCTTTACATGCTGCAGCAACCGCCTCTATACTGTCATTATTGATAGATATCTTTAAGTTTCCCAATCCGTGTTCTCTATCTGTAAGGGTGTTATTGATAATGGTGGTCAGGTGTTTTTCCTCCAGAGGTTCCAATATATAAAGCTTAATACGTGATAATAATGCATTATTAAGTTCGAACAGAGGATTTTCTGTAGTAGCACCAATCAACAGCAGAGTACCATCTTCAACAAAAGGCAGTAATACATCCTGCTGACTCTTGTTAAAGCGGTGGATTTCATCTACAAATAATATAGTCTTCTGCTGATAATATTTAAGCTTTTGAGATGCATCAGCAGCAATTTTTCGGATCTCATTCACTCCTGCGCTGACTGCCATGATAGATTCAAAATGGGCACTGGTCATATCGGCAATAATGCCAGCGATACTGGTTTTGCCAGTTCCGGGTGGACCGAACAGTATCATTGAGTGCAGTTGGTCCTTATCAATTAATTTTCGCAAACTGGAGCCAGGCCCTACCACATGGTCCTGTCCGATTATGTCGTCCAGATTGCGGGGGCGCATTCTATAGGCCAGAGGTGTATTAAGCTCCTTTTTCCCCAGATCAAACAAATCCATTTTTCTGCCTCCATTAATGGCAATAATTACTGCCGTTATTATAAAACAAAAAAACAATATCCCACAAGGGACACAAGGGGACGTTTTTGGTGAATGACACAAGGGGACGTTTTTGGTGAATGACACAAGGGGACGTTTTTGGTGTGTCATTCTTGAAGAAGAATGACACACCAAAAACGTCCCCTTGTGTCATATGGTTGTTTTCTGGGCTGGCTTGTATATATAATGTTACAATGACCGGTAAAGGAGGTCTACGGTGAAAATAGCAGTATTAATGAGCGGGGGGGTAGACAGTACTGTAGCGGCCCTGCTGCTTAAAGAAAAAGGTTATGATATATCCGGCTTGACCATGATCAATTGGGATTTAAAAGCAGTGGAGCCGGCAGCGGCAGCAGCACGATATCTGGGTATAAGCCATGAGGTGCTGGATTTAAGAAAGGTATTCTATGAAAAAGTCATAGAATATTTTCACTGCAGCTATGAAAAATGTCTTACTCCTAATCCCTGTGTTGAATGCAATCGGCATATCAAATTTGGAGCTTTACTGGATTATGCACTTCAGCAGGGTTTTGATAAGGTGGGAACCGGTCATTATGCACAGGTAGAGTTGGATAGCGATAGCAATCGGTATCGGTTAAAAAAGGGTTTAGACGAATCCAAAGACCAGAGTTATTTCTTGTATGGGTTAAATCAGCAGCAGCTGGCTGTCAGCCTGTTTCCCCTGGGCAGGTTGAACAAAACCGAAGTAATAGATATGGCCAGGGAAGCAGGGATAAAAGGGGCCGAAAACCCAGAAAGCCAGGAAATATGTTTTATTAATGATGATTACCGGGAATTTATACAGGATAAAGCAGAGCACCGTCCGGGCAAGGTAGTTGACTTGAATGGAAATATTCTAGGAAGTCATCGAGGGCTTCCTTTTTATACTATTGGACAGCGACGGGGGTTGGGAATAAGTGCCGGCCGGCCAATCTATGTGGTAGCGCTGGATGCAGAGAATAACCGACTGATAGTAGGTGACGAGACGGAGTTATACCATGACTGCCTGTTGACCGCGGATAACAATTTTATTTATCAAGAAAATATTGATTATCCAGTCCAGGTGCAGGCGAAAATCCGGTATGCCAGCCAACCAGCTTCAGCCCAGCTGGAAAAGGACCAAGATAGTTTGCTGCGGCTTACCTTTGAAAATCGGCAAAGAGCCATTACTGGTGGACAGTCAGCAGTATACTATCTGGATGACTATGTGCTGGGCGGAGGAATAATCGTGAAAGCTCTTAATTGAGGTATGTCTTATCTTATTTATTACTGGTTCACACTAAATAAGCAGAATAACTCCTCTTTAGGTACGGCTTTTGACCAGGCGAGCAGCATTTAGCTGCTATTAAGAAAAATAAGCAGCCGTACTATTTCTATCTCTGTAATTAGACCATTGGAGCGAAAAGGAACTACCATGGTAAATTCAGGAGTTTTTGACTTCCCCTAAGATATCAGTAATCTTCTAAATGCGTTGAAAAACGCATTTTTTTTATTTTAAGGGAAACAATATTTTTAGGATGGAAGGGAGAAATCGAAATGAAACTGCGTCATATTAAGCAGATGCCGGTCTTCCTGGAAAATAGTGCTGAAGTAGTGGGGACAGTTCAAAAAGCAGTTATTGGTGACGATTTCAGGCTTAGTTATGTGGTGATCGAGAGGGTGGGAAACCCGCCTGGAATGATATTGAGTAAGGATATATGGTTGGGAGAAGAAACTCTGCTGATTAGAGATGTGGACTGTATTAAGTCCTACAAGCATGGGGAAGAATTATCAATATATGAACAAAAGCTGGGAGACATAGTATTTGATAATAATGGGCGGGAATTGGGAAAAGTAAGTGATTTTATACTTTCGGCCCGGGACAAAAAGGTACTGGGCATAGAAGTTTTTTCAGGAGCCATTGGAGATTTGCTGCATGGCCGACAAGAGATAAACCTGGAGCAAATATCTTGGAAAAGTGCTGAAAGTGCGGTCGTGAGTAATGAAGGGAGAGAAAATACTTGGTAAATAAGTGTCCGGTTTGTGGTGGGCTGCAGGTAGGCAAGGTGGGCAGCGATCAGTATTATTGTTGGAACTGCTATCTGGAATTCAATTATCATCGAGGGCGATTAAATCTGTATGAAGTAGGGGAAGATGGGTCACTGCTGGCCGTTGAGGAATCATCCCAGATATTGTGAAGACTTGGAGGTGACACAGTTGAAGGATATGTTTAGTGCAGTATTATTAGGAGCAGTAATAGGAGCTGCAGCAACCATGTTTTATTTAAACAATGAAAATGAATTAAGCAGTGCAGGCCGCCAGCTAAAAGACAGTACCAGCAACGCCATCAATTTTTTGAGTAACATGAGCCAGGATATCGATCATTCAATGAGGAAGCAGGGTTGACAGTGAAACTGAGTTCCAACCATTGGTTCCGTTATCTGATCTTTGCAGGGGTGGCGTTAGCTGCCTCTTATTTTTTTTACCTGGTGCTAGATGTGATTACAACATTTGCTCTGGGGGGTATCATGGCTTATTTCTTATATCACCCGATAATGTATATGCAAAAACAAGGTTTTAATCGGCTATATGCCATATTGATTCTTTATCTTATAGTATTGAGCGTTTTGGGACTTATTCTATATTGGGGTGTTCCCAGCCTGATAAATGAAGCTGGGCATCTGGTGGAAATGTACCCTCAGTTCGAGGAAAAGGCCGAACAGATTGTGGAAGACATTGATGGTATTTCCAAACCTGCCCAGATAGATAGACTTATTGAAACTAACGTAAAAAAAATTGAAGGCGCAGTATTTAAGGGGCTGCAAAACTTCATAGAAGGTATTTATAATTTCTTAAGCAAAATTTTCATTCTTATTTTAGCCCCCATTTTAGCCTTTTACATTCTAATGGACTGGGAAAAGATTCGAGAAGGGATACTGAATCTGTTTTCACCCGGATTCAGGCGGGAACTGCAGACTCTGGCGGCAGATATTGATCGAGTATTGATTGATGGGATTAAGGGTAGCCTTTTGATAGCAGCAATTGTGGGCACTCTGGTCGGTTTATCAGCCTTGATTCTAGGGGTTAAATTCCCTCTAATTATAGGCCTGTTGGCAGGAGTCACCAATTTGATTCCTTATTTTGGTCCATTCATAGGAGGAATTCCTGCGGTCCTTATCGCCTATTCAGAATCTTTTCGGCTGGCAGTATATCAGACCACAGCTATAGTTATAGTGCAGCAAATTGAAAGTAATATCGTAACCCCCAGGATACTGGGAGGTAAACTGGGAATGCATCCCTTGTTTATAATATTTGCCCTGCTGGCTGGAGGGAATCTTTACGGAATCTGGGGCATATTGTTTGCAGTGCCAGTTGCTGCTATGATTAAGGTAACTATTTCCTGGGTATATCTGCGCTTTGCAGCTTGAAGAATATGCTAAAATACTTGTTAAAAGTTGACACAAAAGGTTTTATACCAGAAAATAGATAAGAAAAAAGTATTGTCGGGAAAGAGGAGGCCTGGTCGTGAGAAATAGTGGAGAAGTGAGAAAAGCTTTCCTAGATTATTTCGAAAATAAGGGGCATACAGTAATATCGAGTTCTTCGCTGGTCCCAGTGAATGACCCTACATTATTATTTACCAATGCAGGAATGAACCAGTTTAAAGATGTCTTTCTGGGTATAGATAAGCGAACTTATCAAAGGGCAGCAACAGCCCAGAAATGTGTGCGAGCGGGTGGAAAACACAACGATTTGGATACCGTGGGAAGAACTGCCCGTCATCACACTTTCTTTGAGATGCTGGGTAATTTCTCCTTTGGCGATTACTTTAAACGAGAAGCAATACAGTATGCCTGGGAATTCCTTACTGAACTGGCCGGGCTTCCAAAAGAGAATCTATGGATCACCATTTATGAGGATGACGATGAAGCAGAAAAACTGTGGCAGGAGGTCGCCGGAGTAGCACCGGAACGCATAATTAGAATGGGGGAAAAGGATAATTTTTGGGCTATGGGTGATACTGGTCCCTGTGGTCCCTGCAGTGAGATACATTATGACCGGGGAGCAGACTATGCATGTAAACAGCCGGAGTGCGCCCTGGGAGTATGTGATTGTGATCGCTGGTTAGAAATATGGAATCTGGTATTTATGCAGTATAACCGGGACGAGGAGGGTAATTTGAATCCTCTTCCGCGGCCTAGTATCGATACCGGCATGGGTCTGGAAAGATTAACTTCCCTATTACAGAAAGTAGACAGTAATTTTGATACCGATTTATTTATTCCTTTAATGGACAGTATCGAAAGAATGACCGGGATTAAATATGACCAGGGGGAAAAAGGATTTCCCTTCCGAGTCATCGCTGATCACAGCAGAGCCTGTACTTTTCTTATAAGTGACGGAGTGCTGCCCAGCAACGATGGACGGGGATACGTTTTAAGAAGGATATTGAGGCGGGCGGTTAGATTTGGGCGTTCTCTGGGTATACAAGAGGCTTTCCTTTATAAAAACGTAGATGTGGTAGCCGATATAATGAGAGATGCTTATCCTGAAATAGAAGATAAGAAGGAATTTGTCAAAGAAGTAATTAAAATGGAAGAGGATCGCTTCCTGGTAACGCTTAATGAAGGTTTGAAAAAAGTTGAAGAAATAATAGCGGGAGTAAAGTCCAGGGACACTGGAATAATCCCCGGGACTGAAGCTTTTATGCTTTATGATACCTATGGTTTTCCCCTGGATTTAACTGAAGATGTAGCTGAGGAGAATCACCTGGTAGTTGATACAGATGGGTTTAACCAGATGATGGAGGAGCAGAGGGAGAGGGCCCGACAGGCTAATAAGTCCACAGGAGCATTTGCTCAAGACATCATTATATCTGAACTTATGCAGGGTGTAACTGCTGGACCAACCATTTTTACCGGTTATGAGGATACCAAAGATGAATCAACCATAATTGCCATTATCAAAGGAGATCGTTTAATAGACGAAGCAGTTGAAGATGACGTATTAGTGGTTACTGCCAATACTCCTTTTTATGCCGAAAGTGGCGGACAGGTCGCTGATACCGGGGTGATAACCGGAAATGAGGGGGAAATGTCAGTTGAGAATGTACAGAAAGTGGGCAGCTGTATTGTCCATGAAGGCAGGGTACAGGGGAGCCTGAAGACTGGTGAAAAAGTAAGCCTGCAGGTAAGTGAAACCCAGAGATTTGATATTGCCAGAAACCATACTGCTACCCACCTGCTGCATAAAGCTCTGCGACAAGTTCTGGGGGACCATGCCCAGCAGAAAGGTTCGCTGGTAGAGCCTTCCAGATTACGATTTGACTTTTCCCATCTGGCTTCCCTATCGGAAGATGAACTGCTGAGGATAGAAAACATGGTTAATGAGTTTATCCTGGGAGTACATGAAGTAAAGACACAGGTCACTGGTCTGGAAGATGCCAGGGAATATGGAGCTATAGCCCTGTTTGGTGAGAAATACGATGAACAGGTGCGGGTGGTCGAAGTTGAAGGAGTCAGCATGGAACTCTGCGGTGGTACCCATGTTAGGAACACCGGACAAATAGGGACCTTTAAAATACTATCTGAGGGTAGTGTGGGGTCGGGTCTCCGAAGAATAGAGGCTTTGACAGGACGAGGGGCCCGGGAATATCTCAGTGGGATGGAAAAGACATTGAAAGCTGCTGCTTCAGCTCTGAGGGCAGCTCCAGCCGAAGTAGGGAATAAAATAGAAACCTTACAGCATATGGTAAAGGAATACGAAAAAGAAATAGAAAACTTAAAAGGAAAAATATCTCGTGCTTCTAGTGAGGACTTGATCAACAAGGCTTACGATCTTTCCGGCAGTAAGGTATTGATAGAAAAGGTTGAAGCCCAGGATGCAGGTACCTTAAGGCAAAATGCGGAAATGCTCAAAGATAAACTGGGCAGTGGAATAGTACTCTTAGCGTCGGTTAGCCAGGATAAGGTTTCTCTGGTATCCTTTGTAAGCAAAGATCTAATTGAGAGAGGCCTTCATGCCGGTAATATTGTAGGGACTGCTGCCAAAATTGCAGGTGGCGGTGGGGGAGGACGCCCGGATATGGCACAGGCTGGTGCCAGGGATAAAAGCAAATTGGATGAGGCTCTGACTGCTGCTCGGGAAATGGTTGAAAAAATCCTGGCATAAACAAAGGGATTTGTAGAGCAAATGTAGAAATCTTTGCATAAGAGGAGGTGTGGTGTATGACTCAAGGAATGGGGGAAACAGTCAGTTTTAAACGAGAAAGAGAAGGCGAGGAACGCATCAAGGAGATTCTGCAGTCCGTATATAAATCGCTGGAAGAGAAGGGATACAATCCAGTTAACCAGATGGTTGGGTATATGATCTCAGGTGATCCAGCTTATATTACGAGTCATAATGATGCCCGCAGCCTAATTTGCAAAGTTGACCGGGATGAGATTATGGAAGTGCTGGTAAAAGAGTACTTGACCAGCTTATAAAACAATTGCGATATATCCCCATGCTCGGCATGGGGATTTCATATTGTCGACAAGGTCGGCAAGATGCCAGGTTAATGACAGAAATGAAGATCAAGGCATGAAAGAAGCTCGCGATTGAGGCGTACTTGAGTACATTGATTGAGCGGGCTTATTGAAATAACGCAGATATTCATTTTTATCATTGGGCTGACATCCCCATGCTCGGCATGGGGATTAATTTTTGGTAGTATAAGGAGTTCCTTTTATGAGAATAATGGGCTTAGATGTGGGAACTAAAAGAATAGGGATTGCATTAAGTGACCCCATGGAAATAGTAGCCGGTGGGCATTCCGTACTTGAACGCAAAAGTTTGCAACAGGATTTGGAACATATTCATAGATTATGTATTAGTCATGAGGTGAAGATGATTGTCGTGGGGCTGCCGTTGAATATGGACGGCAGTATCGGCCCCAAAGCCTTAGAAATCAAGGAGTTTGCCATCCAACTAGAAGAATTTACCGGTATTAAAACTACCTTCTGGGATGAGCGATTATCCACCGTAACTGCTGAGAGAGTTCTGCTGGAAGCGGATGTCTCTCGATCCAAAAGGAAAAAAGTCATTGATAAACTTGCCGCAGTAACCATTCTACAAAATTATCTGGATGGGGTCAGGCCATAAATTATTAACTTATTATGGAAAAGCTATTTGACAAATCAACAGGCAAACTATAGAATTGCTGTAGCTTGAAAGAAGAGGTGAATATATGAGCGACGAAGAACTTTTTGAGGAAGAATACCCTGTGCTGGTACTGGTAGATGAAGAAGGCGTAGAGATGGAGTTTGAACTGATTGCCGAGTTGGATATTCAGGATAACAAGTACCGGGTTCTGCTGCCACTGGATGAATTCTTTTTTGAAGAAGCAGAAGAAGACAACTCGGATGGAGAAGTCGAAGACGGCGGAGTAGTAATATTTAAGGTAATGTATGACGAAGAAGGCAACGAATTTCTTGCTGACATAGATGATGATGAAGAGTGGGAAATGGTCGCCGATGTATGGCAGGAACTAACAGAAAACGAAGAAATTTAAGTTAAAAAAAATGAAGCCTCCGGGCTTCTTTTTTTATTGTAAAAAATTGTTACTATGGGTTACAATATATAAGTTAGTCTTTATGTTATAGTATAATTTAGGTAGAATACAGGCGGTTTTGGGGGATGGGCTTTGTTTAAGGGGAAAGTAAGAGTTTACGTTGGGGTTTTGTTGATAGTTATCGCTATTTTAGCTGGAGTTGGCGGATATTTTTACCAGCAATTCTTCCTATCAGATAAGTTTCTGCCTGGTGTTAAAATTGCGGGAATATCAGTTCAGGGTTGTTCTCCGGAAGAGGTCAAGCAGAAATTGCAGTCATATCTGGATAATGCTTATGCCATACCGATTGTATTTTATGCTGATGATTATCAGTTTAGCACGGTAATGCGAGATGTATGCAAGCAGGTCAATGCCAGCCAAGCAGTAGAAAAAATATTTCAAGAGGAAAGAGATCGGGATATACTATCTAAAATAACCAATCTCAACGGGTCCAGGGAATATGATTATTCGGTACCGGTATCCTGTGATAGTGCATTTAAGCAGGAGATGCTGAACACGTGGAACGAAATACTGGGGCAAGAAGCGGTTGATGCCGAGCTTGATATGGATCCCAGCCAGGGGCTGGTGGTTATTCCCGAAGTTAGCGGCCGGACAGTAGACATAACGGCAACTTTTAAGCAGATTCCCAGTCAGTGGGGAGGGCTGGAGCCGATAAAAGCAAAAATAACCATAATCGAACAATCACCGGAAGTTACCGCTAAGGATCTTGAAGTTATGGGTGAACTGGCCTCGTATATTACCTGGTATAAGGTAGCTGAAATAGATAGGAGCCACAATCTTACCAGAGCAGCCAACTTGATCAATGGCAGCATAGTAAGACCGGGAAAAGAATTTTCATTTAATAAAACTGTAGGTCCACGTACCCTGGCCACAGGTTTTCGGGATGCCCCGGTGATCGTAGGCGATACTCTGGAACCCGGACTGGGAGGGGGAATATGCCAGGTATCTTCTACCCTATATAACGCGTGTCTCCTGGCTGGATTGGATATAGTTGAAAGACATAATCATGGACTGGCAGTATCCTATGTACCGCTCGGTTTGGATGCTACAGTTGCTTATGGAGCCAGCGATTTTCGCTTCAAGAATAATACCGATTATCCGGTATATATTAGGGTCTTGGCGGGGGGCGGAAAGCTAAGCATAAATATATACGGACATCTCGAATATAAGAAAAATATCAAGACCAGTCATGTTGTAGATGAGATCATCCCGTTCGAATATCGGGATGAAATTGATCCTGAAATAAAAACGGGTGAGAGCCGGGTAGACCATAAAGGTTTTCCCGGGTATGTAGTCAGGTCTTTCCGCGCTTATTATGATAATGCCGAGCAGCTGATAAGCAGTGAAATGCTGGCACTGGACAGATATAAACCTTTTGATGAAATCACCTATGTAGGGCCTCCCGGAGCAGAAGAAATAATAGACCCGCTTGAACCCCCGGTAGATGGTGAAACCGATATTGAAGGGGATAATCAAGATGAGGATCAGGATAGTGATATTCCGGAGGCTGAACCTGAAGCGGACAATGATGGAGATCCGCAGATAGAGGGACAGCCTGAAGATAGTTAAGTAAAAAGCATCCTGGAGAAAGGTGTAAAGAAGTGAGTGAGTTAAAGCTGATGATGAATCAAAAAGTGACCCGGGTGGTTATGATACTCATATTATTACTGGTTGGACTCACATTGACCGGTTATTACATATTGTTGATGCAACTTGATCCAGTCGATCCTGGAGATAATACCTGTATAGACATTAGAATAGCCGAAAACAATACTGCCAGTCAGGTGGCAGAGCTTCTTTACAGCAACCGGCTTATCCGGAATGAAACTTTATTTTTAGCCTATTGCCGCCATAAAGGTTTGGACAGCAGCTTAAAAGCAGGGCACTATCAATTCAACCGCAGCCAATCGTTACGGGAAATAGCAGCAGATATCTCGGTGGGGAAAGTAGTTACCATCGCTTTCACCATACCAGAAGGATACACGGTGGACAAAATAGGAGAACTGCTGGTTGAAAAGGACATCTGTACCATCGAGGAATGGCAGCAAGCGATAAATACGGATTACAATTACGAATTTCTTCAGTTGGCTGATCCGGGGGAAGGTAAATCTTATCTGGAAGGCTTTCTGTTTCCGGATACTTATGTGATAGCTGAAGACACTAGTGCCGCTGAAATCGTAAATGCCATGCTGGGCAATTTTGAAAAGCTTTGGGCCGAAGAATTTGAACAGCAGGCTTTGGATCACGGTATGAATGTCTATGATACCATTATCATTGCATCGATGATTGAGAAAGAAGCTATGGCCGATGATGAAAGAAAGACTATTTCCGGAGTTATAAAAAATCGCCTGGAAAAAGGCATGCTGTTGCAGATCGATGCTACCGTTTTATATATACTGAACAATGATGAAAAAGACATCATTTATTATGAAGATCTGGAGATTGATTCACCTTATAATACCTACCTATATTCCGGACTTCCCCAGGCACCTATTGCCTGTCCAGGTAAGGCGGCTATTGATGCGGCTTTAAACCCGGAGCAGCATGAATATTTATATTACGTAGCCCGGGGAGATGGAAGCCACCAATTCAGCAAAACCTACAGTGAACATTTACAGGCGAAAGCATGTTACATAGAATAAGTGCATAAAAGGGAGTGAGGAAGGTGGTAAGGGGGTCATTATCCCTACTTCCCTATTTATTGAGGAGGCCCTGCTTATGAGACGCCCTGAACTAGTACTGCCAGCAGGAGATCTGGAAAAATTAAAAACCGCCTGTTTGTTCGGAGCAGATGCCGTTTACCTGGGTGGTAAGGAATACAGCCTGCGTGCCTATGCGGGGAATTTGAGTATGCCTCAGATTGAGGAGGGGCTTGAATTTGCCCATGCCCGACAAAAAAAGGTCTACACAGCTGTCAATGTACTGGCCCGCAACCATGATTTAGTACAATTACCCGGATATCTGCAGCAGCTGGCTGCTGTTGGTGTAGATGGTCTGATAATTTCGGACCCGGGGGTGATGAAAATAGCCTCCCGGTATGCTCCGCAGCTGCCGGTTACCATAAGCACCCAGGCCAGTGTGAGCAATTATGAAACCGCTCGATTTTACAGTGAGCTGGGAGCAAAAAGAATCGTACTGGCACGTGAGCTTAGCTTGGAGGAGATAATAGAGATAAAAAGCAAGGCAGAGGTGGAGATAGAAATCTTTGTTCATGGAGCAATGTGTGTTTCCTATTCAGGCCGCTGCTTGTTATCATACTACATGGCGGGCAGGAGCGGCAATCGGGGAGAATGTGCTCATCCCTGTCGTTATTCATATACATTGATGGAAGAGAAGCGAGCAGGAGAATATTTTCCCATTCATGAGGATGAAAAAGGAACCTATATATTAAATTCGCGGGATCTCTGTCTTATAGAATATATTCCCCAACTAATAGAGGCCGGTATAGATGCTTTTAAAGTTGAGGGCAGAATGAAAAGTCCTTTATATGTAGCGAGTGCAGCTTCCACTTATCGTAGTGCTATAGATCAGTATGCGGCTGATGGATGTGAATTCACCGAGGAAGAAATCAATACCTGGGTCAATGAGCTTTCCAGTACTGCTACCAGACCCTTTACCAATGGTTTTTTGGAAGGAGAATCTCCATTACTCCAGGACATCAATAAAAATACTCAGCATATGAGAGTTGATTTTTGCGGAATAGTAAAAGATTACGATTCTAAAAGAAAAATGTTGGAGATCGAACAGCGAGCTAATTTTGGGCCGGGTGAGGATATGGAAATCATGCTGCCTGGACAGGGGGTCAAGAAGCTGGAGATATACTCTATGTATGATAAAGAAGGACAGGAAATAGACCGGGCCCGGCACCCCAGGCAAAGAGTATTGATTCCCAGCTCTGAGCCGGTGCCAGAAAGTTCCATACTGAGAAGGGCAGGTGCCTAAAATAAAGAACGACATATATGCCAGGGTAGCGGTAAAAGATATAGACCTGTTGACCAAAATTATAGAAGCCTACGAACATCTCGGTATTGTTTCCACCATCAGCCAGAGGGAAGGGACTGTAATTATCAGGGGCACTGTGGATACCAGACCTGAGCTTCTCGACATACTCACCACCTTACCATTTCCGGTAGAAATAATCGATAATTAACAGTATAACAACCTCCTTGACAGCCAATTATACAAATATAGGCTTTACAAGGAGGTTCTCTTTTGATTAACAAGTACCGTATTGCCGGTCTGATGTGTGTTTTTTTGGTTATATTCCTGTTTTTATCAGGCGCTATAGCCTACTACCAGCTGGTCAAGGGACCTGTCATAGCCAGAGAAGCAGCGGCTATGAGAAACAAACAGATAGAGATCAAAGAATGGTCCCGGGGTGAAATTTACGATCGTAATCATCTGCTTTTAACGGAAAGTATAACCTCTACTGCCCTTTATTGCCTTCCCGGGGATATAAAAGTCAGCAGCAGCATGGCAGCTAATGAAGAACAAAGAATTGCTGATGCTGCAAAAATCCTGGCCGCCTGTCTTAAACATACCAACAGCACAGAAATTAAAAAAAGACTTGAGGAAGCCAATGCAGCCAGGGGAAGTATTATCAGAATTGCGGCAGATCTTGAGCAGCAGGAAATCGAGGCTATTAATGATTCAGGTCTTAGCGGGGTAATAGTTGCCCCCGTTTTAAAAAGATATAGAAATGATGGTTTTTGCGCCCACCTGCTGGGTTATGTAGGTAAAGGTGAAGATAGTTCAGGAAAAGCAGGGTTAGAGAAACTGTATAATGATGTCCTGGAAGGGAGTGAACCTGGACAGGAGATAGTATCAGTACAGGATGCACGTGGAATCACCATTCAGGGACTAATGTTTCGAATGCGGCAGGAGCAGGATAGTGAAAAAAGCTGTCTGGTTTTGACCATAGACAGCCGGGTACAGGAGCTGGTTGAAAAGGCCATGAATGAAAAGGTGTCAAAAGGCGCAGTCGTAGTTTTAGACGTCAGCACCAAAGAAGTCCTGGCTATGGCCAGCAGGCCAACTTTTGATCCTTATGCAGATATAGAACAATTGATTGAGAATGACGGGCGCAGTATCCTTACTAACCGGGCCTTAAGCAGGTATCATCCCGGATCTATTTTTAAGATACTGGTTGCTTCGGCAGCCCTGGAGGAAAAAGCAGTTGGATTGGATGATGAATTTTTTTGCCCGGGCAGCTACAAATTTTCTGAGGATCTTTCCATTTCCTGCTGGAAGGAAGAAGGGCATGGAAAGTTGACTTTCCCGGAGGCATTTGCCATGTCGTGCAATCCTTCCTTTATTGAGATAGGATTGAGGCTAAACAGGAACCGGCTCTTGGATTATGTCGAGAAATTTCATATAACTGATGAAACTCTTTTGGGTTATAACGGTGACAGAGATTATTCTTATGTAAACATCGAACCGGTGAAACCGGCTCTGGCTAATGCCTGTCTGGGGCAGCAGGGGGTTATGCTTACCCCCCTGGAGATTGCTTCAATGGTTGCGACTATAGCTGATAACGGTAAATGGGCACCACCATCGCTGGTCCGCTATTCGGTAGATAAGCAAGGAGTAAAAACATCCCTGGACAATCCCGATAAAGAACAGGTGATCAGCGAGAAAACGGCTCGGATAGTGCAGGATTTGATGATAAAGACCGTAAAAGAAGGTACGGGAAAAACTGCCGCTCTGAAGACAGTACAGTCAGCAGGCAAAACCGCTACCAGCCAGGAGGGGATAGTTAAAAATGATGATGAAGAAAGAGAAATTTTGAATACCTGGTTTGCGGGGTTTTTCCCGGCGGACAAACCCCGCTGGGCGATAGTAGTACTGGTAGAAGATGGAACCTCAGGAGCCGCAGATGCCGCCCCGGTTTTCAAAGAAATAGCCGAAGGTATGCTGGATATCTATTAATTAGGTGGGCATGGGACATTCCATGTAATGGGGACATTCCTGCAACCCAGGAACTCCAAGGTAGGTGTGTCCCCTGACCTTAGCCCGAGACTCTCATTCTATTACCCACCATCTGCTAGAACGCCCAAAGAACTCGGGCTCTTAACCTGGTGTGGCCCCTTTCCTTAGCCTGAGACCCCCAGGTCTATTCCTTCTTTTGATGTAACTAAACCAGCATGTTCCTTGGCTCTTACCCTGGTGTGTCCCCTGACCTTGATTAAATTTAACTTACTCAGCTGCAAAAAAAAGCATCTAAAATGTTACCAAAAAACCTTGACTATTATTGACTATTGCGCGAAATGCTATTATAATTTAACTTAAGATATCCAATTTGATACTTTCATACATGATTATGTAGGGATATTGGCACAGGCAAAAAAACCATTTTAAGGAGTATGATTATTAGGCAATTATTGACAATAGGGAAAAAAGGAGGTTGACAATATGCCGAAAGCTGTTGGAATTGACCTGGGTACAACTAATTCAGTTGTAGCAATAATAGAAGGTGGCAACCCCACCGTAATAGTGAACGCCGAAGGAGCAAGAACTACCCCTTCGGTTGTTGCATTTAAATCTGCTAATGAAAGACTGGTAGGACAGGTAGCCAAGCGGCAGGGGGCTTTAAATCCGGAGAAGACTTTTTACTCAGTTAAAAGGTTTATCGGCCGCCGCTACTCGGAAACGGAAAATGAAAGAGAATTAGTACCTTATACTATTACCAAAGGTAAGGATGATTCGGTACGCTTTAAAGTCGATGAAAAATTCTATTCGCCGGAAGAGATATCTGCTATGGTTCTGCAAAAACTAGTCGAAGATGCCTCTCAATATCTGGGGGAAAAGATAAGTGATGCAGTTATTACCGTACCTGCTTATTTTAATGATGCCCAGCGACAGGCTACTAAAGATGCAGGAAAAATTGCAGGATTAAATGTGCTGCGTATTATTAACGAACCTACCGCAGCTTCTCTGGCCTATGGGTTGGATAAGAAGAAAAACGAGACCATACTGGTATTTGACCTGGGAGGAGGCACATTCGATGTCTCCATACTGGAAGTCGGAGATGGGGTATTTGAAGTCAAGTCGACCAGTGGTGACACTCACCTGGGAGGCGATAATTTTGATAAAGCCATAGTTAATTGGATGTCCGAAGAGTATAAAAAGGACTTTGGTATCGACTTGAGGAAAGATAA
This sequence comes from Syntrophomonas sp., assembly GCA_016841875.1. Taxonomy (GTDB): domain Bacteria; phylum Bacillota; class Syntrophomonadia; order Syntrophomonadales; family Syntrophomonadaceae; genus JAAYJK01. The sequence goes on from JAENYG010000009.1 coordinate 91,253, forward strand.
GCAGGCTTTGCAGCGTCTTACTGAAGCCGCCGAAAAAGCTAAAATGGAGCTTTCCAGTATGATGGAAACCCATATCAGTCTGCCCTTTATTACCGCAGATGCCAGCGGCCCTCAGCACCTGGACATGAAATTGACCCGGGCAAAATTTGAAGATTTAATACATGATCTTTTGGAACGCCTGCGGGAGCCGGTTGAAAATGCTATTAAAGATGCCGGGCTTACCGCCGTAGACATAGAAGAAGTGATCCTGGTAGGAGGTTCTACCCGCATTCCAGGTGTACAAAAAGTGGTTGAAGAGATAACCGGCAAAAAACCTAACATGGGAGTTAATCCGGATGAAGTAGTTGCTGTTGGCGCAGCTATCCAGGCCGGGGTACTGGCGGGAGAAGTGAAAAACGTAGTCCTGCTGGATGTCACTCCCTTATCTCTGGGGGTAGAAACTATGGGAGGGATCATGACTAAAATCATAGAGAGAAATACTACCATACCTGTGAGAAGAAGCGAAGTATTTTCAACCGCGGAGGATAACCAGCCGGCGGTGGATATACATGTTCTTCAAGGAGAACGTGAAATGGCGGTGGACAATCGTACTCTGGGTCAGTTTAAACTGGAGGGTATCCCTCTGGCCGCCCGGGGTTTGCCACAGATAGAAGTAACCTTTGATATAGACGCCAATGGTATCTTAAAGGTGAGTGCCAAAGATAAAAGCAGCGGCAAGGAACAGACGGTTACTATCAGTGGTTCATCCAACCTGGATGAAGCTCAAATCGATCGCATGGTCAAAGACGCTGAGAAATTCCAGGAAGAAGACCGCAGAAAAAAGGAGCAAAGTGAGAAATTGAATGCAGCCGATGCGGCAGTTTATCGGGTAGAAAGGCTGTTGAAGGAAAATGATGCCGGTCTGCCAGCTGGGGAAAAGGCAAAAGTTGAAAAAGTAATGGAAGAACTTAAAGAAGCTATAAAAGAAAATGCTTCCGCAGATAGAATCGATCAGCTTATCTCCGACATGGAGACAGCAGCGCAGGTCTTATGCCAGCAGGGAAAAACCGAATCAACTGCAAATCAGGGCAGTGAGCCGGGAGACGAGGTAATAGATGCTGAGTATGAGGAAAACTAAAAGAGAAATAATAACGGAGGCTGTTTAACATGGCAGTACAATATCAGGATTATTATGAGGTTCTAGGTGTGGGGAGAGATGCCGAGGCCAAAGATATCAAAGCAGCTTATAGAAAACTGGCTCGCAAATGGCACCCGGACCTGCATACGGGGAAGAAAAAAAAGGACGAAGCGGAAGAAAAATTCAAACAAATCAATGAAGCTTATGAGGTCCTGAGCAACCCGGAAAACCGGGAGAAATATGATCGCCTAGGGAAAAACTGGCGTAATGGGGATAATTTCACCCCCCCACCTGATTGGGGGGAGGGAGTTCGTTATTACAGTACCGGTGATGGTGACATGGGCGGATTTAGTGATTTCTTTGAAACTCTTTTCGGTGCCGGTGGCAGAAGGACAGCCGGACCGGATATGGGAGGGTTTAATAGCAGACCAATGCGGGGGCAGGATATAGAAAGCGAAATCGAAGTTACTCTGGAAGAGGCTTATCATGGCGGTACTCGCTCCATTAGTCTTTCCTCCAGCAAAGCCTGTTCAGCATGCCAGGGACGCGGAATCGTGGATCGCGGATTCTGCAGCCGGTGTGGCGGCACAGGCAGCATACCTGAGAGGAAAAACCTGGAAGTAAAAATTCCCTCCGGGGTGGGTGAAGGCAGTATAATACGACTCAAGAATCAAGGGGGAGAGGGCTATGCAGGAGGAGCCAGGGGTGACCTGCACTTGAAAGTGCGTATCAGCCCTCATCCGATATTTACAGTTAAAGGCAGTGACCTGGAATCGGAAGTTGTGGTAATGCCCGAACAGGCTGTGATAGGTGACAAGATCAGTGCAGTTACCATTGATGGTAATGTGAATGTTACGATCCCCCCGGGAAGTCATAGTGGACGAAAGATGCGCCTCAAAGGAAAAGGAATGCCCAAAAAGGGAGGCGGACGCGGGGATCACTATCTAGTAGTGAAGATCGATATACCACGGGACCTAACGGAAGAGGAAAAGCAGTTATATGCCAGTTTAAAGGACTTGCGAAGGAAGTAGGGGTATAGATATGAGAATGCTAAGGATATATTACCATACCGCTCATGACAAACTCCCGATTTCCGAACTGGATATCCACCCGGACTTCCTGGATATGCTTGAGGAATTAGGGATAGTAGATATCAAAGATAATTATATTGAATCTCAGGACAGCCGGCGCTTGTACAAAATGCTGCGCCTGAAAGAATTCCTGGGGGTCAATCTTAATGGAGCAGCGGTTATTGTTGATTTGCTGCAGAGAATAGAAGAGCTGGAAGAGGAAATTGAGCGTTTAAAAAGAGAGGTGAGATAGGATGGATCTGGAAAAATTAACTCAGAAATCAAGGCAGGCCCTGGCTTCTGCCCAGCAGTTAGCAGCCGAGAGGCACCAGCAGGAAGTCAGTGGGAAACACCTGATGGCGGTATTGCTGAAGCAGGAAGATGGCATTACCCCTAGACTTCTGGAACAAGCCGGCATAAATACGGCTGACTTTGAGCAGCGTCTTACCCAGCTGCTGGATAAAGTGCCGGCGGTACATGGTTATGAAAGCCAGGTTTATATGAGCTCGGCCCTGGCCAGGGTGTTGGGTCAGGCGGAAAAAGAAGCTGCGGATTTGAAAGATGATTATATCAGCGTTGAACATATTATCCTGGGTCTGATAGCGGAAGGTGAAAACGATTTAAAAGCCCTACTGGCGCAGGTAGGTTTATCCCGGGAGGTACTCTTATCGTCATTAAAGCGAGTGCGTGGTTCCCAGAGGGTTACCAGTGACAACCCGGAGGAGAGCTATGAAGCTTTGCAGAAATATGGACGAGACTTAACCAGGTTAGCCCGGGAAGGGAAACTGGATCCGGTGATCGGGCGAGATGAGGAAATACGTCGGGTAATGGAAATATTATCCCGCCGTACCAAGAACAACCCGGTATTGATCGGGGAACCCGGGGTTGGGAAAACCGCTATCGTAGAAGGCCTGGCCCGTAGAATCGTTACCGGCGATGTGCCCGAGGGACTGAAAGGCAAGCAGCTTATATCCCTGGATATGGGATCTCTGGTAGCAGGAGCCAAGTATCGGGGTGAGTTCGAAGAGAGATTGAAAGCAGTTCTGAAAGAAGTAGAACAATCCAGTGGACAGATAATCCTGTTTATTGATGAACTGCACACCGTTATAGGTGCAGGAGCAGCCGAAGGAGCCATGGATGCCAGTAATCTATTGAAACCGATGCTGGCCCGGGGAGAGCTGCGAGCCATAGGGGCTACTACTCTGGATGAATATCGTAAGCATATTGAAAAGGATGCCGCCCTGGAAAGACGTTTTCAACCGGTCATGGTTAATCCACCCTCGGTGGAAGATACCATATCCATTCTAAGGGGTCTTAAAGAACGTTATGAAGTACACCATGGGGTACGGATACAGGATTCAGCACTGGTGGCAGCTGCGGTACTCTCGGATCGTTATATATCGGACCGCTTTTTGCCTGATAAGGCGATTGACTTGATGGACGAATCGGCGGCCAAGCTGCGTACCGAGATAGACAGTATGCCGTCAGAACTGGACGAAATAACCCGCCGTATCATGCAGCTGGAGATAGAAGCCGCTGCTCTGGAAAAAGAAAAGGATAATGCCTCCAAGGAAAGACATAATAATATCTTAAAAGAACTGCAGGATTTGAGAAGCGAATCAGATGTTATGCAGGGACAGTGGGAGGCTGAAAAAGCTGCTATTTCAAGAGTGCGCGATATAAAGCGGGAAATGGACGAATGCCGTACCGAGATCGAGAAAGCCGAGCGAGAATATGATTTGAATCGGATTGCTGAACTTAAATATGGAAAACTAAATGAGCTGGAACGCAAATTGAGAGAAGAAGAGGAACAAATGCTCAATAAGCAGGGCAGCAGCTTATTAAAAGAAGAGGTAGATGAAGAAGATATTGCCCGGGTGGTCAGCCGCTGGACCGGCATACAGGTGAGCAGGTTACTCGAAGGGGAAAAGGAAAAGCTTATGCACCTGGATGATATACTCCATGAGCGAGTTATCGGCCAGCAAGAGGCGGTAACAGCTGTGGCTGATGCAGTACTGCGTTCCCGGAGTGGACTAAAAGACCCCAACCGTCCCGTAGGCAGTTTCATATTCCTGGGACCCACCGGGGTAGGAAAGACTGAACTTAGTAAGGCACTGGCCGAAGCTTTGTTCGATGATGAAAAGAGCATCATCCGTTTGGATATGTCAGAGTATATGGAAAAACACAGTGTATCCCGACTGGTGGGGGCTCCTCCTGGATATGTAGGTTATGAAGAAGGAGGACAATTGACGGAAGCTGTACGCCGTAAACCCTACTCGGTAGTCCTTTTCGACGAAATCGAAAAAGCTCATTATGATGTTTTCAATATACTTCTGCAGATACTGGATGATGGTCGTTTAACCGATGGTAAGGGAAGAAGGGTCGATTTTAGAAACACCATAATTATCATGACATCTAACATTGGCAGCCAGGAAATTCTGAATTACCAGGAACAAGGCGGCAATTATGAAGATATGAAAGAGCGGGTTCTGGGCTTGTTGAAGATGAATTTCAGGCCTGAATTCCTCAACCGGATTGACGAAACCATAGTATTCCATGCCCTGGAAAAAGAACAGATTGAAAAAATTGCAAGTATGCTGCTTAAAAATCTGGCTCTTCGTTTTCGGCAGACGGTACGAGGCCTGCTGACCTGGGACGAAAATGCTCTGGACTATTTAGCCCGAAGGGGTTATGATCCGGCTTATGGTGCCAGACCATTGAAACGATTTATCCAACAGGAAGTCGAGACAGCATTATCGAGAAAAATCATTGCCGGTGAGATTGGACCCGATGACCGGGTGAATATCAGCGCTGATAATAATGGAGTAGTTATAGAAGTAGAACGAAATGAGTAAGGGTCAAAAATAAAAAGGTGCAGGTATCCGCTACAGCTTGTTGATAAAAAACGGCAAGCTGACAGACCAATGACAAAAAGCCCCTGACGGGATGGTCCTGTCAGGGGCTTTAATCTATCTGTTTAGTTTAACACCGCTGCATCAAATCAGGCAGCGGATTGCTCTTTCTTTTTCTCAGTATCCCGGATCTTTTTGAAATCCTGGGTTTCAGCCACGATAACTGATGATAAAGCCAGCAGCGCAATCAGATTAGGTATGGCCATAGCTCCATTGAAGGTATCAGCAATATCCCATACTATGCTTATTTTGGTGATCGCACCGAGGAATGCACAGATGCAGAATATGACCCGGTAAGGGATCAGGCCTTTATATCCTACCAGGTAATAAAAGCATTTTTCACCATAGTAAGACCATCCCAATACGGTAGAATAAGCAAAAAATATCAGTGCTACAGTGACCAGAGTGCTTCCGAAACCAGGAAGGAAAACCTGGAAGGCATTTCCGGTTAAAGAGGCAGCTACGGAAGTATCTGCTCCCACATACAAGCCCGACATTACCAGAGCTAAGCCGGTAATAGAACATACAATTATGGTATCCAGAAAAGTACCGGTCATAGATACCACACCCTGCCGACAGGGGTGGTCAGTTTTGGCAGCAGCAGCAGCTATAGGTGCAGAACCCAGACCTGCTTCGTTGGAGAAAACTCCTCTGGCCACACCGAATCTTATAGTGGTTCCAATCAAAGCTCCAAAGCCGGCCTGAGCTGTAAAGGCCTGGCTGATTATTACCCCAAAAGCATGCGGTACCAGGGTAATATTGGCTATTAGTATGTATAGACCGGCCAGTATATAGAATACCGCCATGAAAGGAACTACAAACCCGGTAGCTTTGCCTATACTCTTAACTCCACCCAGGACAACTATTGCTGTTAAAGCAGCCAGGATGATGCCGGTAATATATGGACTTACTCCAAAACTCGACTGGACTGCACCTGCCACGGCATTAGTCTGTACCAGGTTGCCGATGCCAAAAGCCGCCACTGCTCCAAACAGGGCGAATATCCAGGCCAGCCATTTCCAACCCAGACCCTTTTCAATGTAATACATCGGTCCCCCGGCCATATTGCCATTTTCATCTATAATGCGGTATTTAACCGCCAGTACTGCTTCACCATATTTGGTAGCCATTCCAAATATGGCTGTGATCCACATCCAGAATACAGCGCCCGGTCCTCCCAGGATAACAGCTGTTGCAACACCCACAATGTTACCAGTTCCAATAGTTGCTGCAAGAGCGGTCATCAAAGCTTGAAAGTGAGAAATATCTCCTTCTGACTCCTTGTCCTGTGATTTAGTGAAAGCAAGTTTAAGGCCATAGCCCAGACTCTGAAACTGCCAGAACCCCAACCTTAAGGTTAGGAATACACCTGTACCTACCAAAAATACCAGCATCCAGGGTCCCCAGACAAAGCTATTGATGGTACTGATCAAATTAGCAAAAACATCCACACCAAATTCCTCCTCTTATCTCTAACAAATTATAATCCCCCGTACACGATATACGGTACAAACCTGCTGCCCTATCAGGTCTGTGAAAAAAACTACAAATACTAATATTCGCCTTTTTTTTTAAAATCCCTGCTGCGTTCATTGTATACAAATGTTTGCACATATAAATTTTGTATAACTTGCAATACTTATAAACAAAACTTACAATTAGATAAACTTTTTAACAGAATAGTGATAGGAGGTGAATTGAACTGATAACAAAAGACATGATTATTAAAGATATAGTTGAGAAATATCCTCAGACCCTGCCTGTGTTTGGACAATTCCAGATGGGATGTTTGGGATGCAGCGGCGCTCTGTTTGAAACCCTGGAGCAGGGAGCGGTGGCACATGGAATCGATGCTGATGCTATGTTAAAAGCATTGAATGAAATGATAGCGCCTAAAAATTAACTTCAAATTCAAATTCAATATACTAACACCAAAAGGCTGCCAGTCCAGGCAGCCTTTTGTTACCTTGAATTAGCCAGTTTAAATAATTTGCTGTGTAATTGAGTAGAAAATATCATACTGTTTGGCTGGTGAATGATACAGTTAATAGGTTCATTTTGTTACTGCTGTAAATTGTATGGTTCTCCCTCAGCCAGGTTATTTAATAAGCATAAATAGATAATGAATCAGATATATATGTTATATAATTCCTGCCGCGTCTTAATCAGGCTAGATAGACCTACTTGAGCGCATTTAACAATCACCTGGTATTCACCGGAGTGGTTGTTTTTCTTGTTAACAGAGGGCCTGTCTTTGCTGGTTAAAGAGGTAGGAGGGAGGAGGTAGATAGAGGTAAGAAAAAAAAATATCCGGTTGGAAATTGACATTTTGGTAAGCGTGATGCTGATATTGATACTGCTGCTGGCTTTTTGCTCCCCATCACTGGCGGAGAATCTGGAACGGGGATCATACCAGATAAAGATACCCACTATGGTTTCACCTGCCAATGCCCAGAACGCAGTGCTAGCTGGAGAATACCTGAATGGTACTATTGTAGAGGCAGGCGAAGTATTCTCCTATAACCAGACCGTTGGACAAAGGACATCAGATCGTGGGTTCATAGCCGGTATGATCTCCAGCCGATCAAAAAAGGCGGTTTACAGCATCGGAGGTGGGGTTTGTACTACCGCCAGCATTCTTCACCAGGCGGTTAAAGCTTCAGGTTTGGAAGTGATAGAGAGACATAACCATGTTGCACCCACCAGTTATCTTCCCCAGGGAGAAGATGCGGCTATCTGGTATGGAGTAGAAGACTACCGATTCAGGAACAATTTAGAAAACTCGATCCGGATAGATGCCGGGGTAGCTGACAATGCTCTCAAAATCAGTATTGTGGAGCTGCAGCCCGATTATTCGAAACCGGTCATTGTGGTAAACGGCCAGACGATAAATGGCTGCCCAGCTTTAATCAACCAGGACGGTATTCTTATGGTGCCGATAAGAGCAGCAGCGCAGGCCCTGGGGGCAGAAGTGCACTGGGATAGTGCTGTACAAAGGATAGCGATAAAATACCACTCATCAGTTATTAGATTAGAGGTATCGAATGATATGGCCACCATAGAAGGTGAACCAGTTACGCTGGAATCCGAAGTATTATTATGGGAGGGTAATACTATGGTTCCTGCATCCATTCTGACCAGCGCTTTCGATATCAGTGTTGAAACCGACCTGAAACAAAAGCGCACCGTTATTAGCAGTGATGATACTGACATGGGATGGCAGGAAAAGAAATATTTTGAAAATGATCTGGTATTTATACCTGATCCGGGATTGGAACAAGCTGTAAGATGCGCTCTGGATAAACCGGAGGGCCATATTAGAACTGAGGATATGCTGAAAATAAACGTATTAGATGCAGCCGGGAGAGATATCAGCTGTTTGAAGGGACTAGAATATGCAATCAACTTACAATCGATCGACCTGGCTGACAATTTAATCGAAGATATCAGCCCATCGCTGCCATTTTTATCTCATCTGCAGATAATGGATCTGAGTGATAACTGTATCAGAAGTTTGTCAGTTTTCTTTGATCCTACTGGCAGAATGCTGCTTGGCAAAGGATGTCTCCTTTATTTAGGAGGAAATCAGCTGAATCTTGAAAACCCAGAAGAGCTGGCTAAATTCGATTTGCTTAACAATGCAGGTATAGTAGTTGATTTTGATCGGCCTGAGAGCAAGGGGGAAGATACCGCTGCCATATCTTATAGCCAATCCCTTTTGTGGGAGAGTGAAAATATTATATTAAGCAGGGGGATTACACAAAGCAAGAATAGCGAATTACAGGTGGGCGGTGGCAGAACCTGGTAAAGAACCGGGACACGGGGACAGGTCCCTTGTCCCACTTAAAATGGGATAGGGACAAGGGACCTGTCCCCGTGTCCCACGTGAAGATGGCCCCGGATCATTGATGATCCGGGGCTATTACTTATATTCCCATATGATATCGAATAAAAAGCGGTTAAACTGGTCCAGGGGCAAATCATATTAAAATTTAAAATATGATTTATAAAAGGTATTAATGTGGTAGGTGTCTAATTATTAGAGTTACTGGAGGGGATAAAATGATGGGAATTTATTTAATGATCGTTTTAATAGCGATAATTTTAATAGTCAGCAGCAAACTACATTTTCTGTCTAATAAGAGTAAATTCAGGGTTTCTTCAATTTCAACAGCTTTAATAATTGCTTTACTGGCAGTGGGAGGATGCAGCGGACAGGATTCAGGCGGGGTTAAACAGCAAGCTCAAAGTGAAGACCTGCTGGAAGTGCATTTCATAGATGTGGGACAGGGCGATAGCATTCTGGTTAAAAACGGATCTAAAGCGATGCTGATCGATACCGGCACTAAAAATAACTCCGTACGATTGAAGAAATATCTGGACCAGCAGGGAATAACAAAATTAGATTATGTTATAGGTACCAACCCTCTTAAAGACCACATTGGAGGGATGATTGACCTGATTGAAAACTATGAGATAAGCAGGATTATTTTACCCCAGATAGATACCTTGAACAAAACCTTTAAAGATCTGCAGATGGAAATGCTGGCTAGATATATGAAACCTATCAAACCGGAACCGGGGAAAAATTACACTCTGGGTGATGCCAGCTTTATGATACTTGCCCCTAACAGCACCAATTATGATGGTTTAGCCGATTACTCAATAGTGGTAAAGCTAATTTATGGGGAAACCTCTTTTTTACTTACCGGTGATGCAGGAAAGATTTCCGAACAGGAAATGCTGGATATGGAATTTGATTTATCTGCTAATGTGCTGAAATTAGGAAGGCATGGCAGCAGTTCATCTACTACTGATGAATTTCTGAGCGCAGTAAACCCCGATTCAGCAGTTATCAGTGTTGGAAAAGACAACGATTATTTGCATCCCCATATGGGAACCATGCTTAAACTAAAAGACAGAGAGATTCCCGTTTATCGCACCGATGAACAGGGTTCCATAGTAGCGGTGTCAGATGGTCACAGTATCACATTTAACATTGAACCAGGCACTTATGTCTGGCCTGAGATAGTCATAGCGGAAGATAAGGGCGAAAATACAGCTGACCTTGAAGATAACGGCCTTAATAACGAGATCAAAGAATCGGCTACAGTATTTGTTAGTGAGAATAGCAATAAATATCATGCTGAAGGATGCAGCTTTCTAGATGAGAAAGCAGTGGAGATCACCCTGGAAGAAGCCTTAGAAGCAGGATATGAACCCTGCCTATTGTGTAAACCATAAGGTTGTCAGTGGGGACGGTTCTGTTTGACAACTTTCTTGCCTGTTTTTTTCTTGTCAAATGGAACCGTCCCCACTGACAAGTAATTACTATTTATCAATTCTCTTAGCTCTGTGAGCATTTGTTTTCTAGCTTCGTCACTTACGGTAGGCACGGCAAAGAAATTATGTTGTTTATATTCTTGAAAGCCGGAAAACCCAAAAACCGCACCAGCCAATGAATTGTTCAGGGTAGTGAGCATTCCGGTTTTTTCTGCCGCTTTCTGGTCGGCCCCGGAAGTGGTGATAAGCAGACCCTTTTTGCCTTTGAGTAAGCCTTCAGGCCCCTTGGAAGTATATTTATATGCAAAACCGATGGAGAAGACCCGGTCTATATAACCTTTTAGGATAGCCGGAACCGAATGCCACCAGACCGGTGCCAGCAGGATCACCAGGTCCGCCCAGGCTATGTCAGCCTGCTCCTGCTTAACGTCTTCGGACACCTGGCCGATATGATAGCCCTCAAAATCCTTCTCGCTTAAAACGGGGTTAAAATTCATCGAATACAGGTCTTTGACTTTTATCGGGCCGCCCAGCTTGCTGATCTCTTCCTGCACCACTTTGGCTAAAGCGGCGTTAAAACTCAGAGGATTGGGATGAGCATACACCAGTACAGTATTCATTTACAGACACCTCCTGTTTTTTATCATTTATTTCCTTTTCTTATGATTATTATTACGTTAGTATGTGAATTTAATCAACATTATATTTTATTACGGTCCTTCCAATTCCGGGGTTGTCAGTGGGGACGGTTCCGTTTGACAACTTTTTCTAGTTTATTTTTGTCAAATAGAACCGTCCCCACTGACAATGCGGTACATATTATTGCAATTGGATCAATATTATTAAGAAAACTTACTTATAGGAGTTTAGCAAATGATATATGCCAGTCGCTTTCTGCGATTAGAAGATCCACCGATGCAGGGACCGGATGTAAAGGATTTACAGGAAGAATTAAAAAACATCGGTTTTTATCCGGGAGCAGTGGATGGCTCTTACGGTAAAGTTACCCAGGCAGCGGTGATCCAATTCCAGTTGAGCATCTCCCGGCCGGCCGATGGGGTGGTGGGACCGGATACCTGGAACCAACTTGCTTTGAGGAATATCCACCAACCAGTAGTTACTAGCATTACTGCTTATGATCTACCCAGTATATACATTGACACAGTTAAGAGAAGACTAAAGTTCAGTTCCGCCAGTCTAAACAAGACTTACAAGGTAGCAGTAGGCAAACCAAGTACGCCCAGCCCTCTTGGTAACTGGGTGATCGTCCAAAAGGCCCTTAATCCCGGCGGACCTTTCGGAGTCCGCTGGATGAGGCTTAGTGTACCATGGGGCGGTTATGGCATACATGGCACTAATAATCCCAGCTCGATAGGCAAGGCTGTCAGCCATGGCTGCATAAGAATGTACAATGAGGATGTTATTGAGGTCTATGATCGTACTCCGATTGGCACCCCGGTAACCATAGTGGGCAGTTCTTATGCCGACCGAAATATGAAAAAAGGGGACAGCGGCTCGGATGTAGCAGAGGTTCAGAAGATGTTAAAGAAACTGGGCTATTACAATTCTAAAATAGATGGCTATTTTGGTTCACTTACCGAGCAAGCGGTAAGGCGCTTTCAGGCCGATAAAAACCTGCAGGTTGATGGTATCGTAGGACCACAGACAATATATGAACTGCAGAAAGCTTATGATCTGGCCCAAAACGATCAGCAGCCTTAATAGAAAAACATGCAGTTTTACAATAGTAAGACTGCAAGGAGCAAACTGGAGAATGGGGACTGTTCTTCTTTAATAATCTAATCTTGATTAAGAGCATGATCAGCTATGAATGGTCTGCCATAACATTCGGTTGTCCATTATTACGCAGTCCAGTTTGCCTTCATCACGCAGGTAGGACAGGTAAGAGCGCACGGTGCTGCCTACCAGTACATACTGGTTGAAATCCATGGTCAAATCATAGGCATTGAAAATAGCCTGCAGAATATCTTCAAAACCGGTTGCATCCGTACAGACTGAAAGTATTCGGTCAATGATTTCATAAACTTTACCCCGGTTGGCCTTTGCCAGCGGCCGGATGTCTTCGCAGGCATCGGCATGGGCAGGAATAAACAGTCTGGCCTGCAGCTGCTCAACCGTGTCTAATGTGCTGAGGAATGCTCTCACATCATAAACAAATGACAGATGGTATTTATTAATGATGTTCTCACTGAAAACACAGTCGGCCAGGAAGTAAACATCATCTGGAGTCTTTAATCCTATCATATCCAAGTAATGTCCGCCCAGCTTAATATACTCCAGGCCCTCGGGCAGATATTCATCGATATTATGGGTGGGCTCACTGGCATTGGCCATCAAAAACTTGTTGCGCAGCTCCTTAAAAGGGTAGCCTCCATATAAAAATGAGGGTTCCAATATGGGGAACCGGGCGATTGTATTTTCAATTACCGTGGAAATGATCTGGCAGCCGGTTCTCTGCTGTAAAAACTTGTTCCCGCCTATGTGGTCGGCATTGGAATGAGTATTGATTATCCCTTTCAGATTCCAATCATTGTTTTTAAGAACCCTCAAAATCTTTCGTCCCGCTTCCTTATCATTACCGCTGTCCACCAGATAGATGTCCTTATCGCTTACTTTATAGACTCCCACCTTAGCCGGGCATTCGATATAATAAGTTCGTTCTCCTACCTGGATCAATTCGTACATGGCTGTCTCCCATCCTTACTTTCTTACCTGGTAGTATATCACTTTATGATAAATCAATGAATAACACCGGTTAGCTGCATTAAAGGCCAAAGGGTACCGCTTTATGGTGGCAGAAAATTGCCTTATCTTTTTTGTTGTTAAGGGTGACGCCGTGCAGATTCGCCGCATTATTTATGGAAAACGCAATTACGAATGGCTCCTTTAATGCTTCCTGCCAATAATTATTTCCATACTACTTTCGCGAACTATGCAATGCATTGATCAGCTTTGAATAATAACTACAAACTGCTTTGGATTATGATTAACCAGGAATTAAGGGTAAAATTATGCTTGTGATATATCTGAGCAAGTTATAGGATTTATAATTGGATTATATTTGTATGCAATGTATATGGGAGTATATAAAAAAGTGTTAATATCTATTATGGGAAAGATCAAACATCTTATCCAATAAGGAGTAAAAATGCTTAGCGAGTCAATGATTAAGAATGAAGCCAGCAGCAGTGCTGTCTATTACCGGGGAATACGGTATTACAATGAAGCTCGGGTAAAAAAGCTTAGTTTCGATAAATCCCATCGATGCTTTAATGCCACTGTAATCGGTGAAGTGCACTATGATGTATCAGTGCATTTCAATGAGGACATGCTGGTTGATGATTATGATTGTGATTGCCCGGCTTATTATGAATATGAAGGTGCCTGCAAACATGTCGTCGCATTGATGAAAGTAATACAGAAGCAGTGGGATACTTATTTTGCTCTTCCCAGTAATAGCGTGGTCTTTTCTTCCCCCAGGAGATCCCAGTTGGATTCCCGAACCTTACAGAGTGACCATCTCACTAACACGCTGATGAACTTGTTTGAGCAGGATCTGGCTGTTGGGTCTGACTTAAGGGAGAAAAAATCACAAGCCAATACCATACTCGTTCCTACCTTTTGCCTATCTGCGATTGGAGGCAGAAAGCAGCACAGCCTGGAGTTTCATATTGGCAACATCCGGCCCTATGTGGTGAAGGATATTCCTGCTTTCTTGACTGCCTATCTGAATAAACGAGACCTTTACTTTGGGAAAAACTACACCTTCCGGCCCCGGGAGGATGTTTTTGATGAAACTTCGGCTGCACTAATGCAAATAATTATCGATGCCTATCGCGATGAGAAATACTTGCAGGGATGGTCCTCCTATGGGTATACCCTGGGCTTGACCTTCTCCAACAAGAAATCCATGCGTTTGACCAACTCCATGCTGCTCAGATTTTTGGAGTTAATGGAGGATAAAACCTTCGATGCCTATATAAATAATCACAAGATAAGCGGGATGAGCATCCATAAGGGCAGGCCGCCTTTCCCGCTTAATCTGCAGGGTATACGCGGTGGCATCAAGTTATCGCTGGACTCGCAGAACCAGGTATATTACGGGCTCGATGCAGATAACCGGTATATTTATCACCAGGGTCTGATATATCATGTTGATAGTCTGTTTGCCCAGACCATAACCCCTTTGATTGCTGCTTTTGCCCAGAAGCCCCGGCCTGAACTGGAGATCGGCGATAACGATGTGGCCCGTTTTTTTTCAGCGGTCCGCCCCGCTCTGGAAAGTGTTACTGAGCTTGAGGTAGAAGCGGCTCTATCGGAGAAGTATTTTTATGAAGAACCCGAAACAAAAGTGTATTTTGATCGTTTCCAGAACGGCATTGCGGCCCGGATCGAATTTCAATACAGCACCCATAGCTTGAATCCTGTCCTGCAGCAGACCGGTGAAGCAATCAAAAACTCGGATGGTAAAGTGCTCTTGCGGTCTGTCAAAAAGGAAAAACAACTTATAAATGTTTTCCATCGATATCAATTCCAATTGCTTCAAGGGCTGTTTGTGCAGGAAGAGGAAGCAATGGTCTTCAAATTTCTTCAGGACGCCTTACCTGAACTGGAAACTATGGCAGAGCTTTATTATTCCGATGATTTCAAAGCCAGAATCAACTATAATGCCGCAGTTTTCCCCGGCGTAAGGATGAATACCGGAAATGGCCTGCTGGAATTATCCCTTGAATACCAGGATATTTCTCCCCGGGAGTTTATCGAATTATTAAAATCCTATAAGATGAAGAAAAACTATCACCGCTTGAAGAACGGAAGTTTTCTTGCTCTGGATAACAGCGAAATCCAAAGTGTCGCTGAACTTATGGCAGAACTGGATGTCAGCAGTCATGCCATAGCTGCGGGTAAGATCCAACTCCCTGCCTACCGAGCACCCTACCTTGATCAAATAGCCCGGGAAAGAGGACTTAATGTCCAAGGTAATGGGGCCTTCAAGACCCTGGTGCGGGAAATTCGAGAACCTCAGGAATCAGATTATGAACTTCCTGCTCGCATTCAGACTAAGCTTCGGCATTATCAAGAGAACGGCTTCAAGTGGTTAAAATCTCTGTCTGCCTATGGATTTGGGGGTATTCTAGCCGATGATATGGGCCTGGGCAAAACTCTGCAAGTACTCAGCCTGCTGCTTTCAGACCAGGCCAAAGGCGGTCAGACGTCACTGGCTATCGTTCCCACTTCGTTGATGTACCACTGGCAGGATGAAGCCCGGCGTTTCACCCCGGATCTGGAGGTTGCTGTTATATCGGGCAGTCAGCCAGAACGCCGTGAAATTCTGGGTTCTCTGGACAGGCCGGATCTTATCGTAACCTCTTATGCTCTTATCAAACGAGACCTGGACCTATACCGGGACATGCAGTTCAGATATTGTATTCTGGATGAGGCGCAAAATATTAAAAATCCAAATACCCAGGCAGCTAAAGCGGTCAAAAAAATTCAAGCCTCAGCACGCTTCGCCCTTACCGGAACACCGATCGAGAACTCCCTGAGCGAGCTGTGGTCCATATTTGATTTTTTAATGCCCGGATATCTCTTGAGTCATAATAAATTCAGGAGCCGCTATGAAGTGCCCATTGTAAAAAACAATCAGCCTGAAGCAATACAGGAATTAAAAAAGCATATCCAGCCCTTTGTTATGAGAAGAATGAAAAGGGAAGTCCTTAAAGAATTACCGGCAAAAACAGAAAATAAGATGTCCAATCCCATGACTGCAGAACAGCGCAAACTCTATCTGGCCTATCTGATGCAAGCCCAACAGGAATTTCGGGAGGAAGTACAGAAGCATGGTTTTGATAGGAGTCAGATCAAGATCCTATCGATTTTAACCAGACTTAGACAGATTTGCTGCCATCCCTCCCTGTTTATAGAAAACTACACCGGAGGAAGCGGCAAGCTGGAGCTTCTAATGGAAGTCCTGACAGATGCTATTGACAGTGGCCATCGCATCCTGGTATTTTCCCAATTTACCAGTATGTTGAGCCTGATAAAAACAGAGCTCGACCGCTCCGCGACTTCTTATTATTATCTGGACGGTTCAACCCCTGCCGAGCAGCGTATGAAGCTAGTCCATTCATTTAACGCCGGTAAGCAGAAAGTATTTCTCATTTCACTAAAGGCCGGAGGAACCGGATTGAATCTGACCGGTGCAGATGTAGTTATTCACTACGATCCCTGGTGGAATCCGGCAGTAGAAGACCAGGCCACTGACAGAGCCTACCGCATCGGCCAGAAGAACGCGGTCCAGGTGATAAAACTTATCAGTAAAGACAGCATAGAAGAGAAGATTTTCGAACTGCAGGAAAAAAAGAAAGCACTAATTGATGCCGTGATTCAACCCGGCGAAAACTTCCTGAGTAAAATGAGTGAAGAAGATATCCGTATGCTGTTTGAAGTCTAATTGCCCCTATACTGATACTCACCATTCAACGATTACGGCAGATTTTTAATCATGCTTTCCACCCTGGCAACACCAGGTCCGCGAGATAACATTCTGTTTATTGTGACTCCATCGTAATGATCCCGTCTATTTCTACAAGTTATAACTACATATTGATTAGCCCTCAAGAACAGCCACAACCTGTACAAACTAGCATGAGAAGGGAAAAGTGTAAATTTATGGTTGTGGCATGTATAAATAAGTTTTATGATTGTATATAGAGAATTATGAGGAAATATGTATTTTTGCTGGAGTGAATGACGATGCTGGGGCGGGTTTGAAGGGGTGCTAAGGCTAATAATCGGCAGTTCAGCAAATGGTTATGATATAACAATACTGGCAAGTTGGAAGGTAAAACCCTCGTATAAATTACACATGATAAGATGAATTAAGTATAAGAAAGGTTAGATTTATGAGAAACGAAAAAGAAAAACTATTTGATGGTAAAAAAGTAGGTGAGAATTTACACGGATTAGCAAATAAAGTTAGCAAAATTACAAAAGATTTAGCAGTAAATTCGACGGATTCAGTTATAAATGCAATCGACCAAAATGGTAATGGTGAAATAGACATTGAAGATATTGTCATTATGGGATTACGAGTTCCAGGTATTAAAATCAACCGTGCTGAATTTCTTAAAAGAGAACTTTTTAAAAATTATCCACAGAACGTTATTGACACTGCAATAGCTAATACTCCGGCACAAGCTAAAATACCATTAATAGAAATAGATAAAATCGCTGATGAAGTAATCAAGTTTGAAAGAAATTGTGTATCAGGTATATCTGCGGCACTTGGTACTCCGGGGGGGGTAGCAATGGTTGCTACAATTCCAGCTGATATATCTCAATATTATGGATATATGTTAAGAGTGACACAAAAACTCTTATATTTGTACGGGTTTCCCGAAATAGATACTGAAGAAAAAGGACAAAAATTTGATTCTGAAACAATAAACATTTTAATTCTATGCTTGGGAGTAATGTATGGAGTTGCTGGTGCAAATAATGCTATAAAAGTAATGGCAAAAGCTTTGGCAACAGGTGTTGAAAAGAAACTGATAAGAGCTGCTCTTACCAAGGGAACTATTTATCCTATTGTAAAAAGTGTTATGAAGTGGTTTAATGTGAACTTGACTAAAAAAATATTTGCCGAAACTTTTAAAAAGGCAATTCCTGTTGTTGGTGGTGTAATTGGTGGAGGTATCACTTTTGTTACATTTAAGCCGTGTTGTGACAAATTAAAAGCTTCCTTGCAAGATACATTGTTAAGTAATCCAAATCACAATATATCAGATGAAGAGAATATTACTATTATTATAGAGGATGCACAAGAAGTATAAATTCCATTTCATTAAGAATTATTGGTGACGAGCCTTTTTGTAACATTCCCCAACTTTGTCTAATGTTTATAACCGACTAATCCAGTCGTGTTATCAAACTTCCCATTATCCATATAATGAACAGTCTGTTTATTGCTAAAGAATAAAATGATAGTAGGGAAATACTAAAGAATTTCATTTATACACTTCCGGAAACTTCTTTGATATATTGATGGCTAATAATTAGAATGGGTGATTGCATGAAAAAATATCTATATCTATTCGTTTGTATGGCTATAAGTTTAGCCCTCCTGGCAGGATGCGGAAATCATGGCAACAGCAATCCGGCCATAGGAACAGAAAACATCGTAACGGAAACTGCTTCAAACCAGCCTGCTGAGACAAGTGACTGGGAACCTACAACGTATGAAACGGTCAATAACTTTGACGGCGTTACTATGACTGTAAAGGAAGGAACAGCTTCCTCTGCCGGGTTGACAGTAGTGTTTGAGAATGAATCTGGCAGTCAATGTACCTATGGTGAATACTATTGTTTGGAAAAGAAAATCAATGGAAGCTGGTATCAGGTTCCTGTGGTTATAGATGGCGACTACGCATTTAATCATATTGCTTATGAGGTTGCTGGCGAGCGTGAATGGACCATTGATTGGGAATGGCTCTATGGCAGTCTGGATACAGGTGAATACCGTATTGTGAAGGATGTACTGGATTTTCGGGGTCCGGGGGATTATGATAAATACTATTTGGCTGCGGAGTTTACAATTTACTAACCAATCGAAATGAGTAGTAAAATACTACGAATATTTTTATTATGGTGAAAATGCCCGTTCTAACTAAATCTTATAGAGAACAGTGTATATTATTGCGCTATGGGGGAAGGCATGAAGTTCAGTTGTGAATATGGTCGTGATAATATTGCTCGTCAGGTATTATTAATAATTAGGAGATAAAAGTTAATATGTTTATAGCAGAAACAGCCTTTACTCTAAAAGACAAGGTGAATGAGGAATTAGCCGAAGACGCTATTAACAGCTTTTTGGGTTCATTACGCATGAATGGACAGGTTTTGGGGAAAGAGTTTCTTATTGCTAAAAGAGGTTTAATATATCGAGCCTTTCTTCATATCCCTGAAGCTGATTCTTTGGATAAAAAGTATGCAAATAGCTATGTTTTAAGGGAGTTAAAGAAATTAGATGAAGTAGGTTTATCTTTTTTACATAAAATAATTGGTAAAGAACCGGATTGTTCATCCATTTGTGTGTGTAATTCACCTGGAAGTTATATTGTTTTTACCGATTATATTTCACTTGAATCACCTCTTCGTTGCGGTGATTGCTTTGGTGTTGTTCCATTATATAAAATTCCTCGTACTTATGACGATGAGTATTATGATATCATTTGTTGGCAAAGCGATTATCAAGCTTGTGATAGTCTTCAGATGAATTGTTTGACAGGAGAACGCTTTGGGAAACAACAAATGAGCAGACATAATAGCAGCTTATCTAAACAAGGAATTCAAATTTGTAATAATATAACTAAGGCTACCGGTATAAAAACGTACTATTATTTATATCGGTATTCTTCGCTGGGAAAAAAAGCTGAGTTAAATAGAAGATGTCCATCATGTGGGAAAGAATGGTTGCTTGATAAACCTTTGCATAAAATATTTGATTTCTGTTGTAATGATTGTTTATTGTTATCAAATATTTCATGGTCAGTTCGTTAAATTTATTGCAGGCAAGGGTGTAATTGACAGAATTTTAATTTGGCTGCGGAGTTTACAATTTATTAAAACAAAATGAGTATACACTTTTTATTTTTGGTGCTGTGTTTCACTGGTTTAATTCGCTTGTTTGGGTTCTTCCTTATGGGCGAGGTTATGGAGTTACCCTGTAATGAAAGTATTATTAATCAGATGCGTAGTGAGATAAAAGAGGACTATTCAATTTTTCTTTTATCACTGTCCTCAGGCAGACGAATTATAGGTAATTGTCTTCTTGCCTTTGGTGAGAACAATAAGAAAGGACGCATAATGAATATATTAAACTACAAAAAGCCTGCATTTTGGGTTGTTATTGCGGCAATTATTGCAGTGGTGGCAATTTGTGTGGGACTCGTGAATAATCCACAAAAAGAACCATTAACAGTAGAAGATTATGCCAATCAATTTATGGAGCAGCAAATTACAACTTATGAAAAAAACGAAGGGACAGATGTCAAGATTATTGACAGCAAAATTACCAGGCTTGAAAAAATAGCATCATTTGACGAATTGCTTTCATCACCTGTGGAAATTTGGAGCCTTGAATATCGCTTGAAACCTGATGATATAAGCAAGGCGTTCTTACCAGGTGGTATGAATGAGGTTGATGGATGGATTACCGAAAATAGCAGTATGGGTAAGCCTATGTTGATTTTTTCTTATGAAGGTTCAAAACCACAGTATTTAGGATACGCTTGGAGTGGAGAAGGTGATTTTACTACAGTTGCAGGACGGGAAACAGCACTTCGCATGTTCCTTGAAGGGATGGATCTATTACCCAATGAAACTTATAGCGATACTGCGGAGAAAGCGCCAGTACCTTCATTAAATGAGCTTCTGACAAGTGAGTTAACAGCGAACTTGGAAAGCGTTGGCGTTGATACCAGTACTCTCACCAGGCTGGAGATTATCGATCCTAAAGTAAATGATCCGTCATACTATCTTATTTCATCAACAGAAGGAATTCAAATGTATTTAGATGCGGACAGAAATGTTGTCAGTATCGTAAATTTTATAGCTGAAGATAATGGCCTATCAGCCCAGGACAATGTTGCGGTATTACTGGATAAGGTCCGTAAGCTGCTTAATTTGGGCGATGACTATATCTGCTCGGATGGTTACACATCCTTTACCTTTACTCGTCAGTATCCTAACGGTCTTAAAAATATATATGAATCTGTCAATGTTCAGGTGAGTTCAGTTGCTCCTGCCGTGACCGTGCTGCGGAGGTTCAATGTACCGCCTAACCGTATAGAACCAGCTTTAACTGAGACAGAAGCTATCAAAGCGGCAGAAAATAATGAATATGCAGTAAATAATACCGAAGTGCCATTGATTTGCTATCGTCCGCCAGATTCAGAAACCGGCGAAGTAAGGCTAGCTTACAAAATTTATTATGGTACTGCATCCTGGGTAATAATTGATGCCGAGAATGGTGATGTATTGGGAATAGATGCTCTAAATGAAAATCGATGATCTGCTAGACCGCATTTATACAATATGGCAAAGAACAGCGACTGGTTATTTTGTTTTCAATCATACCATCCCCGAACCCCCTTTAATTTTTCAATACATAAATTACCCGAAATTAACACTTGAGTTAACGGGCAAGGAGGTGTTTGCTAATGAATGTGCATGAACGCTTAACGGAGGCGGTACGCTTAGTAAAGGAAAGAGAAAAGTGGCTTCATCGCAGAGAAATTACCGGTAATCTAATTCAAGGACAGAAAAATCTTAGGGATCAACTGAAACAACAATTGGCTTTGGAAAGCAGAGATGTGGAAAGGTTAGACGGCATTACACTCCTTAATATTTGGCATAGCCTCAGAGGAACTAAGGAAGAAGCAAAACGCAAAGAGCAAGAGGAATATCTGACCGCCAAACTTAAGTATGATGAAGCAAATGCTGCCCTGATAGCACTTGAAGCAGATCTAACTAGAATGGACAACATTTTGGCCGCTATGGGTGATCTGGACACTAAATACCAGCAGGCTGTACGGGACAAGGAAGAGTATTTGCTTGGTTCTGGTGGATCTGAGGCTCAGCACCTGTTTGAGATGGCCGAACAGTTGGGATACTTAAAAGCCGAGGAAAAGGAACTGATAGAAGCAATTGAAGCCGGTAAGAAAGCGGAGCAAGCATTCTCCAAGGTGCAGAAAAGCTTGGGCAGCGCTTCAGGATGGGGTGCCGTTGACTTGTTGGGGGGAGGTCTTCTAACCACTGCGATAAAGCATTCACACATCAGTGATGCCAGGAATGAAATAGACCAGGCTCAGCTGCTGCTGCGCAAATTTCAGCGGGAACTGATTGATGTCAAAAACACCAATGACACCATTGAAATAGACGGATTGACAACATTTGCCGATTTCCTTTTGGATGGGTTGTTATTCGACGCAATAGTTCAGTTTAAAATCAACGATGCCCAGGATCGCACCAGGCAGCTCCAACGCCAGGTAAAGGAGACTATTCATGACCTGAACATGATGAAGGAGCAAAACATTCAAAAACTATTGGAACTCGACCAAGGACGCAGGCAAATAATAGAAAACATCAAGTGAGTGTTATTTGCAGGTGAAAATACCTGCCTGTTACTAATGTATTTTCCATGAACCCCAGGGATGGTTAAAGTCATTAACGCTAAGGCGGTAATTCTTTAATTGCGATGAAGATAACGAGGGCAGTGTTATTGATTTAGATGGGGTTGCCCTTATGAGAAGTTGGGAGGGCAAATCATGATGCTTTTGATAATAATTGCTGCTTTTTTAGTGGTGGGAATAATTCCTGCAGTTTTGATAACTAAATTTTATGATAAAAAGCCCATAAATCCATACTTGCCCGCATTTATAGTATGGCTGTTGGGTCTTTTCAACTATGTCTATTATAAGATAATATATCTTTTACAAGATACTGGTATTGATCCTATTGGGCAATTAGGTACATTATTCATAATGGCAATTGCGGTAATAAGCTCCTGTATTTCATGGATAATCGCTGAGGTATGGGTTAGACAAAAAGGTATAACCGAAACGAAGCTAAGGAAACTGGTAATGGCATTGAATATCTTGACCA
Organism: Syntrophomonas sp.; assembly: GCA_016841875.1. Classification (GTDB taxonomy): domain Bacteria; phylum Bacillota; class Syntrophomonadia; order Syntrophomonadales; family Syntrophomonadaceae; genus JAAYJK01. Next base: position 114,322 of record JAENYG010000009.1, read on the forward strand.
TAGTTCTTCCTTTACTTTTTATGTTCATTGTAAGAATTATTTGGTCACTGCTGTCGCAAATGTGAAAAGAGTACTTGCTTGGCTCTGGTGGATCTGAGGTCCAGCACCTGTTTGAGATGGCCGAACAGTTGGGCTGCTTAAAAGCCGAGGAAAGCCAGAGTGCTGCCCGCTTTAGCCAGTAGCTGCGCATAGTCCGCCTCAATTATTTCTTATTATCTGACCAATGCGGTTCAACTTGCTTTAATAAGAGTTCCAACTAGGATGGAGCTGCATTTATCCAATAGCAAAGACCCATATTTCTTGGATAAATGGAAAAGTGTATTCTTGTATGATATTCTAGGAGGCATGGTGGAATGGGTGGCTATTGCAGTGGTTGGCGGCTTCATCGTTGGATTTTTGATTAGCTTTATTTGTCTATACCTTAGAGAAAAAATGCTTAAAATAATTGAATAGAATGCACCGGCTGACTATTGGGCGAAGAGGAAAGAACAATGATAAAAACCAATTTGACGATCGAAGGCATTCCTGCAATTTTGTGGGGAGAGTCATCGGATAAACTATTTATAGCTGTTCATGGAAACATGTCCAGCAAGGATGATGATGTTATTGTAATATTTGCGGAAGAAGCAATTGAAAAGGGATATCGGGTACTCAGCTTTGATTTGCCTGAACATGGAGATCGCAAAGGTGAAGATTATGCTTGCAAGGTTCAAAACTGTGTTAGTGATCTTACTGCTATTGTGGGATATGCGCAAACCATTTCAAACAATATAAGCGTATTTGCTTGCAGTATGGGCGCGTATTTCAGTTTACTTGCATATAGGGAGTTGCCGATCGAACAATGTCTATTTCTTTCTCCTGTGGTAAACATGGAGCGCATCATAAGCAATATGATGGCATGGTTCAATGTAAGTGAGGACAGATTAAAAGTCGAAAAAGAAATATTAACGCCAATCGGACAGACCCTCTATTGGGATTATTACTGCTATGTAAAATCCCATCCTATCGACACCTGGAACAAGCCAACTGCGATTCTCTATGGTTCAGATGACAATCTTTCTGAGTTTGATGTGGTCTTGGATTTCGCCAAACGTTATCATTGCAAGTTGCAAGTATTGGAACATGGGGAGCATTATTTTCATAGCGAAGAACAATTGCGATTTTTTAGACTGTGGCTTAGAGATAATATTTTCACTTTATGAGATAACAATTCAAGGTACAGTTCTTTAATCCCCAAAATATCCCACGGGAGTTGCCTTTATTAGAGCTTATTCATGGGAGGGAGCAGAATGAATAAATATCCATTAAAAAGATGGGGGTTATACTCGGGTTTAGCTATTTTAATAATAATCCTAGCGGTTAGTGCAGTTCGTTTTTATCTGGACAATCATGAGCGTGAGCCACAGCTGAGTGTTGGTCAGGCAGTAAACATTTTTGCCCAAGAGAGAATTTATTTAAGCAAAACCAGTGACCCTGAAGCTGAAGAAATAAAAGGGGTAAGACCGACTACCTATTTTATTAATGATACGAAAAACAAAATCTACATCTATCGCTATGACTCTATTGATGAGCGTAAAACTGCTTATATGATATATAGAGATAGTGACGAGGGGAGAGGTATGTATTCAAATTCAGGGCCCCAAAATGCGAAAAATTTGATGTTCATTATTACACCGGTTGATGATGAGCAAATGACTGTTGAGGATATGGAACTGTTATATAACGTATCAAAAACTATTTTTGAGAAATTAAATGATACTCAGGAAATTGTTTTTAGCGGAGCCGGTAACAACTGGGAAGCGCTAACGGTAGTAAAATATTACGAATATTTTTATTATGGCGAAAATGCAACAATGAAGTATGACCATTATTATACGGAATCTGGCTCACTTAAATACCTCGGCCAGGATATAGAATCGGTAGGAGAAATATCTTACGAAATGCAGTGTCCCACCGGTGGAGATTGGGGCTCAAAGTCGAAATTAAAGTCTGATGGGACGTTAAGTCTGGGTTCGTCAGGAGGTACGGGAGCGATTCTTCGTTCTGACCAAGAAATAACCTTCACCATCAGATGGAATGATCAGGAAGAGACTTTTATAGCCCGTTCTAAATAATACTATTGGGAACGGAGTGTATATTATTACGCCGGGGGGAAGACATGAAATTAAGTTGTGAATCTAATTACCTTAAAGACTATTTACTTGAATTAGATATGGTTGATTACAATCACCCATTAATTAGAACGAAAGTAAGTGAAATATTCTCTGGTTTATTTAATGAAATTGAAATAATCAAAGCTGCATTTGAATATGTTCGTGATAATATTGCCCATTCTTTTGATATACAAGGCTCCCGTGTGACATGCAAAGCATCAGAAGTTCTTTACTTTGAAGAAGGAATTTGCTATGCAAAGTCAAACTTGTTAGCAGCCATATTAAGAAGTCAGGGTATTCCCACCGGTTTTTGTTATCAAAGGCTTACCAAAGGTGATACACCTGATACAGGCTATTGCATACATGCTTTAAATGCGGTATATCTTAAAACGCTGCAGCGTTGGATAAGATTAGATGCCCGTGGGAATAAAGCAGAGGTCAATTCTCAATTTTCTATTGATGAGGAGAGATTGGCTTTTCCTATAAGGAAAGAATATGATGAAATAGATTATCCCGTTATTTATACAGAACCAAATGCTAATACAATAACTGCATTAAAGCAGAATTCGGATTGTCAGATGCTTTATAATAATTTGCCTGATAGATTGTAGGTTTCTGCTGTGCATCTAAAAAACCAATCCAAAGAAAAACAGCAAAAAGAAAGATAAAGCTAAGCATAAGCGTGCATGGTATCACTCCATTGGTATTTAGATAACTAGTATCTATGATTCCAAAAGAGAGAAGGAGGAAGATTTTGTTAGGATATGTAAGATAAGATCTCATAGAACATATAAATTGAGACTAATGCCCTATTTGCGCACGATTTTAGGATTTGCATTAGTATTTATATCTGATATAATATACAAATAAGGTACATGATTTTATCTTTACTTTAGATGTTCTTGTTGAACCCGTCAGGGGAGCGTACATAAAGTTGCTTGACTGGCTTAAGGGTTCTTAAGATAAGTAGTCGGGCGTACAGAAGTTGCCCGGTTACAAAAGACTAATAACAGGCTCCACTCACAGGGGCCCTTGTTAGTGAAATTTTATTCCTCTGCATATTATGTGCAGAGGAATTTGTTGTTTTTTTGTATGGTGCAGCAGAAAAAACATTTCCTGTTTTCACCCCTGCCGTATTATAAGTCACCATTTAATTAATGCTTAACCCTTGACCAGAAATATGTTATGTAATTTCCTAATGATTAGATAGGATGTTATTAACATAATGTAGAAAGGTTAAATAGTCTCTTGTGTCCTAAAACTTAATATGGGAGTGAATCATATGAAAAAATTATTATGGAAGCCCTCGGCTGAATATGTAAAAAAGACTAATATGAACGCTTTTATGGGTTATGTAAATGCCAAATTTGGTCTTGCAATTGATGATTACCGGTCTCTTTACAACTGGTCGATTGATTATCCTATCGAATTTTGGGACACACTATGGCACTATCTGGATATCAAGTGTTCCAGGCCCTATTCAAAGCCAGTCGATGATTTATCAAGATTTCCCGGAGCTAACTGGTTCATAGGTGCTGAATTAAACTATGCGGAGAATATGCTCCGGTTTTCTTCAAGCTCGGCTCCGGCTATTATATTTCGGGGTGAGAATCAAATCAGAGAAGAGATCAGCCATAAGGAGTTATATGAACAGGTTGTCCGGCTTGCTGAAGCGCTTAGACAAGAGGGAATAAAAGCAGGGGATATAATCGCCGCGTATATGCCCAATCTACCTCAAACAGTTATAGCGATGCTCGCGTGTTCAGCTGTAGGTGCGGTATGGTGCTCGTGCGCTACTGATATTGGACCGCAGGCAGCCATTGACAGGCTGGGCCAGGTGAAACCTTCGGTATTATTTACAACGGATGGATATTTCTATAAAGGAAAACCATTCGATGTTCTAGAAAATGTAAAAGCAGTTTTGGACGGAATCAGTTCCATAAAAAGGGTGGTTATCACTCCTTATGCGGGTCATAGTTCGAAAATAAATGAAATTCCCAATAGTGTTGGTTATGCAGACTATCTTAGCAGGAATGTGCCGCAGAATTTTGAGTTTGAGCAGCTTCCTTCGGAACACCCTCTTTTTATAATGTTTTCATCGGGAACCACCGGAAACCCCAAATGTATGGTGCAATCAGCGGCAGGTGTTTTGATCAATCAACTAAAAGAACTGGTTTTGCATAATGACATGAAGCCTTCTGATCGCATGCTCTATATCACCAGCTGCAGTTGGATGATGTGGAACTGGCAGGCTGCAGCTATAGGAACAGGTGCTTCAATAGTCCTCTATGACGGTAACCCATCCTATCCCGATACATCTGCTATATGGAAGATTCTAGAGGAGGAGCGGGTTACTATATTCGGGCTCAGTGCCAGCTATGTGCATGCTATTATGAAAGAACACTTTTCACCTAAGCAAGCTGTTTCGCTCCCATATCTCAGGGTCATATCCCAGACCGGTTCGGTGCTCACCGATGAAGGCTTTGAATACATTTATAAAGAGATCAAAGAGGATTTGCATTTTAATTCAATTGCCGGGGGAACTGAAATTAACGGCTGTTTAGCATCAGGTAATCCTATCAGTCCTGTTTATTCCGGGGAACTTCAAGCCCCCGGACTGGGCATGAAGATAAATGCGTACAATGAAAAGGGAGAGCCGGTCAGAGATGAACAAGGGGAACTGGTCTGTGAACTGCCTGCTCCGTCAATGCCGATCAAATTCTGGAATGATCCGGATAACAGCCGTTATATGGATGCTTATTTTAGAATGTATCCTGGCATTTGGCATCATGGAGATTACGTAATGATACATTCTGATACCGGGGGAATAACGTATTTTGGTCGCTCTGATTCGATCTTAAAACCATCCGGGGTTAGAATCGGAACTGCAGAAATCTATAATCAGGTTGAAAAAATTCCGCAAATTACGGATAGTCTGGCAATCGGACAGAACTATAGGGGTGACCAGAGGATCATCCTTTTTGTTCAAACCAAAGAGGGGATTGAACTGGATGAGCAACTGAAAGAAGAAATATCAAAGTTTTTGAGGGTAAATGCTTCTCCCCGGCATGTCCCGGCAATTATTATGCAAGTGCCTGATATTCCCCAAACCCTGAATGGCAAAAAAGTCGAAAGTGCAGTTACCAATATTGTGAACGGGCGCAGGGTTACTAATAGGGATGCCCTGGGTAATCCCGAATCACTTGATTATTTTACAGGGATTTTACCCTTATTGAATGAGCCCGGTTAGACCCAAGGGGAAGTTTCCATGGTGTCCCCGGCGCCATGCTGAAAACTAAGGAAAACGACCCGCAGGGATCATGCCTGCAGGTTGGTATTTTTTGGGGGAGAGAATTTCTGTATCCGTAACAGCAGAGAAGAGATTTGCGCAGGACAAATGGGGACCAAGCAATTTTGTCACCTTTGCTCCGTCCCCATTTGTCTTATCCCGGTTTGAAATACCAAGCTGAAGGGAACGTGTAAACCGAGTCAGCAGAATATAATATATAAGTGTAGTATCATAAGAACCAGAGAGGTGATGAACATGTTAAGACAAAGAGATTTCAATGAAAAGAGGTTTACCTATGATGAGATGATGCCTGTTTTCCCTCTGATCGCCCAGCAATGCATTGATGATTATCAGCTTGATCAGGGCATTTGTCTGGATATCGGTGCAGGCAGCGGGCAGTTGGGTACCGAAATTGCCAAGATTACAAATATGACGATGTATTACATAGATATCGATCCCGAAGCCATGGCTTTGGCCAAAAGCGTTGTTGCTGCCAGCAACATTGATAACGAAACGCATTTTATCCAGGCAGATATCTGCAAAGGACTTCCCCTGGAGGATAACTTTGCTGATTTTATCATTAGCCGCGGGTCAATGTGGTTCTGGGAGGATCAGGTCAAGGGGACAGAAGAAATATACCGGGTCTTGAAAAAAGGCGGTACAGCACTGGTCGGCGGTGGATTGGGCCGATATGTCCCTCCCACCATGAGGCAGAGATTAACCGCCCTCAGGCGAACTGTCGGCCATCCTGAAGGCTATCACCGGCTTACAGCTGAGGAGCTTGAAGCTGTTGCGATACAGGCTGGAATTGCGGACTTCAAGATTATCGAGGAAAAACCTGAAGCGAAAAAGGGCGGTTGGATTGAGATGCATAAGCCGATTGAGTGAGTGTTCTAATATTTAAGTTCGATCTGAGCAAGGCTTTTCAGATAATGGGGTAGTTTGGGGTAATCTATTTCTTTACCGAACAGTAACAATTATATGCCTGTGACAGAGGCAGACGGATCGTTGCTGAAAAGAGTGAAACCTCAGTCAATCAAGGGAGAGTGCAAAATATGAAAATAGGATTTATCGGCTTAGGTGTAATGGGAAAAAGCATGGCTTTGAATCTAATGAAGGCGGGATATCCGTTAAATATCTATACCCGCACGAAAAGCAAAGCCGCTGAATTAACAGCAAAAGGGGCAGTCTGGATGGACACTGCCGGTCAGGTCGCTGCAGCGTCAGATGTCATTATAACCATTGTAGGTTATCCGAAAGACGTTGAAGAGGTTTATTTCGGGGAAAATGGGATTATTGAAAATGCACAAGAAGGCTCTGTATTAGTCGATATGACAACCTCTTCTCCGTTGCTGGCTCAAAAAATCTATGAACAGGCGAAGGCGAGAAATATATCTGCGCTTGATGCACCTGTTTCAGGAGGAGATGTTGGTGCAAGAGAAGCCGGACTTTCCATTATGGTTGGCGGTGACCCGGAAGCCTTTGAAAGGGTGAAGCCTGTTTTCGAGACAATGGGTAAAAACATTGTGCTGCAAGGGGAAGCGGGAGCAGGGCAGCATACGAAGATGTGCAATCAGATTGCGATTGCTGCCAATATGATCGGGGTTTGTGAAGCTGTGGCTTATGCGCAGAAAGCCGGCCTGGATCCCGAAACTGTTTTGAAAAGTATCGAATCAGGGGCAGCCGGCAGCTGGTCTCTCAGCAACCTGGCGCCAAGAATGATCGCAGGTGATTTTGCTCCGGGATTTTACGTAAAACACTTTATTAAAGATATGACGATTGCTTTAGATGCCGCCAAAGAAATGGGAATGATGACGCCTGGCCTGGATTTGGCAAAAACGCTGTACGAAAAACTGGCAGCTGATGGAGCAGAAGACGATGGCACCCAGGCACTTTTTAAACTATTTATCTAGAAGGACCTTATCAACGGCTTCGTTGACGTATGTTTTCCAACGTGTTACCATATAATTACAAAAGGAGCTGCCGCTTTTGGTCAGGCGGCTGGTACTTGCATGTGGTTAGACCGCCTTACGCCAAGGCGGTCTCGTTATTTTCTGAGCATTATGTTGCGTGCTCTAGAGCTCGGAAGAATCTGATTTGTATTAGGCTAATAAAGCCTGAGGAAGAAAAAATGTGTCTTAAGAGATTTCCTTTAGCTGAAAAATACGGCATTAAGTAATTTATAGTTAAACTGTGACAATAGATTTTTGAACAGGACTTGGTTAGTATTAAGAAATATGAGGGAGCAGATGAAGTGAAAAATAAACAAACAGCCGCCAAGTTTATATCAGGCTTGATCATTATCATATTGATCTGGGGCGGCATTACAATCTTTGATTATAGACGGGTCTGTCATAATTTCGAAAGACCTGTTTTTGCTGTACCGGCAGAAACAGCGGATGATGGCGGTTCTGGTATATATAAAGGATTGGGGTATGCATTCGATATAGAAGGAAATTTTATGCCGGAGGACGAATTTCCCGGTGTAACCCAGGCCAGATTTTATTTGTTTGGAAAAATGATTGAGGAATCAGTTAGAGACTAATTGAAAGCTGCGAGGTAAAAAATATGGATTTCACGGCTGAGAAATGGCATATTGATTATGCGGGGATGTGGGAATATGCCAATAACAAGCAGATCGCTGATAACGTAAGAAATATATTCCCATATCCGTATACTTTAGATGATGCCAGAAGTTATATTAACAGCTGTGCTGAAAATGATGAATCACGGCAGCTTTGCCGTGCGATTGTGATTGAAGGTAAGGCGGCGGGCAGTATAGGGATATTTCTCAGGGATGACATTCATTGTAAAAGTGCGGAACTCGGATATTGGCTGGGCGAACCATTTGGGGGGAAGGGGATTATCAGCAGGGCCATAAAGGAAATCTGCGGCACTGCCTTTGAACAGTATGATATCGTTCGCATTTTCGCTGAACCATTTGCTCATAATGCTGGTTCCAGAAGGGCACTGGAGAAGGCCGGGTTTGAGCTGGAAGGTATTATGAAAAATAGTATATTCAAGAATGGAATAATCTTTGATTCGTGTATGTATGCACTGGTAAAATAGAATAAGGCAGTAAGCGATTTTTATGTTCTGGGGATATTTTTGGAAATGGGGGAGGGAATGCATATGCTGGATGTATATGAAAAGATAGCTGCAGCCAAAGTGGAGATAACGGAAGGGAAGGTTCTGGGCGCAGAATCTTCTTTAATACGTATAAGAGAAAATTTGGAGGGAAGAGAATGAATTTTATCGGTAATATTATCTGGCTGCTGATCGGTGGGATCATAGCAGCTGTTTTATGGGCAATATCTGGTCTGATTTTGTGTATAACCATCATCGGGATACCGTTTGGGCTGCAGTGTTTCAAGATCGCTGGTTTTGTGTTGTGGCCTTTTGGAAGAGAGATAGAACTCGGTCATTTTGGAGCGGGTGGATTGATTTTCAATATTATCTGGCTCATCGTTTTTGGCTGGGAGTTTGCCATAACTCATGTCATCATAGGTTTGATCTTCTGTATAACCATCATCGGGATACCATTCGGACTCCAGCATTTTAAATTTGCTATGTTAGGGCTCATACCTTTTGGAGCGAGAATAATAAGTAAAAATCAGGTTTCCCAGTATCACTAAAACCGGGAATGGGTTGATAAGCTGAAGGTACTGCTTGGAAAAGGGCAGTATCGAAGGGCGGCTGAAAATATCAAGGAGGCAATTATGGTAAAAGACGTACTTTTATTGGGGAACTCAAAGCTGTATCAGAGCAGCTCAGTTATACATACAGAGGAAACAGACACTATAAAAGAAGTCATCAACGATTTGCATGATACACTCATGGATTTCAGGAGCAGGTATGGGGCAGGCAGAGCGATTGCCGCACCGCAGATAGGAGTATTCAAGCGGTTGATATATATGTATATTGATAGACCCACAGCCTTTATAAATCCAAAACTACAGTTTCAAGATGATGAACTTATAGAGGTGCTAGACGATTGCATGTGCTTTCCTGAATTACTAGTGAAGGTGAAACGTCATAAGAGATGTATTATCCAGTTTAAGGATATTGATTTTAATGACCATGAAATGCGTCTGGAAGGAGAATTATCCGAACTGCTGCAGCATGAATACGACCATCTGGACGGAATTCTGGCTACCATGAGAGCTATAGATGATAAATCACTGTGTTTGAGAACTCAAAAAGATTTGTTTCCGGAGTAATTTAATCTGGGGATATAGGAGGAAGTGTAATTTGGAGATAATAAATTTTGACACCTGGGAACGGACAACCCATTATAAATTTTTCAAGAGAATGGATTATCCTCATTACAATATATGTGTGAACATTGATATAACAAACTTCTTGCCTAAGATTGAAGAAAATAAAATTCCATTCTATTACGCTATGATATATGCAGCAACTTATGCTTTGAATCAAGTAAAGGAATTTCGGTACCGTATTAGAGGAGAGCAGGTTGTTTTGCATGATATGATCCATCCATCTTTTACTGATATGTTGGAAGGTACTGATTTGTTCAAAATGGTAACGGTTGATATGGAAAAATCAATTTTAGACTTTGCGAAAAAGCCAAAGAAAAGGCCAGGAAGCAAACAGATTGTTTTGTCATAGAAGATGTGGAAGGACGGGATGATTTAACTTATATTACTTGTGTTCCGTGGGTGTCATTCACCCATCTATCACACACCATATCGTTCAATAAAGATGACTCTATTCCAAGATTGGCGTGGGGCAAGTACTTTCAAGAGGGTGAAAAAATACTATTACCATTTTCAGTACAAGCCCACCATTCTTTTGTTGATGGTATTCACATAGGCAGGTACATTGATTGTTTACAGAACTACCTTAACGAATATAGATAATCAGAAGAGAGATAATTCCAATTTGCTTATATATTTGTTGTGGCTGCGCTCTTATGCCCAGCAAATTGCTTGAAATGGAGGCAAGCATATATGGAAGAAAAGATTAAAACAAAAATATTAAGGCCAATATTTGATAATGACTTAGATATCATAGAGTTATCAAGAGATAAGATAACGGATGATGCGGTGTTTTCTTTTGGAACGATCAGTGATTGTTCTTTAGAAAACCATGAGGCAGAGAGAATGGCTTTTAAACAAGTAATATTTAATAATGTCATTTTCAATAAAATAATATTTAAACATATAGAGCTGATGGAAGTGAGATTTGAAAATTGCGATTTATCAAATGTTGATTTTCATGAAGCTTTATTACATAGAGTCGAATTTATTAATTGCAAAATTATTGGCATTGATTTAAGTGAAGCCACCTTGAGAGATGTGGTTTTTGAAAATTGCATGGGCCAATATGCTTTCTTCAGCTATTCCAATTGTAAGCAAGCTGCATTCCTGGAATGTCAATTAAATTCCTCGGATTTTAAAAATTCAGTGTTTTCAAAAGTTGAATTTATAGATTCTAATCTGCTTCAGGCTCAAATGAACTTCACCAAGCTTAAAGGAATAGATTTTTCTAGTTGTGATATTGAAGGTATCGGTGTAAATATTAATGATGTTAATGGCGTTATAGTTAACCCTATGCAAGCAGTTTCTCTTTCTGCCCTGCTAGGTCTCATTGTTAAATAAATGTCAACTTTTAGGAATTGTCACGGGTTGTCAGGGGATGGGGTTATTGACTCCTTTAATTAGGTGCACGCGAAGTGCATGTCATTCGAGGCTGTTCAGCTTCTAATTATCCCTATTTTAGAACTGCAGTTTATAAAGGTAAGTTTACCATTGGAATAATTAGTTTATTGCATAAAAAAAATATATACTAATTCAAGCCCCAAAGGACTAGTTCTTTAAGTATATTATGATAGAAATATACTACAGTGAAGGTTGGAAACTAATATGTTTAATGTTTTTAAAAGAAAAACCACTATCCTGCTACCTTGGGTCGGTAAGGAAGCAATTTATAGTTACATTAAGAGAAACCTTAATTCTGAAGGTGAATTGCCAACAGAATGCGAGGAACTACCCGATAGCATCGAATTTTATGAAGATAAACCTTTGCGTTGGGTATCTGGTGCAATGGATGGTGTTATAGGTCACCATGCAGGCTCTGGTGAGGAAAAAGAAAATATGATAAGGGTTACAAAGTTATTACGAGAACAGGTTGTTAAACCTTCGAATGCTACAAGAAGAGAAACATATTTAGCTTTCATGGATGATGGTGTATTAGGGTATATTGACCCTTTGCTTGAACACTTGAGAAGACAGTCTGATCTAAATTTTAAGGTGTTATATGATGAAGCCAAATGGTTTGCAAAGGAAGGTGCACATAGAGGCGTTGTTAAAATGGGGATTGCTCTTTTGGGGCTTTTTAATTGTGAACAGGATGAAGAGCTATTAATGACGCTTGGTAAACATGAAGAATTCACATTATTTGTTTCTGTAGCATTTCAAAATGGTTTTGTAAACTCTAATCAGAAACTATTTGAACTAGCAAAATGTGTTCATGGATGGGGAAAAATTCATCTTGTTGAAAGATTAGAAGCAGACACAGATGAGATAAAAAATTGGTTGCTTAGGCATGGCTGCTATAACAGCATAATGTCTGAATACCTTGCTTATACTTGTGCTGTTAAGGGTAATTTAAAGGATGCGTTACGTTCTCAAAGTATAGATGAAAAGCTATATAAGGGAGCTGAAATAATCATCGCTGCTTTAATTGCAGGTGGTCCAGCAGAAGATATTGATGATTATGATGAGTCAATGCCAGTGATTACAAACTTTTTAAGGCATTCTTTAGTACATTGTAATACACTTGGTGATCTTCTCGTGGTTACTGATATAAAAGACTTTTTAGAAAAAGAAGATGAAATATGGGAAAAACGCCTGGAAGTAGGATGGAATAACAAAACAAGAGAGAATTGTTTAGAAGAATGTAAAAAGGTAATTTCTCAAAACCGATGGGAAGATGCTATATGGAATGAGTTGGGCTCTGAAGACGATTATAAGAAGTACTGTGCTACTCGTGCGGCAAGAGTACTTGGTATCGAAATATGGCCGCAGCTTTATGCTGAATTGCATACTAAACCTTTAGACAGCGGACTTTATTATGAATTGATGAGGACTGAGAATAAGGAACGAATTAAAAAAATAGTTGCTTTTGCCGAAGAAAATTTGCCTTTAAAGGATATTGCAACAGGTCCTGGTATTGAGTCAGGATTTGGTCCTGATTTTAAAGCTCATGGATGTCTTGATTTTATATTACAAGATTTGGACGGACATGAAGGAGTTGGCGGGAAACTTATTCTTACAGGGTTAAAAAGTACAGTTATTAGGAATAGAAATATGGCCCTAAAAGCTCTCCAAGCATGGAATAAAAGCAGTTGGCCTGAAGAGACAATAGATATACTTAGCGAATTATTCAAGATTGAGCCGGATTCGAATGTGAGGGAACGAATCGAGGACATTCTAAAAAAGTATTAAAGAAGGGGCATAATAAGAATTTTAGAACAGTGACGAGAGCATAAATGTTTTCTCGTTGGGGACAGGAAAAAAGGAACATTGGGATTTTGATAAACTGCATGAAGAATTTGATTAATGTATTGGGAATATATTGCTTGTTCGTTGTTTCATCTGCCCATTGTCCATAGAAGCTGCTAGGGCTTTATAAGGAGTCAATAGATATGACACATGCACTTAAATTGGATACTGCCCGATTTATTTTACGGAAAATTGAATCAAGCGACATCGAAATCTTACATAGTTATTGGTCGGATGAGATAGTTACTGAATACATGAATACATCCTTTAAAACTCTTAAGGAAAGCCAACAAATGGTTGACCTTTTAAATAGTCTTCCAGAATCAAATGAAGGCATACGTTGGGCAATCGTTGATAAAAATAATGGAATGGTTTTAGGAAGTTGTGGCTATCATAATGTGAAAGCTGAGCACCGACGCGCTGAAGTTGGCTATGAGTTAGGCCATAGATATTGGGGTAAGGGTGTCATGCAGGAAGCAATGCATGCTGTGCTGCAGCATTGCTTTACGACGGTCGGATTCAACCGGATAGAAGCTTTCGTTACCGTTGGAAATCGCCGGTCAATCCATACGCTTGAAAAACTGGGATTCCAAACTGAGGGTGTACTGAAAGAATACGAATTTGCTCAGGGTAAATTTCAAGACCAGATTGTTATGGCATTACTGCGAAAAGATTGGGAAAACTTAGCCGGTTAGGATATACACTGGAATTATTTATAGCCAAAACATAAAGAGGTGATGTTTGCTTGTATTCGTCAATATGGGTTGCAGTATATATGCCATTATTTGTGACATTTTTTCTTTTGTTATCACAACAAAATCAAATTAAAAAATTAGCAATTCTTAAAAACAGGAAGAGAAAGGGGTTAATAAACATGACTAACGAGGTAATTAAAAAGTATATAGGAAAGAATTGCAAGATATCTACAGGATCATTTGGCACAACTGTAAAAGGTAAAATAATTGAAGTAAATGAAAACTGGATTGAGGTTCAAACTAAAAATGGTAACGAACTGATAAATGCTGATTATATACAAAGTGTTAAAATACAGTAAAGTTAAGACATAATGTTTATATATTAATCCTGCTGGTTAAAGTGCTTCAATTCTGGGGACACCTGCTGGTGCGACATAGAAATCTTACATAGTTATTGGCCGGACGATATGGTATTGAATAAATTGGAGGGCAATAGATGAAGACAATTGGTTTAATTGGAGGGATGAGTTGGGAATCGTCATCCGAATATTATCGCATTATTAATGAAGAAGTTAAGCAGAGGCTGGGAGGTCTGCATTCGGCAAAATGTATTCTATACAGCGTGGATTTCGAGGAAATAGAGATATGCCAAAGAAATGGCGAATGGGGAAAGACTGCTCGGATTCTAACAGATGCTGCCCGAAGCCTTGAGGCAGCGGGGGCAGATTTTATTGTCATTGGCACAAATACCATGCACAAAGTTGCTGACGAGATTCAGGCCGGCATTCATATTCCTCTGCTTCACATTGCGGATATCACAGCCCAACAAGTTTTGTCTAATGGAATGAAAGCAATTGGGCTATTAGGAACCAGGTATACGATGGAACAGGATTTCTATATATCACGTTTGGAGGCTCAAGGTATAAAGGTTTTGATCCCCAAGGAAACTGATAGAGTCATCGTAAATGCAGTAATTTATAACGAATTATGCTTAGGACAGATCATTGACGAATCAAGAGCCCAATATAAAAGAATCATTGCGGATTTAATAGAACAAGGTGCAGATGGAATAATCCTGGGTTGTACGGAAATTGGCTTATTAGTTAAACCCGAGGACTCAAAGGTACCGCTATTTGATACAACTTTGATTCATGCGATAGGCGCTGTAAACTACGCACTTGCTTAATAGAGAGTTTGCATCCTGTAACGTTCAGCTCGTGTGATAGTCTATAACTTGATAGGAGAAGTATCAAATGAATGTTTGGTTAAAGGAACTGCTAAAAAGCTTAGATAAAAATCTAGATGAAAAAACAAGAATTGAAATTATGGAAGCATGTGGAGAAAACTGTCCATTTACTCATCTTACAGATCAGAAGTTATTAGATATTAAGAAAGAATCCAAGGATGAATATGATTTTTTGGAAAAATTATCTCAACAATGGCGAGTTGGGATTGAAAATAATAATATTTATGTTATCTTTGATAAATGCTATTGCCCACTTATCAACCAAGATATTGAAGGCTCTTCCAAAACTCTTTGCTATTGTACCCAAGGAAATATTAAAAAGAAATTTAGACTTGGCTTAGGTAGAGACGTAAATGTGTTAATGGAGAAAACCATTCTTGCTGGTGATAGAGAATGTCGTTTTAAAGTATTAGTATAACCTGCTTATTATTCAGGTTTTACCTTCGTAGTATCCATAGACGCAGATAAAGAAAGCTACTTTGTTAGAGGAGGAAATCTTTTGATTAAAGTTGGGATTTACGGTGCATCAGGCTACATGGGTGGAGAAGCTTTGCGTATTTTGCTTGAGCATCCTGAGGTTGAAATAGCATGGTTAACCAGCCGCGGTGACAAACCGGTTGAATACTTGAATAAGAATTTGTATGGAGCCGAATTAAAATTCATAAAACCTGAAGAGGTTACTCCTTGTGATGTGGTTTTTGCAGCCCTTCCATCGGGACAAATTATGAAAAAGGCAAGAGAAATACTGGCAACCGGAACCAAGGTTATTGACCTGGGGGCTGATTTTAGATTAACAGATTTAAAACAATGGGAAAGAGTATATGAAAAGGCGCATGCTGATTGGCAGATAGCAGAAGAAGCCGTATATGGCATACCTGAACTCCACCGGGAGGAAATCAAAAAGGCGAGAATCATAGCCAATCCTGGCTGCTACTCATCGGCGGCTATTCTGGGAATGGCACCTTTAGTGAAGAATGGTCTGATTGATACCGAAAAGATCATTGTTGATGGACTTTCAGGTACAGCAGGAGCAGGAGCCGAAACTGACAGAGCTATTCATCATCCCGAAATTGGTAACAATATTGTGCCATACAATGTTGTTGGTCACAGGCATACCTATGAAATGGAGCAGGAATTGAGCATCTTATGCAGTACTAAGACCCTCGTTCATTTCACTACAGCCTATGTTCCTATCACTCGCGGCATACTGGATATCTGTCATTGTTTCTCGAAAACTAAGATGAACAGGGATGAATTGATAGATTTGTACAAAGGTTTTTATCAGAATGAGGCCTTTATTAAAATAATCGACTTACCAAAAGATGCTGGGTCGTCCTGGCAATATATACCTTATCCCTGGGTTGCTGCTGTTTCTGGAACCAACTATTGCCATATTGGTTTAGATGTAGACGAAGAAAGAGGGAGAATTGTAATATTTAGTGTATTAGACAGCCTTGGGAAGGGTGGAGCACATGTTGGGATTCAGAATATGAATTTAATGTTTGGGTTTGAGGAAACCAGGGGATTAAAAAGACAAGGATCGCACCCATATTAAAATAGCGTTTTGCTTACTAAGTGGGTCTCTAACCGGGTATCGAGGATTTTACACACTAATTTGGACTTGACTCTGTTTTTTATAATTGTTTGAGATGGTCGAACAGTTGAGCTGATATCAAACCTGCGAATGGTATATTGAAATAGGAAGATTATATGATTTAGTATGATTCAGGGGAAGATTCTTTGACTTATCAATATCAACTACACTACGATGTTGTATATAGACACCCGAATGGAGGTTTCATTTTTGAAGTATATATCTATATGTAAATATATTATAGCGGTTCTCATTTGCGCGGTACTTTTCCTTACCGGAGGATGTTCTGCTGTGGAATCCGGCAGTGATATCGATAGCCCCGATAGTTTGAGCAGTATAGAACAGAGGGAGGTACCATCGGAAGCAGGTTTTATCTATTATCCGAGTGGTGCCGATTTCATTGGAAGCGTCATCGATCAACATGATAGTGCAGCAATAACATCTGAAATGCGTGAGAGCTTTAACCTGTTTGCCAGGGATTATCGATGGATCTACATACCTGATATGGATGGCTATGAGTCATTCTTTGAGACTACCCATGACTACGCTAGTTCCTTTGGATATACAAACTTTGCCGATACCGTCTTTTATGTGCTGCAATATATGGGCTGCCCGGAAAAGATGAGTGATGAAGCCATGCAGGATGCCATACAGAACCTATTTGCTGCTAAAGCCAGTTATGAAAAGATGGCGCATCAGGCCTATAGAAAATTTGCCAATTATGAGGATGGTTATTATTCCCCCTGGCCGGAAGGAGGAATTGATCATAACCGGATGTTCTATCTGCTCACAGCCATTGATGTTCACCACGAGGCGGCTGAGGATGTCTCTATAACAGTCCGCGTTACATCATACCATTTTAATGATCCAGGCTATGAGCCAGGCGAGAATGAAAAGTGGCTGGCAGAGAAAGCAAAGGAGTTAGGAATTCCTGAATTACAGGCTGCTGCAGAATTGATTGCCAGTGGAGAGATGGAAGAATTAGAGGGCGATCATGAATATGAAACAACCATATATATTAAAGCCGGCGGTCAAAATCCGCAATTCTTATCCAGCCGTAGTCGCGATATAGCATACGACGATCCGTTTATATAAAACTAGCAGTGTCATCCTGCGACAAGGTAATTCCTCCATGGAAAACCTGCTGCGTCTTATTGAACTAGAATATACTAAGGGCAATGTAATTATCATCATAAGTAATCAATAAGGAAAGTGAGGAATAGTCTGCTGTGGAAAGAGCTGAAGATCAATTCTCTAAGGAATCTCCATACGTTGCTGGCAAGACCCTTCTTAATGAACCTCCCTGTTATGCTTCTATGCAAGCCAGCCTGCTAAAATACGACTCAAACCAGGTAACCGTAGCTTTTCCCGTGCTGGGAAGTTATTTGAATCCGGCCGGAACCATGCAGGGAGGCTTTATTACGGCTGCCTTTGACAATGTTTTCGGTCCCCTGTGTTTATTAGCCACCGGAACACCTCATACAGCTACCTTGAATATTGTTACCACTTACCACCGGCCGATTTTTGAGGGAGACAGCCTGGTGATTACGGCAACGGTAAAAAATCTGGGGAATACCTCCATATATATGGAGGCAGAAGCCTACAACAAGGAAGGGAAACATATTGCCAGCGCCAGCTCCAACTACATAATTAGACGAAACAGGCATGTGAGTGAAGTTGTAGAAAAGAGCGGAGGAACAAAATGAAATACTTGGTGATCGGAGCCGGCGGTACAGGCGGAAGTATCGGGGCATTTATGACCGAGGCGGGCAAAGATGTAACAGTGATCGCCAGAGGAAAACATCTGGAGGCGATTCAAAAAAATGGTTTAAAAATGGAGACTACCTGTAAAGGAAATTATACAGTCCGTCCTATGAAGGCTGGGGATATGGATCATTACAACGAACAGCCGGATATCATATTCAACTGCGTAAAAGGCTATTCCCTGGAGGATACCATTCCTTTTATCAAAAGGGCAGCTCATAAAGATACGGTAGTGATACCTATACTGAACATCTATGGCACCGGGGGCAGGATGCAGGAACTGCTGCCGGATTTATTGGTGACGGATGGATGTATTTATATAGCCGCAGAGATTAAAGAGCCCGGCACCATCCTGCAAAAAGGAAATATTTTCAGGGTGGTATACGGGGTGAGAAAACCGGAGGAATACCGACCGGTTCTGGAACAGGTGGCCGCAGATCTGAAGGACAGCGGTATCACAGCTGTATTATCAGATGACATCAGGAGAGATGCGCTGCAGAAATTCACCTTTGTGTCCTCTATGGGTGCCTGCGGTGTATATTACGATATCAATGCCGGAGGAGCTCAGCAGGAAGGAATAGAAAGGGATACCTTTATCACGCTTATGTATGAGATCGATGCGCTGGCGCAGGCTATGGATATACACTTTACTGTGGATATTGTGAAAACCAACCTGGAGATCCTGGATAATCTGTCCCCTGCGGCTAATTCTTCCCTGCAGAGGGATCTAAAACAGGGGAAGAATTCCGAGATAGACGGTCTCATCTACGAAGTAGTGCGTTTGGGCAGGCAATATGGTGTACAGGTACCCACTTATGAGATGATTGCTGAAAAACTTGGATTTAAAGCCTGAGCTAGAATAATATAGAATAAGACCTAAAGCTATTAAGCAAGAACTTGGCCATTTTGGAGCTGGTGGATTGATTTTTAATATCATTTGGGTCATTGTTTTTGGATGGGAGTTTGCCAAATAGGTTTTGCGACAGAAAGGAAATAAAAATGCTTATCAGAAGAGAAACACTTGAAGAATTTCCTCCGATATATGACCTGGTTAAAGTTGCTTTTCAAACAGCAAAAGTTACAAACGGTAAAGAACAGGATTTTGTCGATCAGCTGCGTAGCAGCGGCAATTATATACCGGAACTGGCTCTGGGTGCTGAAGAAAAAGGTAAACTGATTGGACATATCATGTTGACCAAGACTTATATTATCAACGGCAGCAATAAATTTGAGATCCTTCTTCTGGCTCCTATTTCAGTTGCTTTAGAGTACCGAAATAAAGGGGTAGGCTCTAACTTGATAAAGGAGAGTTTCCAATTGGCAAAAGAGATGGGTTATAAATCCGTTATTCTGGTTGGTGACCCTGCTTATTACCATAGATTTGGTTTTAAAACTACTGTTGATTTCGGTATCAAAAATATCAATAACATTCCTGATGAATACGTGATGGTGTGCCAATTGGTTCCAGATGGATTGCATGGAATCAGCGGAACAATTGCCCTATAAGACACGAAGGAGAAATATATTATGGAACACGAATTAAAAGAGTTTATTAAAAAGTGTGACATTGCGATAAAGCAGGAAGATTTTGATACGCTAATGAATTATTATTCTGATGATGCGATTCTGGTTGTAAAGCCCGGAATGATTGCGCGGGGTAAAGAGGAAATCAAAAAGGCATTTATTGCAATTGCAAAATATTTCAATAACAGTATTGTACCAACACAGGGGGAAATGATTATTTTGGAAGCTGGAGAGATCGCGCTGGTTATTTCCCAAACGCTGCTCGCTGCCGAAAAAAAGGATTCGGAATATTCTATGGATAGAAAGGCAACCTATGTGTTTAAGAAAAATTCACACGGCGAATGGCTTTGTGCAATCGATAACTCATATGGTACAGACTTAATCAATAAATAGACCTTAAAGCTACTGAATGAGCATACTGCAAATTTAGAAAGAAATAAGTTAAGAGGACCGTCCCATAACATTGACGTGGGAAATGGAAGAAGAGGATGAATTTTATTGGCAACATCATTTGGCTGTTGTTTGGTGGTATCATTGAAGCTATTTTATGGTCTATAGCAGGTATCATCTTGTGTATAACAGTTATTGGCATACCATTTGGACTTCAGCATTTTAAATTTGTGGCACTGGGGCTCGTTCCTTTTGGCGCGAAAATACTTTAGACAAAAAGACACTTTCCAGTTATCCATATTACTGCAGGTTGAGTGCTAATAAATGAAACTAAGTATTATTTTATTATGCATATAGGAGATAAGCTGCATGGCGCAAGTAACATATGAAAATATATATTCGGACAATTCAAGTCACCTAAAACCTCAATGTGAAAAATGCTTTGGGATTTGCTGTATTGCACTGTATTTTTCGGTACAAGATGGATTCCCGACTGATAAAAGCGCAGGAACCCCCTGCCCTAATTTAGCAGAGGACTTTCGTTGTGTGATTCACGACAAGCTTGGAGATTTAGGCTTAAGAGGCTGCGTTGCCTATGAATGTTATGGTGCAGGGCAGCAAATTTCGCAAGTCACGTTTGCAGGGCGGAATTGGCGACTGGAACCCTCATCAGCCGATTTGATGTTTGAAGTGTTTTTAGTAATGCGACAGTTACACGAAATGTGCTGGTATCTTACGGAAGCGTTATCCTTCAAATTGCCATCACCTATCGGTGGAGAAATTAAGGAAGCGCTCTATGCAACAAAACGCATTACCCAGTTTGCGCCGCATTTTTTATTGGAGTTCAATCTTTCGGAACATCGTACAAAAATTAGTGTTTTGCTTAAGAATACAAGCAAGTTGGTGCGAAGCGAAATAAGCCGTACCAATAAAGTAACTTTCAATGATGATAAGGGACGTAAAGCGACAACAGATTTTTTGGGCAGGGATTTGAGAAAAAAAGATCTTAGATGTGCGGACTTGCGGGGGGCTTGCCTAATCGCCACAAATCTAGAAGATGTTGATTTAAGCGGAACTGACTTCATTGGTGCTGACTTTCGAGATGCTAATTTAAGGGGAGCAAACCTTTCAAATAGTATCTTTCTGACCCAATCTCAAATCAATGTTGCCAGGGGTAATTCTAATACAAAGTTGCCTATATCGCTTTCTCGTCCTAAACATTGGGAGTCAGAAAACACCACCAAATGACTATAATCTTTAGGTTCAATTAAGACGGATAATTTTTGTTCATAGGAAAGCATCAGGCGTTAGGTGGGATCGGTCCCTAACGCCGTCTATTTGATAGGAGGATTACTCATTATTGAACAAACCTGGTATTGCCAGGCTAATGAGGGTTCTTCATCCGCCTCTTCTTTTCCAGGAATGTTTCATGTGTCCTGGTCATTCTCAGAGTTTTTGGTGCTTCGGGAGTCTCTGACGTTTCACCGGTCTCTAGAGGTTCGGACATGTCAAGCATTTCTGGTGTCTCTTCTATTTCAGGCGTCTCCTGTGTTTCTGTTGTTTCAGGCGTCTCTTGTTCTTCTTCTGCTTCTGGTATTTCTAGCATTTCGGGTGTCTCTGGTTCCGCAGGCATTTCCAGCGTTTCTGGGGTTGCGGGGGATTCCTTTGTCTTTGTTGTTTCGGACATTTTAGGCTTTTCTGGTATTTCAGTTATTTTGTTTTCTTTTTGCACTTCTTTTGATTTCACTACGGTTTCTTGGTCCAGAATGGAATTAATAGATGATGTAGCGGTGACAAATGGTTTGCTGCAAAAGGAACAGGACATATCATCTGATAGGGGAGTAGTGGATTTGCTCCACTGTTTACAAGATTGGCAATGCAACCAATAGGCCACTGGTATTATCTCCTTTCTTAATTATTTTAACCGGTTAGTAAATGGCTCTTTTTTGTTGATAGACCATCGATCTTTCTAACACTTTATGGCACTTAAATAATTAATGTTACAATGAACACTATTTGAAGATATGCTGGAATAGCAGGAATTCCTGCTCAGGAGCCGTTGATCGCGAATATCCCTGGTCGATCCCAATAAATCTGGATTGGGCTTTTTTCCCTGGCAGAAAGCCACAGCTCTTTTAATAATCGCTGTATTGTGTTTATTCGGTAATATATATGAATTTACAGTTAAGGTAAGAACAGTTAATATGACTGTAAATGAAAGTGTGTTTTCTTATACCAATGAAATTGGATTGGGGGAACAGGGCAGCTAAAATTATTTCTTACTCTTCCGCCCACAAAGGTAAGGCTACCGTCACCTTGAATAAATCGCCATCGATTTCCAGCTGAAATTCTCCTCCCTGCAATCCGGTTAGACTCTGAGCGATGGAAAGACCCAGCCCCGATCCATCGGTGCTTCTGGATTCATCTCCCCGAACAAAGCGTTCGGTGAGCTGTTCAGGAGAGATATTTAGGGGAAAAGCAGACATGTTTTTGATGGTAAAAGATCCATAGCCATTATCCGAGGCAATATCAATATACACCCGGGAATGGGGCATGGAATATTTTATCACGTTAGACAGGAGATTTTCGGCTATCCGCCACATATGTTTGCCATCTGCCCATATGACCACCGCTTCATCAGTGTTTTGAACATGAAGGTCCAGCTGCGCCTGTTGGATTTTCTCCGCATATTCTCCGCAAGCCTGCATTATCAACTCCTGCAGGTTCACTTTTTCACCGGCCGCTGCCAGGTTGCCGCTGGATGCCTTGCTGGCTTCCACTAGATCCTCAATGAGCTGCTTCATGCGGTAAGCTTTTTCTTCCAATATGTTGACATATTCAGCCGCTGTTTCATTCTCCAAGTTTTCCTTCTGGAGCAGGTCAACATAATTGACGATGGAAGTAAGCGGGGTTTTCAAATCATGAGAGACATTGGTGATAAGATCGGTCTTCATACGCTCTCCCTTGAGGGCTATGTCTACTGCATGTTTTAAGCCCCCCTGAAGGCTGCTGATATCCTCGGCAAAGGATGCAAAACTGACCGGCATGAGGCTGCTGTCCAGAGGGTAGTCCAGGTTTCCAGCCGATATCTGTTTGGCTGCTTCCATGATCTTAGCCAGGGCCGCCAGGGACTTAGCCGTCAAATATAGCATCCCGGCATCAAACCCCAGTAATATCAGGATTGATAAGACATAAAGGCCATTGACGTGACCATAATATACCTCTCGACACACCATAAACAGCAATCCGTTTATTAAAGCATATCCCAGCAGGAAGAGCAATATCCATATTTTAAATACCTTGCCCTGGAAAGCCAGGCGCATGAAAGCATTGGTGCCTGCGATGACCTTGTATATCAGAGTGTTGGTAATAATTTGCCCGGTCTTGATCTGCCTGGCCATGGATAAAACATAGGATAAACCAATGAATATATCCAGGCTTAAAATGACGGCAATGGCAATGAGTATTGGCAGGTCGGCGGAAGTATTGAAGGAAAGACTTCCTACCATAAGCAGTGAAAGAAATGCTGCGATAAACACCAATATAGTATGCACATCGGAATACATCCTGTCTATGAGGGCGGGCACAATTTCCCCGTCTGCTTCCCGGCGGCCAGCCACATAAATCAGATATATAAAAGCAGCCGCCATGAGGAAGAAGGATAGGATGGTTAGAATGCTGGCGAGGTTTGTGTCGGATTGGGCCTGAGTATAATCCATATAGTCATCGTAAAATACATCTCCCGGCTGCAGCGGTTCCGCAACAGCGGCATATATTTCAATGGGGCCGCCAGCCAGCATGTCTGCGACATTTTCGGTTATCGGTATACTGGAATCAGATGTCCAGCCATTGAAGAAGGCTGCAGCCGGCTGCTTCTGAATGAACTGGATCGGATCCGTCGTTTCTGAATTTATATTGGTCCACGTTTCCCCGGTCTCAGTATTCTGGACATAATAAACGAAATTTACCATGGTAGGAAATCGATTTTCAATGCGATGTAAGCGCTGTAAATTTTCGGCTTCGGTTTGCGGATCTTCTGCAGAGTCTTTTATATTGTCTTCGCTTTTAAGTGCGACATGATATTCGACCGTATTATAAAGCAGCCGGGAGAAGTTGCTCTGGAACGAATAGGTTTCGGTATAGCTTGATAAACTTGCGATACCGTGATTTTGCAGTAAAAAAAGACAACCGCCTATAGTTCCCAAAAACCCCAGCCAGACTATAATAATGGCCAGCAGTTTAACTCCGCTGGAATAGCTAATATTTCTCGATTTTATATCCAATGCCCCATACCACCTTTAAATATTTTGGTTCTCCAGGATTGATTTCAATTTTTTCTCGAATCCTCCTGATATGCACGGCCACTGTATTTTCCGCCGAATAGGAAGGTTCATTCCACACCTGTTCGTAAATCTGGGCTATGGAGAACACATGCCCCAGGTGTTCCATTAAAAAAACCACTATCCCATATTCAATGGGAGTCAGCCGGATGATTTCTCCATCTACCCGCACTTCTTTGCCTTCCCGGTCCAGTTCCAGACCGCCGGTTTTTAATATGCCGTTTTTCAGGGCTATGCTGCCCAGGGCGGTGTATCGGCGCATCTGCGATTTAACCCGGGCCATTAATTCCAGAGGGTTAAAAGGTTTGGTCACATAATCATCTGCTCCAAAATTAAGTCCGGCAATCTTATCCGTGTCCTCGGATTTGGCAGATATTATTATGATGGGAATATTGCGGTCTTCACGAATCCTGATGGTGGCCGACAACCCATCCATTTCCGGCATCATAATATCCAATAAAATCAAATGAATTTCATGTTCGGTCAAAGCCTGCAAGGCTTGAGAACCGGTATAGGCTTTCGTCACCCCATAGCCTTCCTGTTTTAAGTAGATTTCCAGAGCATCCACGATGGCGGTGTCATCATCACACACCAGTACGTTTAATTTTTCCATAAAATTCCTCCATTGCACTCTGATCAGATTATCTCATACCGCTCAATATAACCACCTGCCTTTCAATATATATTCTGGCAGGTAAAATTTACAAACTGCTTCATAAAAATCTTAAGACTTTCTTAAGATATAGGCAAATCCAGAAAGGACATGGGTGAGTTCTGGGGTGGGGTGTTTAGCGGGGGTGGATATCTGAATGATCTCGGTATCACGGAGATTTCTGTTAGTAATTAATTACTCGAATAAAATGGCAAAGCTACCTGCATAAGTGATAGCTTGCCATTTGGATGGGAGTTAAACCTTTAAAGCGTTTTAAATTAATACCAGACTCTTTCATTAATAACCAACTTATGTGACTAGGAACAAATGTTGAAGATCGTAACAAAACTTCCTTTTATAACATAAATATTCAAAAAGAACATTAAAAAGAGAAATGGGTCATGGAAATATTAATATTGTATATCCGTATTGTCCATAAAGGAGTCTAAAACTATGCGCGTTCTCTTCCTAGAAAGTAGTCCCATCTGGATTAATGGATTAGCCAGAGGATTCTATGATAGTGGGCATCATGTAATGATCTCGGGACAACTTTCCCAAAAGAATCTTGCCCAAATGGTTGAAGAATTTAAACCTGATTTAATGATTTCAGTCGGATGGGGTAAGGAAAATACAAAGCAAAAACAAAAATGGATCAAGGAACAGGTTGATATTAGTAAAGTTCCTTTAATATATTGGTCCATAGAAGACCCAGCCTTTACAGAGGGCTGGTCATTGCCGTTAATAACAACCCTACAACCCGATTTTGTTTTTACGATATCCCCTGAAATGGTGAATTATTACAATAAACTTGGAGTTAAATCAGCTTTCATGGATTTTGGATATCACCCAGACATTAACTTCCCGACTGTTCTAAACTCACAATGTGAGTGCGAGATTGCTGTAGTGGCTAATGCCTATCCTGATATTTTAGAAGGGTATCCTGAACATTATCGCCATATTTCGATGAATACTCTTATTAGGCCGCTTCTTCAGCAAAACATTCGCGTAGATTTTTGGGGAAGGAACTGGGATCAAATTCAGCAATATATAGGGATAGAAATACCAAAGGAATTTATTCATGGCTTCATACCTTATACAGAGGCTAACTTGGTTTATAATTCATCTAAAATTATAATCGGGCTGCAAAATTATACATCCCAGGTAACGCAGCGAACCTATGAAATACTAGGCTCAGGTGGATTTCTTCTGACCAACGATACGCCAGGTGTTCGTCAGTTGTTTAAACCGGGGCAGGATTTGGTTTGTTCCTCTTCGGGTGAAGAAACGTTACAGTTGGTAAGATACTATCTGGAACACCCGCAGGAACGCAGTCGTATAAGGGAAAATGGGAGAACCAAGGTAATTCCATATACCTATAAAAATCGTTCAAAAGAAATGATAGAAATTCTGATCGATAACGATATTCTGCAAGATATGCTTCATACCTATCAGGAGAAGGGAACCTTCCATTTCTATGAAAGCTGCTTACAGGATAAATTTGAGCTGTATATTGTTCATCCTGGAGATACGCTATGGGGGATATCAAGGGAATTTAACGTTACGATTAACGAGTTAAAGGAATTAAATGCATTAGAGTCAGATCAGATTGAAATAGATCAAGTCCTGAAAATCAGGAAAATAAGCGATTTGAAAGCAACGAATATCTTGGAGAATAAGCTCCCTGGAAGTGACCAAGCAAGGAAATGGGTAGGGCCAATACATGACACGGCTAATAAGTACGGGGTGCCATTTGAAATTCTCTATAGTATTATGATTATCGAAAGTGCGGGTAATCCCAATGCAGTTTCCCGGACAAGGGGAATTGGATTGATGCAGTTAACACCTGAAACTGCAAACTGGCTGGGGGTTAATCCGTTGGATCCAATTCAATCGATTGATGGCGCAGCACGATACTTAAGACTGATATTTGAGGAGTTTGGGGATTGGAAACTGGTTGTTGCTGCATACAATGCAGGACCTAGAGTGGTGAAAAAACATGGTGGAATTCTACCACGGGAAGAAACCCAAAACTATGTTCATAAAGTTTTGTCCTACAGTCAAGCGATTTCTGGGGATAAATATTAATTTTGGATTTTCTATGTAATGGAAAATATTCAGACTGAGGGGGAGTTGATTTGCGGGTTCTATTTTTAGAAAGTCATCCTATGTGGATACATGGACTTCCAAATGGATTCCGTGACTTAGGACACGAGGTTATAGTTTCAGGGCCAATAAATCAACAAAAACTAGATAAAATGCTATCTAACGGTAAGCCTGATCTGATTATCACAATGGGTTGGGGACCGGAAAACTCCTCACTGCAAAAGCAGAAATTGATCCGAAACATGGTGATGAAAGTCAAGGTGCCTCATGTTTACTGGGCTACCGAAGATCCTACCCACACCAAGTCATTTACGCTGCCGTTTCTCAAAACAGTTCAACCTGAGTTTGTATTCACGATTTGTCCTGCGAACGTTGAATATTATCGGAACCTGGGGATTAGATCAGCACATATGGACTTTGGATTCCATTCTAGCGTTCATTATACTGGAAAACCCGATGAGAAATATAAAAACCAGATTGCTGTAGTTGCCAATGCTTACCCACGGATACTTAAATTGTATCCCAATCACTATCGTATTCAATCACTGAATAAGCTAATTGTTCCACTTCTCCACCAGGATATGCGGGTTGATTTTTACGGGAGGTACTGGATTGATATGAAACCATTCCTTAATTATGACATCCCAGAAGAATGGATTCATGGATATTTGCACTATACGGATGCAAGAAAAGTCTATAGCTCAGCAGACGTTGTTATCGGTTTACAAAACCATCCTACTCAGCTTACTCAACGTACGTACGAAATACTAGGTTCAGGTGGTTTTCTTCTAACAGATGATACGCCAATCATTCACCAAGTGTTTAAACCAGGATGTGATCTGATCGTTTCTTCTTCAGGGGAAGAAACCATTGAATTGGTAAGGCATTACCTTGCACATCCTGAACAGCGAATATCCATTCAAAAAAAAGGAAAGCTGACGGTCTCCAATTATAGCTATCAGCAGCGGGCTGAGTACCTTCTGGAGGTTTTGAACGAGCAGGAAATATTTGACGGGAAGGTAAGTCGCTATGACCTGAAAAAAATAGATGATATTTTGTGCGGTCAGAACTACCACAAATATACGGTATGTAATGGGGATACGTTATGGAAGATTTCAAATAAATTTGGCATATCAATTGATCAAATAAAGATACTTAATGGCTTAGATTCTGATATGATTTATGCTGGTCAACTTCTCGCATTGAGAAAAAATCCTTCTGATTCAAAATACACATCGGCGATTCATATCTCCAAAGCTAAGGTAGAGAAAGATTTCATTGCGCTGACATATGATACTGGTAAAGGAGCAGAAGGTGTTTCGCTTCTGCTAGAGGTGTTGAGAAAACATAATGTAACCGTTACTTTCTTTCTAACTGGTGAATGGACTGAGAGATTTTCGGATTTAGCCAGGAAGATTATCAATGATGGTCATGAAATTGGAAACCATTCACATACTCATCCGGATATGACGAAACTAGAATACAACGAGATTGTAAGGGAAATTGAGATAGCCGGAAAGACGATCAAAGAAGTAACAGGTGGAGAATGCCGGCCGCTTTTCCGTCCACCGTACGGGGCGTGGGATAGGAAGGTATTGAAAGCTGCAGGGGAGCAGGGGTATGCATATAGTGTTTGCTGGAGTATAGATACCATTGATTGGCAACAACCACCAGTAGATTTGATTGTGAGACGAATTATGGAGAAGTCCCAAATTGGTGATATTGTCTTGATGCATTCGGAGTATCTGGCAACGGTCTTCGCTTCGGAGCAGGTAATACCATTACTTAAAGAGCGTGGATTAAAGATAGTTCCAGTTGGACAAATGCTATAGGGGGTTTTTGAAAATATATCCGGCATGTTTGTTAGACTATATACTGATGCAACCTAGAGAGAAAAACGGCAGTATTAGTTGCACTTTTGAATGGCATGCTCAAATGCATACACGAGGACATTCGCCTAAATAGGTGTTCCTGTCCTAACTGATAGAAGGGAGGTACCATTTTGTCATGCGTGTTCTGTTTTTGGAAAGCCACCCTATGTGGATTTATGGACTTCCATACGGATTTTGTGATGCAGGTCATCAAGTTTTAGTATCAGGTCCATTAACCGAACACAATATATCGGAAATGATTGCTGATTTTCAACCTGATCTAATTTTCACAATGGGTTGTACACCGGAAAACGATTCAAAAATAAAGCAAAAATGGATAAATGAATCAGTAAAAGATGCGCAAATTCCACATGTGTATTGGGCAACGGAGGATCCGCGCTATACGCTAACGTTTTCATTGCCACTAATTCGTACACTCCAGCCGGACTTTGTATTTACAATATGTCCTTCAAGAGTATATTACTATAATCAACTTGGTATCAAAGCTGATCGGTTGGATTTCGGTTACCATTCTAACATCCATTATCCTGTGGATAGCGATGCGAAATACCGATGTTACATTGCTCTTGTAGCCAATGCTTATCCTATGCTTTACAAAGATGCGCCTGAGCATACCCGCTACAAGTATCTTACCATCTTGATTGGGAGCCTGCTTGATGAGAATATACGAGTTGATTTGTGGGGTAGGTATTGGGATGAGATGGGTTCTCTCCTTGGATGGGATATCCCCCAAAATTGGATCCATGGATATTTGCCTTATATAGAGGGGAACAAAGTATATAGTTCAGCCGATATTATTCTGGGTATACAGAACCTTCCTACGCAATTGACTCAACGTACTTATGAAATCCTGGGTTCCGGAGGTTTTCTATTAACCTTGGATACACCGGAAATACGGAATTCGTTTCAACCTGATCATGATCTTATTGTGACTTCTTCCACTGATAAAACATTACAGCAAGTTTGGCACTACTTGGAACATCCGGATCAGAGAAAGCTAATTCAAGAACAAGGTAGAAGTACTGTTGCTAAATATTCCTATCAGCACCGAGCGGAATACATCATTAACGCTTTGTTAGAAAACCAGATTTTAAACAGAAGTATATCTTCTATAGGAAGAAAGGGTGAGATATCTCATTATATCGAGGGTATAAAAGATGAATATGAAGTTTATTTTATACAAAAGGGAGATACATTATGGGCGATATCTCAAAGGTTAGGTGTATCTATAAATAAAATATGGAAATTAAATGGTTTGACTTCTGATCTTATTTTTCCGGGCCAATATCTTAAAGTTAGAGAAAGATGAGGAAGAAGCGTATCGGAGCATATATTTCTGAGTACATCAGGCTTAACTTATCCTCCAATTTAGCACGGTTATGGCATTGGATCAATATTAATTATTTACATGACAATGGGTATGAGTTTGTAGAGTAAAAGAACGGGTACTTGAGAAGGAATGAGTGTAAATAATCCTTAACATAAATAGATCACTGAATAGAAAATAACACATATTATTGAACTAAGAATCATAAGTTGATTTTTAATGAAGGGTGAAAATGGATACACAAACCGTTATAAATCGGCCAGTTATTGCAGTTACTGGGAGTTCGGGAAAAACCACAACCAAAGAAATGATTGCTTCTATTTTACAAAGACGATGGAAAACCTTTAAGTCAATAGAGAATGGTAATGATGTTTGGTTTACATCCCAGTATGTAAACCAAATTGACAGTTCTTATGATATGGTCGTTTTAGAATATGGGATGACGCATTTAGGCAATATTGCCCA
Source organism: Syntrophomonas sp. (assembly GCA_016841875.1). Lineage (GTDB taxonomy): Bacteria > Bacillota > Syntrophomonadia > Syntrophomonadales > Syntrophomonadaceae > JAAYJK01. The sequence continues at coordinate 145,282 of JAENYG010000009.1, forward strand.
GCATTGTAGACTGATTCAACCAAACATAGGGATAATAACCAATGTGGGCACCGCTCATATTGGAAACTTTGAAAATGGATTATCTGGTATTGTTTCAGCAAAATCAGAATTAATCAAAGGGATGAACCCAGAAGGAATATTACTACTTAATGCCGATGATTTTAATTCAACCTTGCTGGCTAGCAAAGGATTTACGGGGGAAAAAATCACCATAGGCATACTAAATAAAGCAGATTATCAGGCATATGAGGTTCAATATTTTGATAGAGGAATGCTTTTCCAAGTGATTCTGGATGGTGTCAGTTCCGAGTTCTATATTCTTTCTTTGGGCAGGCACAATGTTTTATATGCATTGTTTGCTGTGACCGTTTCCCATCTCTTAGGTATGTCAATTGTAGAAATAAAGGAGGGATTGAAAACTTATTATAAATCGTATGGTAGATTACAAATTTATTATTTAAAAAATGATATTACCTTAATCGATGATTCATTTAATGCCAAGGCATGTGCTATGAAAGCCGGGATTGATGTCCTCTCTGATATAGGGAAGGGAACAAATATTGCGGTATTAGGTAGAATAAACGATTTAGAAGAGTATTCATTACAAATTCACAAAGAAGTAGGATACTATTTAGCAGATAAAAACATAGACTATCTCTTCACAATCTCAGAAGAGGCTGAACAGATCGGCAAAGGTGCGATTGAATCTGGTTTTTCAAAGAATAAAGTGATCCATTTCTCCTCCCTTGGTCAATTAAATAATATACTCCTAGGGAAGTTGCACCCCAAAACCACCCTGCTTTTTAAGGGCTATACAGGTTTTCCCGATGAAGAAAAAACCCTGGATTCATTCAGAATGAATGAGACAATAAGTCAACTTATAAACTATTATAAACCTTAAAACATCTGCCTGACATTGCGCAAGAACACAGGTTTTAATCTCTAAATAGTTCTTGGTTAGAGTTTTTGCATAATTACAGTGAGGAGAATACTTTTGAAAAATATATTAACGATTTATTTTGACGGGTATCAAGTAGAAACAGAGTATATTGATCAGCAAGGGATTCTAATGATTCCTGCTCTACTCTTAAAACATTCCGGGACAACCGTAGATATAAATTCTACGGATAATTCTGTGCTCTTAACGAGGAATACTATCATTTTCTCATATCCGGCAGTTTTTATGGAAAAACATTACATTCCCTTGAAATTGGTAGCTGAAAGACTCTGTATGGATGTTTCGTATCGCCTTTACTCTTCGGAGGTCTATATTAATACAAATGAATCCACCAATTGGCAATCACAGATTTTATACCAAGGGAAAACAAAAAAAAAGAAGGTTGCTTTAACCTTTGATGATGGTCCAGATAATATTTATACACCTATCATTTTGGACATTTTGAATAAAAAGAGTGTTCCTGCTACCTTCTTTGTTATTGGCGAAAGTGTTCGCTTTCTTCCTCAAACGTTGAAAGATATTGTGAAGCGAGGGCATTCAGTGGGTAACCACAGCTGGAATCATCCAAAATTACCTGAAATCACTAGCTCTGAAGTTATGGAGGAAATACAATCCACCAATATGGAAATAGAATCCCTTACAGGTGAAAAGACACGGCTATTTAGACCTCCTTATGGAGCGTTTGCAAGGGCCGATATAAACACCATTCAGAGTCTTGAATTCAAGGTCATAATGTGGTCCATTGACACGTTGGATTGGAAAGGGTTATCAAGTGAGAAGATCGTTTCAATTATTAAGAGAGAAATTTCACCAGGAACCATCATTCTGCAGCACTCATTTGGGGTAGGTTCACTACTGGATGGAACGGTTATGGCATTGAGTAAAATAATAGATGATTTACATGACAAAGGGTATGAGTTTGTTAGGGTAGAGGATCTGATACTTGAAAATGAAAAATAATGTCTGACAAAATATTATAGGGACGATTATTGACAATAATCTACGATCGTTTAAACAACTTAAACAATATAGCAATTATAAAGAACGCTTGATTAATGTCAAAAACCCAGTCCCTTTGATACACTCGTCTTTTAGATCCAACATTTCATTTCAACTAGATCATTTTGAAGCACTGTGTTTCCTGTTTGACTTGTATAAGGAGGAGCACTCCGGCCAAAACAGTTTATCAACAATTTTCCTTGTACATATTGAATAATTCTTATTTCGTAGAGTTCTGTTTGGGATTCTTGTAGGTCAGCATAAAGTACTGCCAGATGCTTTTTGGGAATATTAAATTTATTAACTTGTGTAGGAGGATCTGGTCCGATATAGACTGGCAATAAAACAGGGAAATCATATGATGACCAATCCCAGACTTCAACCTTAACCTTATGGGTATACCTATCCAGATTAAGGATATTAACCACGGCACAGACTGTGTCTGGTTCTCTAGTTAATACGCCGGTAGATAATCCTTTATAATCACGCATATACATGCACCTCCTTTCTATTATGGGTATTATTCCCAATATAGCTTATGATTGGGTTGTGCTATATGTTACCGCAATTTATTAACGAAGGAGCAGGGTGTCCCTTTGTCCTTTTATGAGGAACCTGTATATTGTAATTTGGAGAAGAAAGAATTCATCATTCTTGATATGTGGGAAGCGGTACAGCTTGAAATGGAACTCAACTGATGACCGACTACGCAGGATAGTTGGCTTCGCAATGGCAGTTAAAGGCGAAAAGCGCTGTGAGAGCAGGTATATAGATATAGATGACCGGGTGTTATATAAAGCGTTTATCCTCTGCCAGTGTTTATCTATTATCAGAGAAGTTTGGCGGAGAACGCCAAGGACTCTAACCTATAGAGGGCTCTCCTGCATTTTAAAAAATCGCAAGAACCATAATAAAAATTCACATTAAGCAGAGCGCTTGCCTATAGTGTAAAAGCGCTCTCTTTTTTAGTTCGCAAATATCAGGGGGTGGATTCGACTACCCCCTTAATCTCTCCGTAAGGCTTCTATGGGATCTAAAAGGGATGCTTTGTTGGCTGGCAGCAGCCCGAATAGGATACCAATACCAGCAGAAAAGGCGAAAGCTAGAAGCATAGTTGTCCATGAGACCAAAGGCGGCCATTTGGCCAGTTTAGCTATTAGATAAGCTCCGCCGACTCCCAGGGTCATGCCGATTATGCCTCCAATTATACATAACACTATTGCTTCGATAAGAAATTGTATGAGCATGTCTTTGCGACGGGCCCCCAGGGCCATACGCAGACCTATTTCCCGGGTGCGTTCGGTAACTGATACCAGCATGATGTTCATTACCCCGATGCCCCCTACCAGCAAAGAGATACCGGCGACGGCGCCGATGATCAGGGTCAGTATTCCGGTAATGTTGCCCACCATTTCCATCTGCTGATCCAGGGTCTGTGACATATAGGCCACCCCCTGGTGACGCCGTTCCAGGAATTTAACCACCTTTTCAGTAGTTGACTGAACATCTTCCTGATCATGGGTAGTGCCTTCCATTTGACTGATATAACCCCAGGGGAAGATATCCATCCATACCTGGACTGGCATGTAAACATACTGACTGCTTCCCATATTGAAAATGGAACCTTCTTGTTTAACTACTCCGATGATGGTGAGAGAAGTTCCAGCTACAACTATTTGCTCACCTATAGCACTCTTTTTGAGGAAAAGCTCCTGGGCCAGGCCTTCGTCAATGGCTGCCAAACGGCGCCTGCCCTGTTCATCAGCACTGCTGAAGAAGCGACCTTCTTTCATGGTGACATTACGCATAGGAGCATAATCAGCGGAAACTCCCAGGATCTGGACTGATTTTACATTTTTACCACCTCTAACCTGGTCATTAGCATAACCATAGGGGGAGATATATTTGATTTCAGGAATTTGTTCTTTGATGGCTTCCATATCCTTAAGGGTAAACTCATTGCCAGTACGAGGTTGGTCGGAACTCCAATCAGTATATACTGCAAAAAGATTGCTGCCGATTTTCTCCATTTCGCTCATTACTGTGGCCTGGCCTCCCTGACCGATGGCGACCACAGCAATCACTGCAGCAATGCCAATGACTATTCCCAGGGTAGTAAGTGCTGATCGAAATATGTTGGAGCGGATGGAATCCAGGGCAATCATGATACTTTCACTGATATTCATGAAGACTGCCTCCCTTCGCTTTTCGATGTTAGAGATGAGGAGGTCAGTTCTTCCTTTTCGATTACGCCATCATAAAAATAGATTATTCTCTGGCTGTTCCGAGCAATGTCGGGCTCATGGGTGACTAAGACTATGGTGGTATCTTCTTTATGCAGATCAGTGAAAATATTCATTATTTCCTCGCTGGTCTTGCTATCCAGGTTGCCGGTAGGCTCATCTGCCAGTAAAACTTTAGGGTGGTTTACCAGGGCCCGGGCAATGGCTACCCTCTGGTTTTGTCCCCCGGAAAGTTCGGTAGGACGATGATCCAGTCTATCCAGCATACCAACTCTCTCCAGAGCTTCCCGGGCTAGTTCCCGCCGCTTCAGCTTATTTACTCCAGCATACAGCATAGGCAGTTCTACATTACGTAAAGCTGTCATCCGGGGGAGAAGGTTGAAATTCTGAAATACAAATCCAATTTTTTGATTGCGGATAAAAGCCAGCTCATCTGCAGTTACCTGGCTGATTTCCTCGCCATCGAGCCAATAGGAGCCAGAGGTAGGTTTGTCCAAACAGCCTATAAGATTCATGAAAGTAGATTTGCCGGAACCGGAGGGGCCCATTATGGCCACATATTCTCCCGGCTTAATAGAAATGGTGATTCCGTCCAGAGCTCTTACCGGAAGAGTATCAGGACGGTAAATTTTACTTAAGTTCTCGACTCTGATCATGACTTAACCTCTTCCTCGATGGGGGTGCTTTTGGCTGGTTTTACTGCCTGACCTTCTTCCAAGGTTTCAGCCGGTTCTAATATAACCACATCGCCTTTTTCCAGACCAGAAGTTATTTCTACATAGAGATCTCCTTTAAGCCCGGTAGTTACGTTAATTTTACTCGCTTTACCATCCATGATAGCAAATACATAAGATTCATCATCTTTCTCTACCAGAGCTTCGTAGGGAATAACCAGCCTATCTTTTGTTTTTACGGTGGTTATTTTTACGTCTACTGTAAAGCCAGGCAATAATCCTGGAGTAGCAGTGTCTACTGCAATTTTCACCGGGATTTCCACCTGCTGTGACTGGCTGGTTTTGTTAATCTGAGCTTCCTGGGATACTTCCAGAACTTGGCCCCGGAAATCTTGATCAGGGAAGGCAGCAGCCTCAATAACTACTTCCTGGTCCTTTTTTACCCGAGCTGCATCATACTCGCCAATGCCCAGATGTACTTCTAATTTTTCCGGGTTGCCGATGGTTATCATGTGAGCTCCAGGGGTAGTTACGTCACCGGCAGCAATTTCTACTGACATAACTTCTCCTTCGATGCGGGCCGGAACAATAAATTGGGCCAGGTTTTCTTCTGCCAGGCGCAAAGCTTCCTGGGCACGGTATAGGTTTGCTTCCAGGCTTTTGCGTTCTGCTCCCTGGGGTCCGCTTTCCATAGTGTCAAATTCCTTTTTAGCTCTCAGGTAGGTTAATTGCTCGGCTGCCCAAAGGGACTGGGCATCTTCCAATTCTTTTAAAGAGACAGCACCGGCATCATATAGTTGTTGGATCCTATCCAGGTTATTTTCACTGTTTTGAAAAGATTGGCGGGCACTATTGTAAGAGGCTTCTATGATGTTCTTTTCAATTTCGGTTGGGGCCAGAGATTGCTGATAGGTAACTTCTTCCTCCGCCAATCGAGCTTGGGCATCGACTAAACTTAAAGCTTCACTGTCAGCTTCTAGTTCTGCCACTATTTGTCCTGGGGTTACCTTATCTCCAACTTTTACATAGACCTGGCGCACCAAACGATCAGAGGGGGCATATACTTCCTGTTTTTCCACCAGTTCAATGGTACCACTGGCATAAACCGTAGAGCCCATTTCTTCCAGGGTTGCTTCGGCAGTATTGACTTCCATTGCTATCGCATCCTGGTTACGATAAAGGTTTAAACCTACGGCTGAACCAATAAATAAGATCAAAACCAGAGCGGCCAGGGTTTTAGTTCCTCCGGGAATTCTTTCGGTAATTGTCTGCATCGATCAGTCCTCCTTGAGCAGTGTTAGAAAAAGACCATGATTAATATTACTTAAATATTTATATGATTATAAACAGGGGCGGGGCAGCACGGTTCTGTAGCCTCGCAACCTAAGCGTGACCTGATTAACCGCCCATCTGGGTCAGGAAAGCGGAGGCTACAGCAAGTATAGCCCAGAGACCAAACATAAACATGGCGTAGGTTTTTACTTTTCCCCGGCTGATGACAGCTCCTCCCATGGAAATTAATAGAACGGTCCACAAATAAAAGGGATCGATCTGGCGGGCGAGACCAGCTGCAAACCCTTTGGTTCCAGGAGGAAACAGCAGATATAGACTGGTAGAAACTTCATCTAAATTGGCTGCTGGGGTCAAGGAGATAAGGATACATACCAACACTGAAGCTATCAGCATAGGCAGGTAGGCATACACACTAACTGCAAAAAACTGCCGGTAAGGAGTCGGCTCACCGCTGAACATATTACAAAGTTTAAGCAATCCCGCCGCGAACAGGCAAAAAATCACCGCTGATAACGCTGCTCCTGCTACGGCAGAGATAGTGGCAGTTTTTACGGCTATGGCCATAAAATCAGCTGATCCTGGAGCAGTCTGCATTTGAGCTTGCATAGCTATTTGTATAAATTCTTTCGTTTTAGAAATGGTCAATAAAGAAAAAACCAAATTACTAATGCAGATAAAAATCAGTACTGGCAGCCAGGTCGGTCTGGTGGCAATATCCTCGAAAACCGCCCGGGGGCTTAGAAAAGTCCCGATAATCCTCTGGAAGAAACTCATGCCTACTGGAGCTTCTAAATCAACATTCATATGTAACCCTCCCCTAATAAAGTACACTTTTTACTTGCAGACATCTGCTTCCCATAATATTTCATTGCCTTTAATCTCACTTAAGGACAGTTCATCTCTTTCATATTATAACTTTATATACTCCGGGGTAATTTCTGGTTATGTAACCAAAGAAACATCAGAAACGTCCCTGATGCTCCTATTACCCAGCTTAAAATATTATTAATACACTATAAAAATACTGCCTCTATAATATATGACGATCAAGATAGGCGATTTGTGACATGATATGCGTTTTTTTTAATATACCAGAAACATAATATTCTGGCCGACAACGCATTTTATCACGTTATAGAAGATACGCTCACAAATTTCCCTTCCTTACAATTCTTACCTGGTGGTTTTTCCGGAAACAGAATCACTGCCAAATCTTGTATTATTGTAACACGGAATTTTTGATTTGTGGCGGGGAATACTACCCTTCGAAATATCTAACTGCGGTAAGGGATTGACTTCCGTACTTGCAATGCTAAAGAAAGTGGAAGAGATGTTCGGAAGCTGGCCCATACTCGTAATAGAGTCAACCGGGCATTACTCCTCACGTCTCGTCCATTTCTTTACCAGAAACAAAGTAGAAGTGTTTCTAATACCGTCCCTAAATTGTATGCTATAAGGGGGTCACTTCAAACCGTCCCCGATTGCAGTGAAACGAGCTAAGGTTATCGCTGATGGTAACGTGCATCATGTTATTGTTTCATAACTGACAGTAAGGTTTTTTGGCAGAAGTATATTAATGGTATCCCTGTAATCATACAGCTGAAAGGCTATCCGAAGCAGATTGCTTTGACCAATAATATCTATCCTATCAATATACTGCTTGATTAGCTCATGCTTTACCTCTGGTGTTGCCCAGGTAAGCTGTTCTGCATGTGTGGATAATAGTATCGAGCGCCCTCTGGTTTGGAGTAATTATTGATATATTAGCTCCCAGCTCGGATGTCTTTAACTAACTCTTAATAAAAATGCCTGCAATCTTTTATCCAAAAATACTATATCTTATTTATACATTTCTTCTATGGCATCATTAAAATGATTGATAATATTGCGGGGTTTTAATTTCAGGGATGGCGTCATCTCTTCCAGGTCAAGTGAAAAAGCCCGATTGGAGATAACAAAATTTTTAATTTGCTCATATCCTTCCAAAGCCTGATTGGCTTTCTCAATATCCGTATCGATCAAAGCCCTAACCTGAGGATGATTGGCTAGATCATCTCCAACCTTGACGATGGCTCCGTCTTGCATTACAAATTGGCTTTCATCAAAAGTAATGCCCTGCTTGGCCAATTCCTTGATTACGGCAGCAAACTTGGGAACCACAATGGCGCCCACAAACTTGCGTTCATCTGCCACGGCACAGATTGCTTCAACATAGTGAGCGACGGTAAAGCGGCTTTCAACTTTAGCACGGGGCACGTTTTTCCCGGTGTCCAGAACCATGATGCTCTTTTTGCGATCTATAATTTTGTACCAGTAATCTTGGTAAGTACTGTTGTAAACCGCTACAGCAATATCTCCGGTATGGAAAAATCCGTCTTCTGTGAAGGCTTCCATATTAGCCTCGGGATTATTCCAATAGCCGACAAAAACGTTTTCACCTCTTACCAGAATTTCACCGTCTTCGGCTAACTTAATTTCACAGGTGACCTTTGCTCGGCCAATTGAACCAGGCATAGTTGCAACCATGATATTCTTGGTGGCGGCATTCATGGTTTCGGTTAGACCATAGCCTTCTGTGACCCGAATGCCCATGGCGGCGTAAGCTGTAAACAAGCGAACCGGCAGGCCAGCCGATGCTGAATTGGCATAAACGAAGTTCTTGCCCATCAGACTACGTATTTTGGCAAAAACGGTGGCTTGAGCCCACTCATAATCTTTAGCCAGATCATCCGGCAAACCATGGGCAAAGTCCTTATCCACGGACAAGTCCAGGTATCCTTCCTTGTGACTGTGATAAGCCATGACTTTTTCACCGATTTCCATAGCCTTTTCAAAGTCGGCTTTGGCCTCCGGCGAAGCTGAGGCTGCGTCGCGCATGGCCATATATATTCTTTCAAAGATGCGCGGTACACAGCAGAACCAGTGCGGATTGAAAATTTTTAGATCGCGCAAAACCGTGGCGGCACTTTCCGCATAAGCTATGGTTTGACCCGTAGACAAGGAATTCATCTGACCGCATTGCCTCTCATAAGTATGGGAGAGAGGTAGAAAAGACAAGTTAACATCGCCGGGTTCGTGGTAATAATTACCACGGAGATAGTTTATGTTGTCTCCCATGACAGAGGACATAAACGTATAATGGGTGTGAACAACGCCTTTGGGGTTGCCGGTTGTTCCGGATGTGTACGCTATGGTGGCCATATCCCATAGAGTACAGCTTTCACAGGTTTCTATAAACATATTGCGATTATTGACAGCATATTTCTTTCCCATCTCCATTAAGGTGCTGAGATAAATGAATTTCTCATTGGGAAGTTCTATCTTTTCATCCATAACAAAAATCTTTTCCAGGGCCGGCATATCATCAAGAGATTGCAATATCTTTTCTACTCCCGTAATATTCTGTATATACAGATACTTGGCCCCCGAGTTATTGATAATATAGGTTATTTCATGGACCGAAAAACTGGGGTGAACGGGAACTGTAACGGCTGCACTGCAGAGTATGGAAAAATCAGCCCATAACCACTCGGGACAGGTGTTGCTCATGATACCAACCCGGTCCTGTCGGTTAAGGCCCAAACTTAACAGCCCGCAGGCCAGATCCTGAACTTTTCTGCGCACCTCGGCGTAAGTATATGTAGCTAATTCAGTAGGTCTGCTAAAGTCGGGCCGATACCACTGACACACCTTATCTGCATATCTGCTGGTGGAATTAATGAACATTTTGGGTAAGGTTGTTGAACTAAGATGCTCTCTGGAAATATTGGGGCCAATTTTCATAAACATTTCCTCCTCATTATTTTTGTGTATGGATAATAGTGCAATATATAAAGAAACTGGTGCAATATTTGTGCCGCTTTTGTAAGAGCGAGGTTTTGCTTGCGTTTATGGAAAAATATCCGCCTTCAGCAGTAAGAATGTATATTATTAAGATGCTACTGTATAATTTATATACACCAGCAACTTAATGGAATGATATTTATTAGGAAAAAACAGATGATTAATTGACCATCGACTAACCTTGTTAGGCAAAGGGCAGTTGTATTATTCTTACAGCCAGGCCATTAATAATAGAGGATCTGCCAACAAACATGGAACTGTTATGTCAGAGAATTGAAGGAACAATTTAGAATTATGCAATCTTCCAAACATATTGTTATGAAGGAATATGGGCAGCGAGCCGAGTTGTCGCTAGCTTATTAAACAGGTTAAGTGTTTGGGATTTTTATTTTTGTTAAGAAAAATCATTAAATGCTTGGAAGTTTTTTGAATTGCTGCTAGTCTTGTTTTGAGGTATTGGATTTCTTCATTCATATAGGGATTTACTCGTAAACCCTCTGCATGCAATAATTCTGTGTGTGATATAGAGAAAAAATGGTTTGTGTCGAGTCTATCCTATACAGGCTTTGTAAAATATCAAATGAAAACCTCACGCTTGCACTTAACATAACCCACTATGCAATAATGATATAAGAATAGATATAAAGTAATTTGCAATAAAGGTTGATGATAAATAATGGATAAAAATATTACTTGTATTAAAGGCGGGAAAATTATTTTAGAAAATGAAGTTCTAGTGGGCAAGGTATTAATTTTCAACGATAAAATAGTTGATATTTTAGATGAAGATAATGTTGCGGAGAAGAGTCCGACTCACGAATTAAAAATAATAGATGCTGATGGGAAATATGTTTCACCAGGATTTATAGATATTCATATTCATGGTTCCGGCGGAAAAGATACTATGGATGGTGAAATATCTGATCTTAAAATAATAAGCGAAACTATTGCTAAAAGTGGGGTCACAGGATTTTTACCGACTACTATGACTATGGAAAAAGAAAAGATATATAAAGCACTGGATTCAGTAAAACTTGCCATGCAAGAGAATTTTAAAGGGGCAAAAATACTTGGCGCCCACATGGAAGGACCATTTATAAGCCCAAAGTACCAAGGAGCTCAGGATAAAGATTATATACTTAAACCTGATTTAAAATTATTTGAAAAATATATAGATATAATTAAAATAATTACGATGGCTCCAGAAGAAGATTTTCAATTTGAGTTTATTAAGAGTGTTAAAAACAATTCTGATATAGTACTTTCAATGGGACATACCAATTCGAATTACGAAACAGCTCTGGAGGCGGTGCGAGTTGGAATAAGTAATGCATCCCATATTTTTAATGCTATGCCTCCCTTCCACCATAGAGATCCAGGAGCTGTAGGTGCAGTATTAAAAAGCAATATCAGTTTTGAATTAATAGCAGATACCCTGCACACACATCCGGCTGTTTTTCAAATTTTGTTAAATGCCAAAGGAAAAGACAAGATGATTTTAATTACGGATGCCATGAGAGCAGGTTCTATGAAAGATGGTAACTGGGAACTGGGAGGTCAGCAGGTTGTTGTAGACAATAATTCGGCCAGACTAATTGATGGAACTCTGGCAGGAAGTATTCTGACATTGAATAAAGCCGTATTTAATATCTTGCAATATACAGATCTGGAGATTTACGAGGCAGTTGCTTTAGCAAGCTTAAACCCTGCCAGGCTTATTAATATGGAAAATTCAAAAGGAAGCATAAAAATAGGCAAAGATGCAGATTTGATTATTTTTGATGAAGAATTAAAAGTGGATTTGTCCATATCAGGAGGAAAAATAATTTACGAAGTTAAGCAGGAGTGATTTCAATGAGAATTATACTAGCAGATAATAATGAAGAAATGAGTAAGAAAGCAGCAGCTATAGTAAGGAGCCAGATTGTTTTAAAGCCTGACTGCGTATTAGGGCTAGCTACAGGTGATACCCCGATGGGTATGTACCAGGAACTTATAAAAATGTATGAAAATAAAGAAGTTGATTTTTCAGATGTTACTATTTTCAATTTAGATGAATATTGTTCTCTGAACCGAGAAAATGCCCAAAGCTATTACTATTACATGCATCACAATTTCTTTAAATACATAAATGTTAAAGAGGAAAATACCTATATTCCCAATGGTACAGCAAAAGATATTGATGAGGAATGCAGGAGCTACGAAGGGCAGATCAAAAATAAGGGCGGCATTGATCTTCAGGTTTTAGGAATAGGAGCTAATGGACATATAGGATTTAATGAGCCGGATATCAATTTCGAAGCAGAAACTCATCTTGTTAAGCTGGATACAATGACTATCGAGGCTAATTCGAGATTTTTCAGATCCAAGGATGAAGTCCCTACTACGGCTATAAGTATGGGAATAAAAACGATAATGCAATCAAGGATGATAGTGCTGCTGGCGAATGGAGAAACTAAGGCGGATGCAATATATAAAACTGTAAAAGGCAAAATACGCCCTGAAGTACCGGCTTCAATTATACAGCTTCATCCTAATGCCACGATAATCATTGAAAAAGATGCTGCCAAACTGCTGTAAGGACAATGGAAAGGATATTTGAATTATGAAATATATAATTGGTGTGGATGGCGGCGCCACCAAAACTGAGGCGGTTGCATATAGTTTAGAAGACCAGGAGCTGGGCTCAGGTTATTCGGGTTTTGGAAATCTCCTTTTAAATTTTGATGAAGCAACAAAAAACATAATGAATGCCATCCAGCAATGCATAAATAGCCTAAAGGAACAGAAAAGACAAGGGGAATGTTTGGGTATATACTTAGGAATAGCGGGAATTGAAGTTAGTGACAATATAGAGAAAGTAGAGACTTTGCTTAAAGAAGAGTTCTATTGTAAGGTACAAGGTTTTCACGATTCACAGCTTGCTCATGCGGCCATATTAAAAGGTGAAGACGGGATTATTACCTTATCTGGAACGGGCTCGGTAAGTTATGGTTTATATAAGGGTAAGATGGCCAGAACTGGTGGCTGGGGTCATATTTTAGGTGACGAGGGAAGCGGCTATGCTATAGCCTTAGCGGCTTTTAAAAGGATGACGCTGGAGGAAGATTCGGGATGGGTAAGGAGTGAACTTACTCAGATGATTATGAGTAAGCTTAACGCAGATCAGGTAAATGATATTAAAGAATTTATTTATTCAGCCAGTAAGGGAGAAATTGCAGCATTTGCATCTATAGTGGTGGAACTTGCTAAGGCTGCAGAGATAAATTCAGTTAATATACTGAAACAGGCAGGAAAAGAGCTGGCTATTATGACAGAAAGACTTTATAAGAAACTGGGGATCAATGAATTCATTAACATAGGAGTTAGTGGGAGCATCCTAAGTAAAGTTGATATAGTAAGGGAAGAATTCAGAAGCTGCTTGGAAAGGGATTTAGACTCAGTCAACTTAATAGCAGACGATATTTCCGCAACCAGAGGAGCCTGCTATTTACATAGAAGAATTATAGAGCAGGATTAAAATATTACAAAAGAGGATAAAGTATGTATCTGATACCATTACCACAGCAGATTGCAGCCCAGGATGGAGCGTTTTCTATAGTCCATAATACTGCCATTGTGCTAGACGCGGCGCAGGATGGTATTGACTTCGAAACCGCCAAGCTTCTACAGCAGGAAATTGAAAAGGCTATAGCCATTAAGCTACCCATTAAAAAAGGGCTGCGAAGTGAAAGGAATATTGCTAAAAACTGCATTTGCTTTGAATATGACCAAATGGATAGAGAAACTGAAGCCTATAAGCTGACGGTAACCCCCGATAAAATTACTATTTCCGCTGATTGCCACCGCGGTTTCCTTTATGGCGTGTCCACCCTGATTCAGCTATGCAAGACATCCCGTGGGGAAATCGGCTGTGTGGACATTGTCGATGAACCATCCTATGCCAACCGAGGATATTTGCTGGATGTCAGCCGTGGAAGGGTGCCAACTATGGACAGCTTGAAAGCAATGGTGGATAGGTTGTCATTGTATAAAATCAATCAACTTCAGTTGTACATGGAAAACTGTTTGTGCTTAGATGGCTTTGAAGAAATTTGGTCGCAGACAGATCCTTTTTTACCGGAAGAAATTCTGTATTTGGACCGCTATTGCATTATGAGAAGTATTGAACTGGTGCCATGTATTGCTACATTTGGACATTTGTATGATTTACTCTGTTCCGTCAGCTTTGGTAAATACAGAGAAGTTGATGACGAGCAGGCAGGGATCTTTACCTGGCATAACCGCATGAGACACCACACCATCAATGTTGCCGATCCGGAAAGCTTCACTCTTATTACGGGTATTCTTGACCAATACATTTCCTTGTTCCACAGCAATAAAATAAACATTTGCTGCGATGAAACATTTGATTTGGGCAAGGGTAAAAGTGCCGGCCTGGCTGAAAAAATGGCTTATGGAGAACTGTATCTTTCTTATGTCAATAAGTTAGTAGAATATCTTCAAAACAAGGGAAAAGAAGTGATGATTTGGGGAGATGTTTTGCAGAATAATCGCGAGATGATCGGTAAATTGAATGCTGAGGTTACCTGCCTCAACTGGTTCTATGATTGTGGAGCCCAAGAAGAGATTTTTAAAATCTTCGCAGACCATGGCTTAAAACAGTATGCCTGTCCCAGCGTATCTGGTTACAGCCGCCTGGTGAACGCCTATGATATGAGTTTTACCAATATCAAGGAGATGGCGGAGTTAGGCAATGAATATCATGTAGAAGGATTTTTGAATACGGATTGGGGGGATTGCGGTAGTATAAATATGCCAGCCCTTAATATTCCCTGCATGATTTACGGTGCAGCACAAGGCTGGAACGTGGAGGATAATAGGGATTTTGCAAATATAGACCAGGTTATTTCTTTGGTAGAATACGGTGATCAGAGTAAAAATCTGGTGGGCCTTCTGCGGGAACTTTCTCATCAAGATATCATTACTTTTAACGATGTGGTATTTTTCAGGGATTATAAGGTGTTCAATCAGACCTACGATCAGGGTGGGATCTATATGCATGAAAAAGCTAAAAATAAGATGATGCAGGTTTCAGAGAATCAGCTTAAGGCAGCAGTTACCAGATGTGCGGAAATCATTAAATGTCTTAAACAGAATGATAGCACGTCCCATACCGACCTTCGTCAGCAAATGACGGAGTATTATCTGGCTGCTCGTGGTGTGGCACTAATGCAGGAATTAACGCTGGTCATTAAACAATGGGAATATGGTCAGAATGTACATCCGCTGGATACTCCCCATGAAATAGCCAGTAAGCTGGAAAGCTGGCTTATGGATTACAGTAAGGATTGGAGAGCTGTCAGCCGTGAGAGCGAATTGTTCCGAATAAAAGAATTTGTTTGGCAAATCTGTTCCATTCTCAGGAAATATAACGAGGTATAAAACAGGTGGCGGGTTCTGTTTTATAACCTGCATTCCCGGAATTTATAACGAGGGTGGATCCACACCTAGTGCTGTG
>JAENYG010000043.1 GCA_016841875.1 Syntrophomonas sp.
CTGCTGCTCAGTTATAAAGGGAAATGGGTGACATTTTCCCTGACTATTGACAGACCGAGACCATTGATATTTGTGGTTTGGTCTATGAATTGGCTCTTTATCCCGCCTGCTATATCCATCTTCCTGCCTAGATACCGGGCCGGCTTTTTATTACTCTTATCGTTTCATCGCACTTACCTGTTCATCAGCGAATATACTGCCAGTTATACCGCCCTCGCGATAGTAAGATTTTCTTTTCTAGCTTGCTGCCAATTATAACTCTTCTCCAGCGTAATATTTCGACTATTCATTAGTTCCACGATAGTTTTGAATGCTCTCTGACTGCAGTCAACAGGGTATATTTTATCAATTGCTTCTAGCAATCTCGCTGCTTCCTTACGCAGGTTCATGCAAAATACGAAGACAGAATTGGACTTACGTAAATTCGACAGATACCCTGGTTCCTCGATCAAACTTTGCAGTGATTCCATTCGTTCATACAATCTTTTAGCATTTGGGTTTAGTTTCACTTCTGCATTTTCCAGGCGATCTCTCATTTCATTGCTTTCCAGCCGTAATCCCCCAGATTCATAGAAGCGAAGGCATTCGCAGTTAAGCTCATACCTGCACAGTTTGTTTAATTCCTGAATTTCATCCCGGGTTTGAAACATGAAATTGTCAATGATCTTCTGGGTACCTTCACGGTCGCATTTTGCCTGCAGCTTTGATAAAATTTCACTGCATTTTTGGGTTAATTCCATACCCAGTACATAAGTTTCGCTTTCAGATAATGGAATGCGCAAGACATATGAACTCTCTGTGTTTTTAGTCTTATTCATCATAATACCTACCTCCATTTAATCTTCCGTTTCTCAATAAATTTCATCTCATGTGAATGTTATATCATTCACAATCTAATAGTAACGCCAGTCCGTTTTCTTGTCAAGTATTTTGTCGAAATTTGTATTATTATGGCAGGGCAAAAACCGCCTCCTGTATTATTGTTTATACAAAAGGCGGTTTGACTTAGTCTTGTTGCAGTTGGCTTTTTCATCTTTATTGAGGCCTCTACCCTATCCTGTGGCCTGCAATATTTTATTATTTGGCTTTTTTCACCGCCAAATAATAATAGCTCGGGTTATTCCCGGCCACAGCCTGACAGACCGGGCAGTATTTGTCCAGGTAAGCTTTTCTATCTATAATTTGAACCATTTCTTTTAATGCAGAAACAGGAAATTCCTTTTTACACATACTGCATTTTTCCACATTTATCTCTCCCTTATATATTATTCACTAGTTTATTAATAATACAGATCTTAGAAATAAGTTGCTCCCTCTTTTGATGTAGTTGGGGATATGTTTATTCACTGTAAGCTTTTAAAAAACCTACCTCGATTTCTGCCAGTTCGGTGACTCGAGCGGTTGCTATCGCCTTAACAGACTCACTTTCATCCATCAGCTGCTCCAACACCAGTTGATCAAAGGGTATCAAGCTCATGCGTTCGGCCGCATCTTTGATGTCCACATTGGAAAAAAAGGCATTCAATAAATTCAAGAGATTGAAGAAAAATTCCTCGCTCCAGACTAAAATCTGGTCTTCATCTGGCTGACCATCTATATGATCAAATTTACTTATATTGGTCATTCCGCATCCTCCTTAACCACTGAGCGGATTCTTCCAATGCCTGCCTTACTTTTCCCGGTGCTGGTCCACCAGGTACCTTTCTGCGCTCCACACAGGCCTTTACCTCCAGGTAACTGAATATGTCAGCATCTATTAGATGGCTAAAACTCCTGTATTCATCCAATGTTAATTCCTCCAGGCTCTTACCCCTTTCAATGCAGTATAGTACAGCTTTGCCCACCACCGCATGTGCATCTCGGAAAGGCAGTCCTTTTCCGGCCAGATAGTCAGCCAAATCAGTCGCATTAGTAAATCCGCCCCGGGCAGCTGCTGCCATTTTCACTTTATTAAAATGGGCGGTTTGCAACATAGGCGCAAACACCAGCAGGCATTTTTTTACTGTGTCAACCGCATCGAATAAGGCTTCTTTGTCTTCCTGCATATCTTTATTATATGCCAGCGGCAGTGATTTCATTATGGTTAAAAGGGCAATCAGGTCCCCATAGACCCGTCCCGTCTTGCCCCGCACTAATTCCGCCAGATCCGGGTTTTTCTTCTGCGGCATAATGCTGGACCCGGTAGAAAAAGCATCGTCCATTTCGATAAAGGAAAATTCTTCACTGGACCAGAGTATTAATTCTTCAGAAAACCGGGATAAATGCATCATCATGATACTGGCCAAACTGCAGAATTCCAGGGCAAAATCCCGGTCGCTTACCGCGTCCAGACTGTTGCGGGTAAGGTGGGAAAAACCCAGTTCCTCTTTAACATAGTCCCGGTCCAAGTTGAATCCGGTACCGGCCAGAGCTCCTGATCCCAGGGGCATATAGTCCATCCTTTTCTGACAATCGTCTAATCTATCTAAATCCCGACGCAGCATTTCAAAATAGGCCATTAAATGATGAGCCAGATTCAAGGGCTGGGCCTTCTGCAAATGAGTATAACCTGGCATAATAGTATCCAGGTGTTCCCGAGCCAGATCCAGCAGGACCTGCTGCAGAGTCAGGATAAGTCCCCGGATCTCTTTCATCTCATCCCGCAGATATAACCTCACATCCAGTGCGACCTGGTCGTTGCGGCTCCTGGCAGTATGAAGTTTCTTGCCTACATCACCTATTTTCTGGGTCAAGAATGTTTCTACGTTCATATGTACGTCTTCTGCCTCAACTGTGAATTCCAGCTTACCCGCCTCAATTTCATCCAGTATCTCTTCTAAACCCCGGATGATCAAATCGCTTTCTTCACTACTTATAATCCCCTGTTTAGCCAACATGCGGGCATGGGCTATACTTCCCTGGATATCCTGCCGGTACATTCTGCTGTCTACAGCGATGGAGGCATTAAAATCCTCGGTTAAGCGATCACTTTTACCGGTAAATCTTCCACTCCATAGTTTCATAATTACACCTCAAAACCTCGTTCTTGCTCTTTCTCATTCCCTATTATATATCTTTACAGCCGGTGATGTACATTATCATAAATAGGGGCTGAAAATAACCCTCTTATGCCTGCGGCCATCTCATATCCTATGTCCTGGGTCTGCCATAGCCTGTGGTAAATTTCCTTATTCCTCTCCTGCAGCCCCGGGGGCACCTGGTTTAGACAGCTCCAGTTTACAGATCACTGCTTTGATGGCATAATAGCTGATTCCCTCAGGCAGGGCTTCTTTTATGGGCTTGAGTTTCTCGCTTCCTACCCTTTGGACTGCTTCCAGGATACAAGCTTCTTCTTCTTCACTTACGATTTCTCGCCAATCTAA
This sequence comes from Syntrophomonas sp., assembly GCA_016841875.1. Classification (GTDB taxonomy): domain Bacteria; phylum Bacillota; class Syntrophomonadia; order Syntrophomonadales; family Syntrophomonadaceae; genus JAAYJK01. Next base: position 3,363 of record JAENYG010000043.1, read on the forward strand.
AGTAAATCCTTCCCGAGCACACCTGAGTATATGATCCTGCACTGTTAAATTAGTTAGTTTCCGCTGCTTTGCTATTTCAGATATCGTACTACCGGCCTGGTATAATTCCCAACTTATCATATGACTTGGTTGTTTGGGCTCTTTCTCCGGAGTCGATATATCAATGTCTGGTATACTGCTGCTGGTTGTGTCTTCTAAAGTGAAGGGGTGGATAATGTCCATAAACAGCTGTCCATATTTCTGCATTTTTATTTCACCTACCCCATTGATAGCCAGCATAGAGTTATGATCTACCGGCAGCCTGGCACTCATCTCTCGCAGAGTAAGGTCATGAAAGATTACATAAGGTGGAACCTGCTCTTTCTTGGCTATTTCCTGGCGCAGAACGCAGAGTGCTTGAAACAGCTGACTATCTCCCTGAGCTTTTTCAGGCCGGGGTGGCATCCTCAAGATTACCCGGGCTTGACTCCTCAGTACCGGTACTGCCTTTGGTCCAAGCCGTACCACCGGATACTGCCCTCCGGTAGTGTAGATGTAGTCTTCGGCAGCCAATATATTGATCAAGTCACTTATGGCAGCAATAGTCATATCATTCATAATGCCATAAGTGGACAGCTGATCGAGTTTAAGTTGTCGTATCCGCTTATTCTGGGATCCTTTAAGCACCGAAGCTACCAGGTTGATACCATACTGCTGGTTCATCCTTTTGATGCAGGAAAATATCTTCTGGGCTTCGATAGTCATATCCCGGCTCTCATAAGCCTGGGTACAGTTAGCACAGCTTCCGCAGTTCTCTGGCAGATCTTTCTCGCCGAAATATTCCAGGATGCTATGCCTCAAGCAGCGGGTAGTGTGACAATAGTCTATCATGGTCTGCATTTTGCTGTATTCTTCTTCTTTTCGCTCTTCGGATGAGGTCGTCTGCTCTATTAAAAACTTCTGGGTTTGAATATCAGCTGCACTGTACAAAAGAATGCATTCGCCCTTTTCACCGTCGCGCCCGGCTCGACCTGCTTCCTGATAATAGGACTCTAAATTGCGCGGCATATTATGGTGAATCACATAGCGTACGTTAGATTTGTCAATCCCCAGGCCAAAGGCATTACTGGCCACGATGACCTTAATTTCATCATACAGAAATGCTTCCTGGCTCTGGTTCCTCTCCTCGATGCTTAATCCGGCATGGTATCGTCCCGCTTTGATTCCCCAGGATTTAAGATAGGTATAGATGCTGTCTACTTCCTTGCGGGTAGCGGCATAGATAATTCCCGATTGGTGGGCATGGGTTGTTATATACTCTTCCAAGAACTTCTTTTTATCAGTTCCTTTTATTACTGTAAAATGCAAATTAGGCCGGTCGAAACCAATCAGATGAACACTGGGATTATCCAGGGACAGTAAGCGAATGATATCTTCCCGCACCCGGTCGCTGGCGGTAGCTGTGAAAGCAGTGATCACCGGCCGGTACGGCATAGCGGCAATCCAGGGCGCAATCGCGGCATAACTGAGACGGAAATCATGACCCCACTGAGAAACGCAGTGGGCCTCATCGATAGCAATCATAGATATTTTGATTTTTTTCGCCAGCCCGGAAAAATATTCGGAGGTCAGTCGTTCCGGGGCGGCATAAAGCAGTTTATATTCGCCTTGAGATGTCTGCTGCAGACGCCGTTGTATTTCCTGGGGGGTTAAAGCACTGCTGATATATGTGGCCGGGACTCCCAGGTTGTTGAGAGCATCTACCTGATCTTTCATCAAGGCAATCAAAGGCGATACCACTACACTGATTCCGGGCAGCAAGAGGGCTGGTATTTGGTAGCACAGCGACTTCCCCCCTCCGGTAGGTATTATGCCCAGTGATTCACGGCCCTGCAGGGTATTGTTGATAATATCTTCCTGACCGGGTTTGAACTCACTGTAGCCAAAATATTTTTTTAACACTTGCTGTATGCTTAAATCCAAGATGTCCTCCCTCTTTTGCTCCCCTCTGTTTTTCTCTTCGGGGGCACCGGGGAATGATGGGAAAAGGTTGCCATTAGACATTAATCAGCCTTACTTCCTTGACATACTTGCGGCATTCATCTGCCATAGCCTGCAATTCCTCCCGGGTATAAGGTTTTATTTGATGATACTCCGGGTTCAGCGTATCCCGGGGATTAAACTGCTGCAGGCTGTATTTTGAAGCCCCTTCTATGTGCCTGGCTATTGCTATGATGTCTTCCGGTTTATGCAACCCTGGCACTACGGTAGTTCTAAACTCTACCTCCATATCGGCATCTTTCAAAAGATGGATGGAACCTTTTACATTTAAAAAATCTTCACTGCTAAGCCTGCCGCCGCAGGCCTCCAGGTATCTTTTGTATTCTAAGACTCCTTTTATATCCATGGCCACATAATCCAGGAGAAATCTTACACACAGTTCGCTCAGCATAGGGGTTCTACTGCCGTTAGTATCTAGTTTGGTAAGATAACCGGCGTCTTTTATTTTGCTCAAGGTGTCCGGGAGTTCCTGGTTCAGGCAGGGCTCACCTCCACTTATTACTACCGCATCTAAAAAATTTTTTCTCTCATTTAGAAATTCCAGTACTTCCTGTAGGCTGATATGATCCGCACCTGCTTTCCCCGGTTTGATCAGCAAATGTCCATTATGGCAAAATGGACAGCAAAAATTACAGCCCCGGGTAAACAGCACTGCCGCTATTTCCCCGGGGTAATCGACCAGACTCTGTTTTATCATACCTGCAAATTTCATTATTAACTGCTCCTGAAATATTATCCTATGCTATAGGTTTTTCGATTCATAAATTCCTGTTGTTTTCCTTCATTCCACTGGTCTACCGGCCTTAGATAACCTACTACCCGGGAATAAACTTCACAGCAGGTTTCCTGCCCTTCATTTTCACAGACCGGGCAGGTAGCATGTTCACCGGTGAGATAACCATGCTGCGGACAAATACTGAAGGTAGGTGATATATAGTAATAAGGCATCCTAAACTGCTCGCAGGCTTTCTTAACCAGATTTTTCACCGATTGATTATCTGGCAGGGCTTCACCAACAAAGATGTGGAAGGTGGTGCCGCCGGTATACATACTCTGCAGAGGATCCTGTAGTTTCATAGCCAGGAATAGATCATCTGTATATCCCACCGGCAGATGAGTAGAGTTAGTATAGAAGGGCTGTAACCCCTTATTTATCACATCAGCCTGATTGGCTACTATGATATCAGGATATCGAACGGTATCTTTCCGGGGCATACTGTAACTTACACCTTCGGCCGGAGTTGCTTCCAGATTAAAGAGGTTGCCGGTTCTTTCCTGATAAGAGAGGATTCGAGTCTTCATGAATTCCATTACTTCCAGAGCAAATTCATGCCCTGCTTCGCTTCCTATATCCTGACCCAGGAAGTTTAAACAGGACTCATTCATGCCTACCAATCCTATGGTGGAGAAATGATTCAGCCAGTACTCGTTAGAAGACTCTTTCACTGCCCGCAGGTAAAACTGGGAATAAGGATATAATCCCGATGCAGTGAGGCTTTCCAGAATTTTTCTTTTTATTTCCAGACTATCTTTGGCCATATCCATGATTTCGCCCAGTTTGCTGAAATAATCTTCCCGGTCTATAGCCTGGTAACCGATCCTGGGCATATTTATGGTAACTACCCCGATGGAACCAGTAAGCGGATTAGACCCAAATAGTCCTCCCCCTCTTTTTCTCAGCTCCCGGTTGTCAAGACGAAGGCGGCAGCACATACTCCTGGCATCGGCCGGATCCATATCCGAATTTATATAGTTGGAGAAACCAGGAATACCATACTTGGCGGTCATCTCCCAGATTTTATCGTAGTCCGGGTTATCCCAGTCAAAATCTCTGGTAATATTGTAGGTGGGGATAGGGAAGGTAAATACCCTTTCCTCTGCGTCCCCTTCCATCATTACTTCGGCAAATGCTTTATTAAGCATATCCATCTGCTCCTGAAACTCACCATAAGTCTTGTCCAGCATCCTGCCGCCCAGAATGGCTGGTTCTTCCTGCATATGCTGCGGGCACTTCAAGTCCATGGTGATGTTAGTAAACGGGGTTTGGAACCCTACCCGGGTAGGAACGTTCACATTAAAAATGAATTCCTGCAAGCACTGTTTGACCTGCTCATAATTAAGATCATCATGGTATATGAATGGAGCCAGGAGGGTATCAAAATTAGAAAACGCCTGGGCTCCTGCTGCTTCTCCCTGTAAAGTATAGAAGAAATTAACGATCTGGCCTAAAATAGTCCTAAAGTGTTTGGCCGGTTTGCTGACTACTTTGCCCCGGGCACCTTTAAACCCTTCTCTAATTAAATCTTGAAGATCCCATCCTACGCAGTATACTGCCAGGATACCCAGATCGTGTATATGAAAATCCCCCACCTCTTGAGCTTCCTTCATCTGGGGGGTATATATCTGGTTAAGCCAGTACTGGCTGGTAACCATAGAAGACACATGAAAGTTCATGCCCTGCAGGCTGAAATTCATATTGGAATTCTCTTTCACCCTCCAGTCGCTCCGGTCTAGATAATTGGTGATGATTTCATTATTCTGGATGAGCTGCAGGCTGTCCCTCATTCTCTCGTGCTGTTTGCGGTATAGAATATATGCTTTAGCAGTCTTATAATGGTCGTTGCGCACCAGAACTTTTTCTACCAGATCCTGTATATCTTCAACGGTAGGAAGTTCATAGCTGTCCATAAAGGCATATCCGGCTAGTTCTATAACTTTATCAGCCAGTTCCTCCGCTGTCTTCCGGTCACTTCCACCAACTGCCCGGGCTGCCTTAAAAATAGCGTCAACGATTTTTTCTTTATCAAAGGGTACGATTCTACCGTCACGCTTTTTTATCTTGATAATGCTCATCCAACGTCCTCCTTACACAACCACAATATATATGGTGCATTTTGTTTTTAGGTACTATATACAGTATAATTTATTTGTAATTAAGCTTCAAACTCCCATATATAATCTTAATTAGCTTTCTCGTTTATTTTTCAATAATTTCATCATTCTTACCGGGTTTTTTACCCATTTACGATTTATTTTCCGGACTATTTTCCTTCAATTGGATAAACAATAGGCCATATGGCCTATGCTCATTGCAATAAGTTCGGTACCTGGTACCGAACTTATCTGCTCCCATAAAAAGAACCAGAAACTCTCCTCGAAAGGAAAAGATTCTGGTTCTAATGGAAAAGTGAATATGTGAATGAGTTATCTATTATATGGGGTTACTACCCACTTGAGGCAGCCATCTTTTTTGCCGCCGAAAATATCATAACCTTTAACAATATCATTTAATGGGGCACGGTGGGTGATTAAGAAATTAGTGTTAATCTTCCCGGCTTGAATCAGTTTTATTAATTCCGGAATACGGTTGGCATTTACTAATCCCATGCTGAGGGTGATGTTTTTAATCCATAAGGTGTTCATGGCAAGTTCCTGGGGTTTTTCAAATACACCGATAAAGGAAACATTACCACCTGGTCTTACAGCGTCTATTGCCATATCATAGGTTGCTTTAAAACCGTTGGCTTCAATAGTTCTGTCAGCGCCCATTCCATTGGTCAATGCTTTGATTTGTTCGACGGCATCTCCGTTTAGCGGATTGACTCCAATATCGGCAATACCTTCTTTGACTGCGGCATCCAAACGCTCCTGGTTGATGTCCACAGCTATAATTTTAGAAGGTCCCCATAATCTGGCAGTGGCCATGGCACACATTCCAACCGGGCCGCAACCCATAACTGCCACTGAGTCACCATACTCAATCTTGGCATTTTCGGCACCGAAGCAGCCGGTTGACAGAATATCACCTACGAATAATACGTCTTCTTCCGTCAGACCTTCCGGGATGGTAAACATGCCCAAGTTGGCATGAGGAACCCGTACGTATTCAGCTTGACAGCCATCAATCATGTATCCGAAGATCCAGCTGCCGGTGGTGCAATGTGAATAAACTCCCCGTACACAGTAGAAACATTCACCGCACTGGGTAACACAGGAAACCGCTACCTTATCCCCAACCTTATTATTCCGAACCGCTGGGCCTACCTCCACAACTTCCCCAACGAATTCATGACCAATTATTCTTCCCGGTTCTACTTCAGGCATACCGCCATGCCATATATGGATGTCTGTCCCACAAATAGTGGATGTGGTAACTCTTACTATCGCATCGTCCGGTTCAATAATTTTAGGAACTGGAACATTTTCCAGAGCAATTTTATCAGGTCCGCGATATACTAAGGCTTTCATGGTATCACTCATTATTAAATTCCTCCCCATTTTCTAACTTTTTAAAAAACCTTCCCCATCACATTTTATTAAGTTGTTTTATCCCCCCTTAATAAAAAATGACCGATACCTTTATGTTTCACTCGTTAGCCGAGTTTCTGCACAAAAACATTGGTCTATTTTGGAGTCACCAAAAAGGGTCCTCCTAAATCCACCACTATGAAATGGCAAATTTGTTAATCTGTTAAATCTCTGTCAAATCTCTGTCAAAGCCCTGTCAAAAACAATTACGTGCATCCAGAAATCATTTTCCGCTTCGATCATATACGTTTGATGAATAGCTTTAGCTCCAAATACTGTCTCCAAATAAGGCATATTATCAATAGAATGCTGCCGGGCCACCTGCATTCGCGCATTATTGACCAGGTCTTTTCCTGCTGTAGTTTCTACAATATATTTTTCCGGTTCAGTCAGAAATCCTTCTCCCCGGATAATTACCATATCATCCCAAATTATGACCTTGGTGTGATCAACACCCTTGCCCAGTTTTTGTTTAAAATATTTCTCCATGTAAATTTTTAATTCATGCTGCAATTGCTTTCTCTGCCGATCATTTAATTTCTCCGCCTGACTGCCTTCACCAGAACTGTTTTCTTTAGGATTCATTTTGTAAATCGATGACATAATCTTTATCCCCTCACATAATATAATGAAATTTCCGGCCAAATTGCTGCAAATGATATGGGAATAAAAAAAACCAACCCTTTACGAAATGTTCTTCGCAAAACCATTGGTTTTCTCGGAGCCACCTTTGCGGTCTCTCTTTTACCCACCAAGTATTTATATTACTGCATTTAGCACATATTACTATGTATATTTTAAATTAGTATAAATTTTATCCTGGTGTATGTCAATATATTTTATTTACTATTTCTTTATCAGACAAAATTGGCTGATTTATATGTTGGATTTAAATAAATAGAGGAGCCTTTCCAAACGAAAGGCTCCTTAAGATTATACATGGTCCTGATCAAATAGAATAAATATTGTAAATATAAGATATTTTATTTCTCCCAGGGAGTTACGAGCCATTTCAGGCAGTTTTCTTTCTTATTGCCAAAGATATCATAGCCACGCATAATATCATTTAATGGCGCTTTATGAGTACATAAGAAATTGGTATTAAGTTTTCCTTTAGCGATTAGATTGATTAGCTCGGGCATTTTATTCATCGGTACAAATCCCCAGCCCAGCTTAATATTTTTGGCCCAAATCTTATCCAATGGGAGGTCTACGGGCTTTTCAAAAACACCTATGGTAGACATATTGCCGCCGCCTCTGACTATTTCCAAGGCTAAATCAAAAGTCGGTTTGGCTCCTACGCACTCGATAGTCTTATCTGCACCCCGGCCACCGGTCATTTCTCTGATAACTTCCGGAACATTTACTTCAAGCGGATTCAGTCCAATATCAGCTATGCCTTCTTTTACGCATACATCCAACCTGGACTGTACCGTATCAACCGCAATAACCTGAGAAGGGCCCCACAGTTTAGTCGTTGCCATGCAGCACATTCCCACCGGGCCGGCACCTACTACAGCTACAACATCATTGATTTTAATGTCTGCATTTTCAGCTCCGAAATAACCAGTTGATAGAATATCACCGGTAAATAATACATCTTGTTCGGTCAATCCATCAGGAATGTTATATGCATAATTATCAGCACCGGGCATCAACACATATGTGGTTTGACACCCTTCCTGTCCATAAACTCCAAAACAACCGTATCTTGGTGTAGTGCAGTGCGCATACAATCCCTGTTTGCAATACCAGCACTCACCGCAAAAAGCGACACATGACGTGACTACTTTGTCCCCAACCTTCAGTCTTTTGACCTCAGGGCCTGTCTCTACTATTTCAGCACAAAATTCATGCCCTACTACTATAGGGTATCTGACATCAGCCATGCCGCCATGCACGATATGAATATCGCTTCCGCAGATCGTTGATAAAGTTACCTTGCCTATGCAATCACCCGACTCAACAATTTTGGGCACCGGAACATCATCCAGGCCATAATCTCCAGGTTTACGATACACCAGCGCTTTCTGAGTTTCACCCATTACAAACACCCTCCTATTTTTTGTTTATAAACCTTCACAATAGACAGTTTTATAGATATGAAAATCTTTTTCTGGCGCACTACCTCCTTTCCATAAAAAAAGACCGATATTCTTATGCTTTCGCCCGTTACCGAGTTTCATCACAAAAACATTGGTCTACTTCGGAGACACCTGAAGGTATCCCCTTAATCTCCCAAAGTATTCAGTTGTAACCATCTTATTGGGTTAAGATTCGATTAAAAACAATAACATGCATCCAAAAGTCTTTTTCCGCTTCGACCATATATGTCTGGTGAATCATTTTGGCGTCCAATAAAGTTTCAAAGTAAGGCACATTGTCAATGGCATGCTGCCTGGCTACATGCATCCGGGCATTATTGACAACATCTTTCCCGGCGGTAGTTTTAACAATATACTTTTCAGGTTCGGTTAAAAACCCTTCACCTTGAATGATAAGCATATCATCCCAAAGCACAATTTTGGTATAATCAACGCTTTTGCCCAGTTTTTGTTTAAAGTATTTTTCCATATAGATTTTTAATTCATGCTGAATTTTTTTGCGCTCTCGTTCATTTAGTTTATTAATATCATTATTAATATCATTATTGCTATCATTTGAGCGGTTTTCTTGAAAATTCACCTTATGAATCGATGCCATATAATAATGTTCCCCCCTTCATGTATCAAAAAATGAAAAAACCAATATCCCACCAGAAGCTCAATCCCAGCCTTCTGATAAAAATATTGGTTTACTAGGAGCCACCCCATGGGTATCCCCTTGTTCCCACAATCGTATACGTAATAAAATATATATTCTTTAATATAAATTATATATATTTACCAAACTCTAATCAAGCATTTTTTTCCTATGCAATCAGGCAGGAGAAATTGCTCTGACTGCTTATTTGAAAAACTGCTGAGGAAGAAGTAATTAATACTCCTGCCTCAGCAGACAAATGTTATTAATTACTTGTTTTCCTTTATTTTTCGGTCCAGTAAAGCCTGGACTTTCAAAGACAGACCAAACAGGTTTATGAAACCTTCTGTCACCCTCAGGTATCCCCTTTTTCCTCATTCTATTATATTTTTTTGCTTTCTACTAAAAATTATTAATAATTACCTAAAAGTGTCAAGCTTTAATTTCAAAATAATGAACTTCCAACTTTTCATTCACTTTTTACAAAAAGTATACTCTCATAATTAGTCATACCTAAAAACTGCTTAGATTCAAAATATGCTGCCTTTTTAAAACCCTGTTTTTTATGAAAAGATATAGAGCTGGTGTTTTTTATAGGTCTATTAATAACAAAGGCTGTAAAAACAGTATCGGGAAACATTTCAAAAATGGAGTGGTACAGATAACTGGCAACTCCCTGGGATTGAAAATTTTTGTCTACTGCCACCTGTTCTATATAGATGGTCCGGTCTGATAGAACGATATCTCTCATTATTTCATCTTCCCATTGTATATGCTCTAAGAGATTGTCTGCAAAATGATCGGCAATTTCGATAAAACCATTTATCACACTGTCTGAGGTCTGGGCTACAAAGTAGCGGTTGGTATTTGCTGCAATACTATTTTCTACGTTTTCCATATCAAGCTTCTTAAGAAGCAGACCGTGGTTATCAGCATTATTACCAAGTTCCGTGTATTGATTATTTATTTTCACAATTGCTTGTATATCTGAAGGTGCTGCCGGTCTAAATATCAAGTTTTTTGCTTTTTTCAGATATCTAAACCCAATATATCTTGCCGTTGTAAAACTGATGATAATTATTGCTGTCTGAAGATAAAAATATAAGTTATCCTTAAATACATAAAAAATACTCCAGGTACATGCATATACCAAAATTACAAGAATTTTCTCTTTTAACCATGTTTTGGCCTTAATGATTGAATTTCTCGATTCCTTATTTGACTCCCATACGAAGTTGATCATCCAAATCAGGTCCAGAACTGCCAGAATAAATAAAATTATCGCCAACTGGGCGGGGTTATTATAATAAGCAAATAATGATTCCAAAAAAATAAGGATAAAAAAATCTATAGCGAACTCTCTTTTACTGGTTTGGACATCTGCTTCTATGTATTCACTCCAGTCCCACCAATAAGTTAGAACAATAGTAGTAACAAATAGAACCATTACCATATCATTCAAATTCTTAAGGTTAAGCTGCTGAACAAAAAGTATATGTCCTATTCCAATACCTATAATTATGGCGTACATCTCATTTACAAACATACTGATGAATTTATTTTTTGAATTCAACCTGCTCCCCCCTCCTCCTTACCAGTACGCTAACAAGTATACTTTACTGCTTCCTGGCTTTTTTCCCAGGAAAAAAGGCTATCCTTCGGAGACAGCCTCCACCCCATCAAACTCCGTTAACGCTCAATCTCTAACGTGCACCCAAAAGTCATTCTCTGCTCCCAGATATAACAGCTGATGAAGAAAGGTCTCTTTGAAGATGCCCGTTATTAAATGAGTGGTGGCTGAACAATCTTCTAATGAAAGGGCAGAAACTAAATTCCTGCCCTTTAGAACACAAACATCTGAATGGTTAATTATTTATCATTTATTTTCCGATCCAGTAAGGCCTGGACTTTTAAGGGCAGGCCAAACAGGTTTATGAAACCTTCGGCATCTTTCTGGCTGTATATTTCGTCTTCACTGAAGGTTGCCAATTCCATGTTGTACAGAGAATAAGGTGAGGTGGATGCTACCGCATCGCAGCTTCCCTTATATAGCTTAACTTTAACACTTCCGGTCACAGTTTTCTGGGTTTCTTCGATAAAGGCATCCAGGGCATATTTGAGCTTGCTGAACCAGTTGCCATCATAAACCAGTTCCCCATATTTTAAGGCCACCATTTCCTTGAACTGCAGGGTGCGCCGATCCAGGGTCAGTCTCTCCAGTTCTTCATGGGCTCGGTAGAGAATAGTTCCCCCCGGGGTTTCATAAACCCCGCGCGATTTCATGCCCACCAGTCGGTTCTCGACCATGGTCACGATACCTACCCCATTTTCCCCACCCAGGCGGTTCAGCTCGGTTAATAGAGCGACTGGTTCATAGGGTTTACCATCCAGGGATATCGGTACGCCCTTTTCAAAACCCACTTCTACATAGGCAGGTTTATCGGGGGCTTCTTCCGGCGGAACGGTGAGTACATACATTTCATTTTTAGGTTCATTGGCCGGATCTTCCAGGTCCCCTCCCTCATGAGAGATATGCCATATGTTTCTATCCCGGCTGTATATTTTTTCTTTGCTCACCGGTACTTCAATGCCATGAGCGGCCGCATAATCTATAGCGTCTTCACGAGAACGGATATCCCATTCCCTCCAGGGGGCAATTATTTTTAAATCCGGGTTTAATGCTTTTACGGTGAGTTCAAAGCGCACCTGGTCATTGCCTTTGCCGGTCGCTCCATGACTTACAGCTACAGCTCCTTCTTTTTCTGCTATCTCCACCAATTTTTTAGCGATTAAGGGACGAGCAAAGGAAGTACCTAAAAGATATTTTCTCTCATATATTGCTCCCGATTTTAACACTGGAAATATATAGTCTTTAACAAATTCCTCCCGCAGGTCTTCCACATAAATTTTGGAGGCCCCGGATTTTATGGCTTTTTCTCTTACCGGATCCAGTTCTTCACCCTGTCCCAAATCGGCACAGCAAGCAATAACTTCGTAGCCATAATTATCTTTTAACCAGGGTATTATGATCGAAGTATCCAGTCCACCCGAGTAAGCCAGTACAACTTTTGCCATCTTGTTTTTCTCTCCTTTTCTCATGTTTGGTGCCAGGCACTAACTTACTAACTTATGCTTTATGGCTTTGGGCATAAGTTAGTAAGTTAGTGCCTGGCACCTTATTTTATTCACATGGTTACGGCCATAATTGCTTTGTGAGCGTGCAAACGGTTTTCCGCTTCTTCAAATACTACTGACTGAGCTCCATCCATTACCTCATCGGTTATTTCTTTGCCGCGTTTAGCCGGCAAGCAGTGCAGTACTATGGCATCCGGTTTAGCCAGGCTTAATAGTCTGGGGTTTACCTGGTATTTTAAGAATTGTTTTTCCTTTTCTTCGGCCTGGTCTTCCTGGCCCATACTGGCCCATACATCAGTATAAATAACATCTGCTCCCGCCACCGCTTCTTCGGGATCCTGAACTATCGATAGTATGGCCCCGGTCTGTCCGGCATCTGCCTGGGCCCGAGCCAGCACTTCCTTATCTGGCTCGAAGCCGGAAGGTGAAGCGATCACTACATCCATCCCTACCCGGGCGCCGCCATACAGCAGGGAATTGGCTACATTGTTGCCATCACCGACAAAGGCCAGTTTCAGTCCTTTAAGTTCACTTTTATATTCTTGTATAGTCATCAGATCTCCGATAATTTGGGTGGGATGCAGAAGATCAGTGAGACCATTGATTACTGGTACTGCTGACCATTTAGCCAATTCTACCACCTCTTCATGATCAAAGGTCCTGATCATGATTCCGTCCAGCATGCGCCCCAGAACCAGAGCGGTATCTTTGATAGTTTCACCTCGGCCCAGCTGTATGTCCCGGGGACTCAAAAACAGGGCATGCCCTCCTAACTGGTACATACCTACTTCAAAGGCTACCCGGGTGCGGGTGGATGCTTTTTGGAATATCATCCCCAGGGTCTTTCCGGCCAGATAATGATGGGTGATCCCAGCTTTTTGCAGTTTCTTTATTTCACTGCCTACTTTCAGGATATATTTTATTTCCTCCACGGTAAAATCGTATATGCTGACAAAATCACGTCCCCGTAAGGAATCATTAATTTCAAACATTCTTCTCCTCTCCTTTCATAAACAATTTATTTTAATTTTATCAGATCTTCCACTCTTTCAATGCTTCTTTTAATAAATCGACGGCCTGGTTTATTTCCGCTTCGTTAACCGTCAGGGGGGGCACAAAACGCAGAACATTTGGGCCTGCGCCCACCAGCAGCAATCCCTTCTGCAGGCAGATATTTATCAGACCTTTTACTTCGCAGTTGAATTCCATACCCAGCATGAATCCTTTGCCCCGAGTTTCAATAATCCGGTGATCGATGATCTTATCCAGTTCATTCTTCAGGTACTCGGAACTTTCAATCACCTGCTGCATAAAATTGCCTGTACACAGTATATCCAGGACCTGGTTGGCTGCCGCAGTAGCCAGCAGATTGCCACCGAAGGTAGATGCATGATCCCCGGGAGCAAATCCGCTGGAAGCTTTCTCATTGGCCACCATTGCCCCAATGGGAAAGCCTCCCCCCAATCCTTTGGCCAGGGTTATGATATCCGGTTTGATACCGTAGTGCTGGAAGGCAAAAAGACTGCCGGTTCTACCCATTCCGCATTGAACTTCATCGAAAATGAGCAATATTCCTGCCTGATCACATAATTTCCTCAAACCGATCAGAAAAGAGGGGTCGGCAGGTTTAATGCCTCCTTCGCCCTGAACTGGCTCTACCAGCACTGCACAAGTATTTGCGTTCACCAGTCTTTCAACCGAAGCCAGGTTATTAAATTCAGCGTGTACAAATCCTCCCGGCAAGGGAGCAAAACCTTCCTGATATTTAGTCTGGCCTGTTGCCGTCACTGTTGCCAGGGTACGCCCGTGAAAAGAGTCTTTGAACACTATTATCTCGTTTCGGAAGGCCTCCTGTTTACGGTAAAAGTATTTGCGGGCCAGCTTTATAGCCGCTTCATTGGCCTCGGCACCGCTGTTGCAGAAAAAGACTTTATCCAGTCCGGATTCTCTTACCAGTTTTTCGGCGGCTTCCACCTGAGGCTGGATCCAGTACAGATTGGATACATGCCATAATTGCTGGCTCTGTACTTCCAGGGCTTTTATCAGCTCATCGTTGCAGTGGCCCAGAATACATACTGCAATACCACCTACAAAGTCCAGATACTGCTTCCCATCGGCATCCCACAGGTAAGAACCTTTGCCTCTAACGGGTGCTATGGGAAAGCGGCCATAGGTATTCATAACATATTGCTGTCCTTTTTGAGCTATATCATTATTAGTCATTTGTTTTGATCCCTTTCAAGTTATTATTGGTCTACCACCATAGTTCCAATACCCTGGTCAGTAAATATCTCTAATAGTATAGAATGGGGTACTCGGCCATCAATAATGTGGGTTCTGCCCACCCCTCCGTGAACGGATCGGGTACAGCAATCCACTTTAGGCAGCATGCCACCGGCAATGATGCCTGCTTCTTTATAGCTGTCTACTTCACTCAGCTTGAGTATCGAAATCAGGCTGCCGGGATCGGCAGGATCTTTTAAAAGACCAGGTACATCGGTTAAGAGTACCAGTTTATCAGCTTTCATGGCTACAGCGATGGCTGCTGCCACCAGGTCGGCATTAATATTATAAGTCTGCTGGTCTTTGCCCATACCTATCGGAGCTATGACCGGTATATAACCATTCTCTATCACGGTCTCAATAATTCCTGGATTGATACTCTTGACCTGACCCACCAGGCCTAGCTGGCTGTCATTATCCAGCGGAGCAGCCTCGATCAGGCCTCCATCTTTACCGGAGATACCCACTGCTTTGCCCCCATTGGCATTGATTCCGGCTACGATTTCCTTGTTCACTTTGCCCCCCAGTACCATTTCCACGATTTCCATGGTAGCCTGATCAGTTACCCGCAGGCCATTAACAAACTGCACCTTAATATCCAGCCGGTCCAGCATAGTATTTATCTCTGGGCCTCCACCATGGACCACTATCGGGTGCATACCCACATATTTCATCAGGACTATATCCTGCATAACTTTTTGCTTTAATTCACAGTCTATCATGGCTGCACCACCATATTTTATGACTACTTTCCGGCCATAGAATTCTTTTATATAAGGAAGTGCCTCCACCAGTATCTCTGCTTTTTCCAGCGCTGATAAAACCATATTTATCCTCCTCTTGAACCAACAATTGTTGGGTATAGTAAGCAATTGTTTATTATTATCCCCGGTAAGCCATCAGCTTCTATAATCGGCATTTATTCTTACATATTCATAAGTTAAATCGCATCCCCAGGCGGTAGCCTGATAGGGACCAGTTTTTAAATCCATAGTAATTACTACGGTATCTTTTTCAAGTGCCTGTTTGGCACGGGCTTCATTAAACTGCAGTCCCATACCATCCTCAGCTACTTTTTCTTCACCCAGATATATATCAACCGAATACGGGTTGAAATCGGCCCCGGAGTAACCTGCCGCTGCCAGTATCCTGCCCCAGTTGGCATCTGAACCAAATACGGCGGCCTTGGTGAGATTGGAACTGCTGATAGATCTTCCTATCATGCGGGCGGTTTTTTCATCCGCAGCATTTATGACTTTGATTTCTATTAGATGCTCGGCTCCTTCTCCATCCCGGGCAATTTTTTTGGCCAGGGTAGTGTTAACAAAATCCAGAGCCTCTTTTAAAAGCCTATAATCATTAGAACCGGTGTCTTTGATCAGCTGGTTACCAGCTTGACCGTTGGCAAGTATTACGGCCATATCATTGGTGGAAGTATCCCGATCCACGCTGATCATGTTATAGGATAAATCAGCAGATTCTTTAATAAGTTGAGTCAGACAGGGTGAACTTATTGCAGCATCTGTAGTTATAAAGGCCAACATAGTAGCCATATTGGGGTGTATCATGCCTGATCCTTTGGCTACCCCGGCTATTCGGACCGGTATACCCTGCAGTTCTATCTCAACGGCTATTTCTTTAACTGCCAGGTCAGTAGTCATGATGGCTTCCGCGACTGCAGCAGATCCATCTTCACTGAGACTGTGGCAGACCTCCAGTATGCCCTTAGCTATTTTAACCATAGGCATCTGTACTCCTATAACCCCGGTTGAAGCTACTACTACATCCCGGGGTGGAATATGCAGAAGATCAGCACAGTAATCAGCCATCAGCTGAGCATCAGCAAAACCCTGGATACCAGTACAGGCATTAGCGTTCCCGCTGTTCACAATAATCGCCTGGGCCTGGCCATCAGATAAGTGGACCGAACTTAAATCTACACAGGCCGCCTTAACATTATTGGTAGTAAAAACTCCGGCAGCAGAACAAGGAAATTTTGAGTAAATCAATCCCACATCTTTTTTGGTATGGTTTTTTATCTGAGCACATACCCCCTGAGCCAAGAAATCCCGGGGAGCTGTGATTCCTCCATCAATAATCTTCACGAATTTATTCCTCCATTTCATGTATCATATTATTTTACAGCAAATGCTTAGCCACTTAAGCATATGTTAATTTATCCCAAATTTACGGATGGACCCCGGCAAACATAAGGGCTTTTTTTTCATTAATACCCAGCATCAAATTCATATTCTGTACCGCCTGTCCTGAGGCTCCTTTGGTCAGGTTATCCAGGGCTGACACCAATATCACCCTTCTGCTCCCCGGCTTGGTATATATTCCGATATCCAGGAAGTTGCTCCCATATACCCATTTGGTATGAGGCATGGTGCCATCCGGCAAAACCCGGACAAAATATTCCTCCTGATATCTATCCTCCAATACCTGCCTTACTGCTCCAGCTTCTATCCCGGGTGCCAGCTGTGCATAACATGTAGATAATATACCCCGGTTCATGGGAACCAGGTGAGGAGTAAATATCATATCTACCTCGACTCCAGCGGCAAAACTCAATTCCTGCTGGATTTCCGGACCATGCCGGTGGGTGCCTACACCGTAAGCTCTTATCCCTTCGTTAACTTCACAGAAATGGCTGGCCGGCTTAACGGTTCTTCCCGCTCCGGATACTCCGGTTTTTGAATCAATCACGATACCATCCGGATTAATGATGCCTGCCTCTAAAAGCGGTACCAGCGGGAGTATAGCCCCGGTTGGAAAACACCCTGGATTAGCAACCAGGTTTGAATGTTTTATCTGATCTCTATATATCTCAGGCAGCCCATAAACGGCTTTATGCAGCATTTCAGGCGCCCCGTGTTCAAGTTCATAGTATTCTCTATACAGGCGGGGGTCCTTCAACCTGAAATCTGCCCCTAGATCCACGCATTTAATACCATTCTCCAGCAATCTCAAAGCAATATCAACCGATAGTCCATGAGGAAGAGCCAGAAAAGCCACCTCACATCTTCCCACCAAGCGTTCCATATTGCTCTCTTCGCATTCCAGATTACAAAAACCGGTCAGATGAGGAAATAGCTCATCTATCCTTCTTCCTACATTCTCAGTAGATAATACTGAAACGACTTCCACCTCATCATGTCCAGCCAGTATCCTGAGTAGTTCTGCTGCGGTATATCCATCTCCAATTATTCCTGCTTTAAACATGTAAATCCTCCTTGTCACCAAGCTATACTTCTACGTTATGGGTAAATACCTGATGACTACGTCTGCAAAATATTTATAATTATACATCCGCATGCATATTATTGCAATAACTATTTTACTTCGTGGCCCAGGGTGAAAAATGCAATATTAAATGCCCGCCCATATAATGGAAAAACCAAGTTGCAGT
>JAENYG010000044.1 GCA_016841875.1 Syntrophomonas sp.
TTTTAAAGGTACCAGATTAAGATACTTTGTCCAAGTCGGTTAGGGGGCTAATTAGATTGGTACCTGGTACCGAACTTATTTGGTACCGAACTTATTATTTTATAAGCATATTTTAATTAAATTCAAGGAGATTGATTTCTTAAATAGAATAATTATGTAGAGCTTTAATTAGGGGAGGATGTGGAAGAATGAAAAAACTTATTGGACTGGCTATGATATTATGCCTTTTACTGGTAACCTGTGCCTTAGCAGGATGTGGTGGGGGAAGCAGCGATGGAGAGCAGAATGAGCCGGCAGAGGTTACAGAAAATGCTGGTGCAGAAAATCCTGAGACCAGTGAAGATACCTTAACTCTGGAAGAAATTTTTACCAGAAGCAGTTCTATTGAATCCTTAACTTTTGAGTGGGAGATGACCGGAGCAAATGGAGTGGCATCCAATGGGACTGAGTATATTCAGGGCTCCAATATCCGTATGGATATGAATGCACAGGGAATGGGGCAGGTAACCATGCTTTATAATGCCGATACCCGGGAAGCCTGGATGATTAATCTGGATGAAAATACAGCCATGAAGCTAGGCAGTAATGATGCTGAAACAGAAAGTGTCAACCCGCTGGAGCCACTGACAGGATATCCGCAGGACATGTATAACATAGTGGGACAGGAGACTATTGATGGGAAAAAGTGCACCGTAATTGAGATGACAGATGATAACGGCTACACGAAAATGTGGGTATGGGAGCAATACGGCTTTCCCCTCAAAATGGAAATGATCATAGAAGGAAATCAAATCAACTATGAATATAAGAATGTAAGCTTTGATACAATATCAGATTCGGTGTTTGAGGTACCTGCCGGGGTTCAGATTATTGATATGCAGATGCCCGACATACAAGGGATGCAGAACATGGGTCAGCAGTAAACATTTAACATATAGTTAATTGAAAAGCTTCTGGTAGATAACCAGAGGCTTTTTATATTTTCTGGATCATCATTATTTAAATAATTATGTATATGAAACATACCCATATTCATAAGTCATATAATAGAACAGCTTTTATTATCACAACCTCGAAAAGAATAATGAGGAGGAGATAGATTGCAGAAGAGGCTGGGAGTTTTACTGGCAGTTGTTCTGCTCACTGCAGTTGGCCTGGGGGGATGTAGTAATGCCGAGCATGATCCTCAAAAACAAACAGCGATAGTGAGGCTTTATGAGGTCTATCCTTCCTTGCTTCATGCCCCCCAATATGTAGCTATAACTCAAGCTATCTTTGCTGAAGAAGGACTCGAAGTTGAGATAACCCTCGTACCAGGTGCCAAGGAATTAATTACTGCCTTGCAGGAGGGCCATGCTGATATAGGTCTGGCAGGTGCAGAAACCAGCATTCAAGTATATCAACAGGGGCAGGAAGACTATCTGATAAACTTCTCGCAGTTGACTCAGAGAGAGGGATCATTTCTGCTGGGTCATAACCGTGAAGCTGAATTCCAATGGGAGGACCTCAGGGGCAAAAGCATAATAATTGGACATCCAGGGGGAAGGCAGGAAATGGTTCTGGAATACATTCTCAAGCAGCATGGTCTGAACCCCGGAAAAGATGTGGATATCATTACTGATTTACATGCATCCGAAGCTTTTATGCAAGGAAAAGGTGATTATGTGGTTCTTGGTGAACCTGCCGCGACCGAGCTGGAAAAAGAAGATGCCGGGTACGCAGCAGCTTCTATTGGAACTGCCAGTGGAGATATTCCAGATACGGTTTATGTGGCCAGAAAGAGCCTGCTGAAAAAGAATCCCGAATTAATACAGAAATTTAGTAATGCTGTATACCAGGCTCAGGTGTGGGTAGATAGTCATTCGCCAGTTGAAACAGCCCAAGTGATTGCACCTTTCTTTCCTGATATGAAACTGGATGATCTGGCTGCAGCAGTAGAACGGTACCAACAGCATAATACCTGGCGGGTAACCACGGTAATGGACGAACAGTCTTTCAATTTCCTGCAGGAAATTATTATCACTGCTGGGGAAATGGATACAGTGGTAGAACCGTCTATAGTTATCAATAATGATTTTGCCAAAAAGGCAGTTCTATACAATAAAAGATGAGTAAGACTAACGCCGGTAGTTATCGAAAAGTTTTCGCATATAGAATTTGCTTCCATCAAAATTAAGTTCTATAAGTTTTCCATCAGCTATAAGCTGCTCAACTGCAATCCATTCTTGTCCGGCCTTATCTAACAATTCCTTAACCGCACTTTCTCTCATAGGGTGAACGGAAGTAATGCTCAACAGATCCTCTTCCAGGTTACCGGTATAGGTGAAACTATTCCCCTCGTGACCGATCAGATATTCCACCTTATCAATATACCTGCTGTATATCTGATAAGCTGTATTCACTGCTTTTTCATCCGGGGGTTTTATCTTTTGGTCAGCTGGAGGCCTGGTAGGTATTGATATATAAGATACTGCTGGTTTTACCTGAGCAATAAAACGCGCCGTCTTATTGAGTTCAGCGTCATTATCATTTAATCCCTGTACCAGCATAGTTTCTGTACACAATGTGCCCTGATATTTTGAAGCATAAGCGAGAATACCTTCCATTATTAAGGGCAGGGACAGTCCTCGGTGGGGGTGATCAATTTTGCGCCAGATTTTTTCATCCACAGTATCAATCTTCACCGATACCCAATCAGCTCTGGCAAGTTCTGCTCTTACATCTGCTTTCCAGAGCAGAGAAGCATTAGTTATTACTGCTATTGGTACATTCAGTGGTTTTAACAAGTCTATCGCCCGACCCAGGTTAATATCCAGAGCAGGTTCTCCATCGGGAACAAAGGAAATATAATCGATAGTCTCGCCTGCGGCAGTAGCTCTGTAAATCTGCTTCTGCACTGCTTTTTGGACTTCCTCTGGAGGATAGAAAAATTGCCTCTCAATCTGTACTTTGCTGGAATGACCCTGCTGGCAGTAAGCACAGGAATAGGTACATATTTTGGGCGGTATATTATTAACTCCCAGACTGCGGCCCAGCCTGCGAGAGGGGATGGGGCCAAAGGTAAGCATATATAATTCATTCTCCTTTCAAATTACTTTCTGCTCAAATAAAAATATTAAGTCCCAGTTGTCTCAATTATAATGTTTTTACTGGCTGTGAGTCTAATAGGACCATTAAGATCACCTGGCTGCCGACTTTGTCGATAAGCTGAGAGTACCTGGTAGACGCTCTCAGTGAAAGAAAAATTCTTATCGTGATAAAAGTATTTACAACACCGATATCTGAGGGTAGTATATATCTATAATATATTGAGGTGATCATAAATGCCAGTTAGCGCCTTATTTGTAACTGCTTTTTTAGTTGGGCTATCAGGAGCAATGATGCCGGGACCTTTGTTAACCGTCACTATTGCGGAAAGTGCCAGGCGGGGTTTTATTGCCGGCCCGCTGATTATTTTGGGGCATGCAGTGCTGGAATTAGCCCTCATATTAGCCTTGATAACAGGTTTATCCGTTTTTTTGAGCAATACCACAGTAAGCAGTACCATTGCCCTGCTGGGGGGTATGTTTTTGCTGTATCTAGGTTTTACTATGAGCAGGGAAGCAGTTAGAGGAAATGTATCGCTGGGTGATATTAATCAAAATGAGGACGGGACAACTAAAAAGGGACTGCATCCAGTCGTGGCAGGGGCAGTCATCAGCCTGGCCAACCCGTTCTGGAGCATATGGTGGGCAACAATAGGCCTAACTTACTTGACCATATCTCTTGAAAGCGGCAGGATAGGCCTGGCTTCATTCTTCTCCGGACACATCCTGGCAGATCTGGCCTGGTATACCCTGGTTGCGGCCGTGGTGGCCGGCGGCAGAAAATTTATCAGTCCACGAGTCTATAAATATGTAATAGTGGTCTGCGGTATTTTCCTGCTGGTATTGGGATTATACTTCATTTTTGGGACAGGCATCAACTTGCTCTAAGACTGGTGCCAGGCCCTAATTTATTAACTGACTCGCAATTCACATGATGGCAACAACTGCGGTTTGGCGAGCTCGCTAGCGGGCAAGTGCGAAAGTTGGATTACATAAGTCAGTGCTTGGCACCAGAATTATTTAAGATAATAATAATCGTCAACCTGTTTGACCTCACCCGAGGCTATCAGTCGTTGGAGATGGACAAAGACAGCCATTTTTTCCCACATTCGGAACAATCGATAAGATTCTTTGATTTGACCATGAAATATTATTAAATCAGTCAGCTGGTCCAAATTCATAGATTGTTTTTTTAAACTACCAATAACCTGCTCTTCTTTTTGATATATAATGTTGAGATAATTGTTCAGCCTTTTCTGGATGTCTTCCATTATTATTCCCCGGTGGGAAGATATGATCATAGATGGGTTTATTTCCATGCACAATTTAATAGATCCGATATAATCATCCAGGTTGCTGCACAGGTGTCCATACCAGGGGCCAAAGCTGCTCAGTTCGATATCGGAACTGAACAATATGCCATCTTCCATTAAGAAACAGCAGTGTCCGGGAGTATGACCCGGTGTATGTAAAACTTGCAATTTAGTTTCTCCAAAATCTAGTATTTGACCGTGGCTTATCTCACGGTGAACCGGGGAAGATTTGGCACCTGTCCACTCATAAAACAGCTTTCCTAGACGCTCTTCATTGAACTTACTAAAACCATAATAATCTGCAAATACCTCCTCGGACCTGATGGCCGGGGCATCCAGTTCATGAGCCCATATTTCAGACTTAGAGAATTTGTGATTATTCATTATGTGATCTTCATGAAAATGAGAATTGATTATAATATCAATATTATGTTCCAGAAAATAATCAATGTCGGTTTTTCCACAAGAAGTGTCGATTAAAACTTTAACCTCATCATCAATGAACAGACTATGAGCATATGGAAAACGGGCTCGATCAGGAGCTTCAACGAACTTAATCTTATTCTTAACGGTTTGGAACACTATCACACCTCCGGTTGAGTGCTGCACATGATATCTATAAGCTGGGATTCCAGTTTTAACAGGTCTGGTGAGGAAAAGCTCCGATCCTGACCCAGGTCTACTTTGATTTCATTAATTATATGGGAGGGACGGCCGGATAGGATAATTATTCTATCCGCCAGACAAAGAGCTTCTTTTAAGTCGTGGGTTACAGAAATAATCGTAAATCTATTTTCCAGCCAGAGCTGGTTGATGTCCTCCATTATGCTGGCCTTGATCCGTAGATCCAGGGAAGAAAAAGCTTCGTCAAGTATCAAAAGATCTGGCCTGGTTATTAAAGCTCGGGCCAGGTTGACCCTCTGTCTCATACCGCCGCTTAACTGAGAAGGTAAATAATCTTCGAATCCTGTCAATCTGAGCCGGGCCAGTATATCCTGGTAATCTCCATTTTGATTTACGAATAAAAGGTTGTCTTTCACGCTGCGCCAGGGGATTAATCTGGGTTCTTGAAATACAAAACCAATTTTTTGATCAAAACTATTTATTACTCCGCTGCTGGGCTCCTCGAGCCGGGAAATGATTCTCAAAAACGTAGTCTTACCAGCTCCAGAAGGACCAAGGAAAACCAGGCGCTGCCCTTTGCTTATGGTCAGGTTCCAATTATCCAGAACCGTTAGGGAGCCATAAGCTTTATACAAATTGTCAACCATCAAGCAATTGTCCATTGATTAGATAACCTCCTCAGTCCCAATTTGATAAGCCGCTCAGTTACAATACCCAGAAGTACGGCTATTAGAGTCAAAGCCCACACTCCAGGAAAATCAATGTTCATTCGCATGCGGAGGATTTCTACCCCCAGGCCGCTGCCGCCACTTAAATATTCGGCAACCAGGATTACTTTCCAGGCCTGGCCGATACTGACATCTAGTATAGCTGCTATAAAAGGCAGCAGTGAGCCCAGATAAATATCTTTTAATATCCTGTTGCCAGGTACCTGGTACAGGCGGGCCATTTCCAGAAGATTTTTATCCAGATTGCGTACTCCTGATACGGTGGTGAGAATGGATATAGGCAGCAGAGAGAGAAAGGCGATAAAAACAGGACCTTTCCATCCTATACCCCAGGCGAATATAACCAGAGAAAGCCAGGAAATAACTGGAACTGATTGTATTAGCATAATGATGGGTCTAAACATATCGTAGAAGGTGTCAGACAAACCCAGGAATAGTCCGGCCGGCATACCAATAAGCATAACCAGCAGCAGGGCCAGGAATACTTTCCAGGCCGTCTCCCAGGCTGCCAGCAAAATATGACTGGAAAAGAGGAACTCCATCAGCAGGCGAATAGTTTCTGCAGGTGCTGGAATGATGCTCTTATTGATCATCATCGCCAGTACCTGCCAGATCGCTATAAATATCAAAATGCCTATTAAACCTTTGAACAATCCCTTCATTATTTGACAAAGAAGCCTGAATCAGGTATCTTTTTTACTCCTTCCGGATAAGTCTCCTGCATAATTTGCAGAAATGATATTACTTCCGGTTCAACTTCCACTGCAGGTATATATTCGAATTTTATCCGCTGCAGGGCAGCTTGCATAACCGCAGGAGGTAGAGGGAGTACTTCTGCACTGGTCTGAATCGCGGCATCAGGATTTTGGTTAGCCCAATTGGTAGAATCAGATAGGATAGCCGCAATTTTTTGAGCCTCATCCGGGTAATTATTAAGAAATTCTTTTTTTACGAATAGGCCGGCAATGGGAATACCTTTATCAGTTCCACTGATTCCAGACCAGTATTCCTGATAGTCCAGCACTATCTGTCCTTTACCAGAAGCAAGGGCCAGGCTGACAAAGGGCTCTGGCAGCGCGGCATAGTCTATTTTACCCTCTTTAAATAAAGCTACTATTTCCTGGGGTGGAGCATAGGCAAAAGTAACCTCTTCATCCGGCTTGATATTTTCTTTGGTCAGAGCATACCTGGTTAAAACGTCGACAGTTTGTCCACGGGCAGTTGGGGTGTAAACCGTCTTGCCTTTTAGAGAGTTCCAGTTCTCAAAATCAACATCTTCAGAAGCCAGCAGATAAAAGATTTTCCACTCATGAACACCCAGCAAAACAATATCTATGCCGCTGGCGTACATATTAACACCGGTGGTAATAGGGAGCACAGCGAACTCTACATCATTTCCGGACAGCAATCCTACCGCTTCATCCACGGTATTCCAATATTGAACATCAATATCCAGGTCTCCTTGGACATTTCCGCTTGTGATACCGGTAACTGGAATAACTGCTGGACCCAGAGGATTTATAAGCTGCACGGAATTCACTGCTGGATTTACCGGCTCAGAAGGCTGGCTTTTAGAACATCCTCCCACAAATAATAATAACAATACCAAAGTGATTGTTATCGTGAATAAACCAGATTGCCTGAAAGTTTTCATAATTATTTTGACTTCCTTTCCTAAAGACTAATAAATAAAATATAACATAATCTAACAAACGATAAAATAAAAAGAGGCGTATAAACGCCTCTATTGTTTTTAGTATAAAGATGGATTATCTAACTGCTGCTTAACTGCTGCTTAACTGCTGTTTAACCTGCATGATTTCCTGAGAAGTAGCATCACTAGCCGGCTTGTACCAACCTTTTTGATTGGCTAGCTGATACAACTGATATTGAAATTGCTCATCTCCATTACGAATTTGCTGCAAAGCCTGTCTTAATTGCTGGTTAGATGTTTCGGTGATACATTTAGCGTAAGTGGAAATACTGCTATTGGTTTGAGATAGAATATCATTGGCCATTTCTTTATCTTGAAGCTGTCTCAAAATACTATTCCTCCTATCCTAAAAATGTCATTAGTTTTTCACTGGTCTGCTGGCATGCTTTGGCAGACTGTTGGAACATCTGTTTACACTGCTGATCCTGAACTTCAGAAGCATAAAAATCAAATTTTTTCTGCATAGTCTGGTGGGCGCCGATTAAATGCCTCAAATTTTGTAGTTCCAGATGATTCAAGGTCATTTCATGTGCTCCTTTCTTTATCAACTTTTATTTAAATAACAGTTATAGCTTATGTATTTTATTACTGTTTATACACCAAAATACAATATGAATTAATTACATAATAAGTAAAAAATGGAGATGAGCTGTTAGATCGCTGGAATAAAAAAATTAATTGAATAGTCACAAAAAGTATATAAATATGTTAAAATTGAGGATATAAGGGTAGTGAACTTATAATATTTATACATGCTTCGTATTTTCTGGAGGGAGAATATGGAAATTTTAGAACTATCAGAACAACTTGTGGGTCATAAGTTGGGCAGGAACATATATGATGACAGCGGCAGGCTGCTGCTGCCCAAGGGTACTATACTGCAAAGGTCTCATATCAGCCAGCTAATAAATATGGGGTACAGCAAGATCGCTGTTGGCTCTGATGATTTGGACGCAAATAATGAGCATGATAACGAGACGATTGAATATAATCCCCTAACCCAGGCATTTACACTCGCTGTTGATAATTTAAAAGATTTGATGGCTAAAGTCTCTGCTGGACATCTGGTGGGACAGGGTGAAGTGGAAGAGACCATGGAACTCATATTTCCCACAGTCTTAGAGACAAATAATATTTTGCTGAATTTACAAGATCTAAGGCGTAAGGATGAATATACCCTGCAGCATTCTGTTTCGGTAAGTGTTGTTGCCTTAAAAATTGGACAATTAATGAGAATGTCACAACATGACTTGAAGATGTTGGGAATGGCTGGAATCTTACACGACATAGGAAAATGCAAGATTCCGCTGGATATACTTAACAAAAACGGCAGTCTAAGCGAGGAAGAATTTCGAGAAATACAAAAACATCCGGTTTATGGCTATGAGATAGTAAAGGGCATGAAACTGGAGGATCCCAGGATATCGCTGGCTGTATTACAGCACCATGAACATCAGGATGGCAGGGGCTATCCATTAAAATTAGCTGCGGGTAAAATCCATCTTTTCTCGAAAATAATAGCGGTAGCAGATGTTTTTGATGCTATGACTTCTGAACGTCCCTATCGTGGTAAGATGGCTCTTTTTAAGGCCATGAATGAGATCTTGACCAGTAGTGTTAACCACCTCAATCCACAGGTAGTGAATAAGCTGAGAACCTATGTTTTGAGCATCTGCCCCGGAGCATCAGCTCTTTTAAATAACGGAGACATAGCACGGATAATCATGATGAATACCGATGAACCCGCCCGCCCTTTGATACAAATAGGAGACAAATTTATTAACTTAAGAGAACATAGAGACCTGTGGGTTAAGGATATCATAATGTAAATTAAAATTAATGCTACAGTGAGGAGGGTATTCGCTATGGCATATGGTATTTGACTTTATTAATACAGGTTGCAATCGAAGCAAGGTTCCAGATGGAACCGTTTTTTATTTATAGAGATATATTAAGGTGATCCAGTGAACGCATGTCAGTATCCTTTAAAAGGGAGCCCTAGGTTGAGGTAGAGGGGCAAGGGATGTTGCTGAGGGGGATGGTATGCAGTGATTATCTGTATATACTGGTAAAAATAACTAAAGCACCTGGATTGCAGCAACGATAATATTAAGAAGTTAGATATTATCTTTCCATCCTTCAAAGATGGGTCAAAATCATTAGTATTCATTCTGATAAACTATATCCTTAGGCTTATGGTTGAACAGCACAGTAGTATTTCTCCGATATTCACCATGAAAATAGGGCAAGCATTTTGTGGCCAAGATACAAGGAGGGTTAATGAACAGACCAGTCACGCAAAATCATGAAATACTCAGACTCGTACTAGATTCAGTTCACTGCGGCATCATAATTATCGATCCAGAAAACCATAAAATCCTTGAAACCAATCAGGCGGCGGATAAAATGATCGGCCTTCCACTAGAGGAGATCTCAGGGAAAGAATGCCATCAGTTTGTCTGCCAGGCACAGAAGGGCGCCTGCCCCATTACTGATTTAGGGCAATCAGTGGATCACAAGGAACGGATACTGGTAAACAAAGATGGAGATAGTATTCCGGTCATCAAAACGGTGGTACCTCTGGTTATCATGGGCAAGTCTTACCTCATCGAGAGTTTAACCAATATTAGTAAACAAAAAAAGGCTGAAGAGGAATTAAAATATCACACCCTTTATGACAATCTTACCGGAGTTTACAACCGGACCTATTTTGAGGAGGAGATGAATCGCCAGGACAAGAGAAATGGTGAGTCAGTGGGTATCTTAATATGTGATGTGGATGGGTTAAAGAATTTTAATGATACCATGGGAATTAGGGTAGGAGATCTATTACTAAAGGCTATCGCTGATCTGCTACGGAAGGTGCTGCCCCAGGATTGCATCGTAGCCCGTACCGGGGGAGATGAATTTTGCATCCTGGATAATCAATGTACACCGGAAGCCCTGCCGCAATATGTTTGCGATATCGTTGTGGCCTTGGAAGAATATAATAAGAATAACCGCATTACTGCTAGTATCTCGCTGGGATACCAGTTCGGAATTATATCTGCCCAGGAGAAGATGCAGCACATTCTGAAAAAAGCGGAAGACAATATGAAAAAGGAAAAACTGCTTCATCATCAGAGTTCGCATAATGCACTAAAAGCAGCCGGCTTATTTAGAATATGATCCGGAATTCCAATCTTTCCTATATCATGAAACTGAGAAAAAAGCTGCAAAGCCGGAATATTCTGGGCAATTCCCACACTCCGAGCCAGAATGACTACTATATTTTCCATACGTTTAGCATGGCCTCCAGTAATAAAATCTCTTTCACCAAGGGTATGCATCAGAGTACTGATTAAACCAGGAGGAAAAAGAGATCATGCAGAAGCACTGCGAGATAGGGCATAGGATTGCCCAATCAGCTCCGATTCTGCATGAAGTAGGAGACTGGATACTTAAACATCACGAGTGGTGGAATGGGCAGGGCTATCCCCTGGGCCTAAAGAGACAGGAGATACCAATCGAATGCCGCATTCTAGCTATTGCTGACGCTTACGATGCTATGACCTCTGATCGCCCTTACCGAAAAGCTTTGCCGTATGAAGTGGCTATCCGAGAACTGCAAGAGGGTGCTGGCAGCCAGTTCGATCCACAGTTGGTCGAATTATTCATCGAATTGAAGAGATCTGGACTTATCTAATGAACAGCAGTTGACTGCTCTTTATTTTGTTCCCTGGGTTTATTCCGCAACAGCCTTTACTAAAAATAGAATCGAGTATCAATACTGACTTGGGACATATCAATGCCAGAAATGTTCTGAAATAAAAATTTGTAATGGAGAAGCCGTGTCTTGACTTACTCACTGGGGTTGACCTTCATATTTTCTTTTAATTCCAGGCTGGCGTCCCTTACCAGCAGATCACCTTCTTTAATGCCGCTCTTTATCTCTATGTTATTGCTGTCGCTTAATCCAGTTTCCACTTCCTGGTATTTTATTCTATTATTTTGGATGAGGATAACTTCTTTTTTTCCATCATCAGTTTTGCGAACACTTTCTATGGGCAGCGTGATTACATCTTCCAGGTGGGTGGTTTCTATCGCTACGCGTACTTCATAACCGGGTTTCAGGTTAGCACTGTCCTCAATGCTAATAATGATCGGTACTCTACGCTGAATAACGCCTAATGCGGAGATTTTTTCTTCTGCCTGGGGATATATTTTCAAGACTGTTCCCTCCAACAGGTTATCGCCTAGAACTGGTGCAGTAACAGACACCTTCTGGCCGATTTGTATTTCCCCCAGGTCATCACTCAGAATATCTGCTTTTATTTCCAGGTCCTGCACCGCGGCAATAGATGCCAGGAGAGTTCCCGCTGATACCGGCTGGTCTTTTTTGACCGGCAGGTTTAGGACCACGCCTTGAATGGGACTGTATACCTGGAGTTCTTCTTCAAGTTCTGCCAGCTTCCCTATTGATTCCTGTGCCCCTTGAATTTGAGATTTAAGCGTATCAAGGGAAGCTAACTGTTCATTTAATGCCTCCCCGGCAGTATCAACCAGTAAAACTGCCTTTTCATATTCACTTTTGCTTACTGCTCCCTGCTCGAAGAGGTCTTCGATTCGAGCCAAATCTGACCGGGCATCCTCTAGCTGCAGTTCCAGGCGTTTTGCACCGGCAGAAGCTGCTGCTGCAGAAGACTGAGCCTGGGCCAGCAGAGATCTATTTTCACTTAGCTGCAGTTGGAGTTCAGGGTTTTCCAGTTGCATGATAAGCTGGTTCTTTTCCACCACTTGCCCAATTTCTACAGCTACATTTTTTGACCTGGCATTCTGGTTTGAATACAGATCGTAGTCTTCAGCTGCCTGTACCAGCGCTGTATCTTCAACTGTTATACTTATACTGCCTTTTTCAGCCTTTACCGCGTCCACATTATCCCCGCCCTGGCCATATATCAAACCCGCTGCTACAACCAGGAGCACTACCACCGCAATAATGATGTACAGACCTTTTTTTCCCTTCATGACTCAATTTCCTCCCCGTTAATCCATATTCTTGGATAATTCAATAATATCCAGCTTCTGAATCCCCCGACCTGCTACCCATTGTCCCAATAACACAAAAACCAGGCCTCCCAGTGCAGCCAGTACATAGCTGGAAGGGTAGATGATCACTGGCATGTACCACATATCGAATTCTACCGACCCAAAGTATAGCTCAGCCAGCAGCCTGCCTGCGGGCAGCCCCAGCAGTATTGATGGGATGGCCTGGGGTATCGTTTCCTTCCACATAATAGATGATACTTCTTTCCTGGTAAACCCTATGGTGAGCAGGGATGCCAGTTCCCTTTTCCGTTCATTAAAACTCATAACAACTGAATTGTATATTATAACAAATCCTAGTATGACAGAAAACATGATCATAGTACTGACCATATATATCATGCTATCCATCAAACTCATAATGTTATCTCTTTCCTTCTGGCGGCTTACTATTGAATTGATTCCGGTCATGTCTGATAATTCACTTTCGATATAGTTGGCATGAATACTATCTACCTTCATTACTGCTCCGGTAAGCAGGTTTGATTCATTCAATATCTTGTTGGCCTGCTGCAGGGAGACATAGGATTCATTACCGAAAAGCTGATAATTTATGGCGGTGATTTTGATATCTGCATAGTGTGCCTGCCCCATCCCCAGCAGCGTTTCCATCTGAACTACATCCCCCACTTTCAAGCCCAGTCTTTCCGCTGATTTACGACTGATGATCACACCTTCATCGGGAACCGGAATAACCACCCCGTTTTCTTTAGCGGGATGTTTTAAGTTATTGGAAGGGTTTATGCCCATCAAAAGATCTTCACTAGTCCGACCATTATAATGCACTCTAACCGGCAGGGAGAAAAAGCCTTCAATAAGTTCCACTCCTTCTAGCCTGGAAATATTGAGCAGCTCCGATTCCTTTACAGGTTGATTAAAGTGCAGCATATAATCATAAGAGGATTCCTGGTTGAAGTGCTGATCCATCATGTAATCTACTGCATCATTGGTAAACATCGATACGATCAGAAGAGCAACAGCTGATACGATTCCAGCCATGGTTAACAGTAAACGAAGGCGATTACGGCTTATGGTTCGGAAGGCCATCTTCCAGGATGAAGACAGTTTATTCCAGAACCCGGGTAAGTTTTCCAATAACGATCGGCTGCTTTTGCTGGGCGGCAGTGAACGCATAGATTCTGCCGGGCTGATATTCAATATGGGGCGCGAAGCAGTAAACCCGGCTAGCACTCCCACTCCCAGGCTGAGCATTAAGCTGTATAAGATAACTTCATAGTTTATTCCCCCGATAGCCTGGGGCAGGTTGAAAAACATAGCATACATGTCGGAAAAAACGGAGGCCATAAAAATTCCAAATACTATGCCTGCAACGGCTCCAACTATACACACCATAATGGCATAACTGCTGAAATGAAAGATTATCTGCCGGTTATCAAAACCAATGGCTTTCATGATGCCGATCTGGGTTCGTTGAGTTTTTATCATACGGCGCAATATTATGAATTGTATCCCCGCCGCAATGGACAAAAATATCAGGGGAAGAAAACCGGATATGGCATCAAGCCCAGACAGTTCTGCATCCAAAGCAGCGTGGCTCAACTGGTCCTTGCGGGGGAAGCTGGCCAGGTTTCCATAGGGTGCAAGAATGTCTTTGATTGCTTTAACTGCCTGATCAATGTCAGCTCCCGGAGCTAACTGTACTATTACCTGATTTACCTGTCCTGGCAGGTTGAATAATTCCTGACTCTGGTTATGCGGCACCATCATAATACCAAAGGTCTCATAGTCTGGCACCATATTAGAAGCATCTTTCATAATATAAGTAAATTCTGGTCCGGTAGCTGTACCTACCACTTTAACCGGGTACTTTTTATTCTCAGCCACGATATTGATGGTGTCACCAAAAGACAGGTTATTGGCATCAAAGTAACCTGGATCAACCAATACCTCAATTCCGCCATCAGCAGGATACTCGGAGAATAAGCGTCCATCGAGAAGCTGAATACTGTTTACCTCATTTTCTATGGGCAGGGGATAAGAGGTCAAACGTACGGTCGCTCTTTCCTGATTATCTTTTAAAACCGGTATATCTTTTTGAATTCTGCCAGTGACTAAAGTGACTCCAGGAACTGCTTCGACCTGTCGAATAATTGATTCAGGTGCTCGGACTACATAGAAATAATAGTCAGCAAAGTTATTATCTTTATAAAATGCTTCCTGGGACTGGCCGAGGTTAAAGAATGCAGTAGTTATACCAATATATAAGGATATACCCACAGCTATTATTACGGCCATACCCAGGAATTGCCCCAGGCTTCCTTTGATTGTATGCCATAATCTGCGGGTTAGTACCTTCATTACCACTCAATCCTTTCCGGGGGGACAGGTGATTCATTCAATGAGATTTCTGCGATGCTGCCGCTTCTCATGCGAACTACCCGGTCGGCTATTTCACCGATGGCGGTATTATGGGTAACTATAATTATAGTTCTTCCCATTAGCTCCTGGGCTTTCTTCAATAACCCCAGGATAGTTTTACCGGTTTGATAATCTAAGGCTCCCGTTGGTTCATCACATAGTAATAGGGTAGGGTTTTTTACTATAGCTCTGGCGATGGATATCCTCTGCTGTTCACCTCCGCTGAGCTGGGAAGGGAAGTGGTCGATTCTATCGGCCAGACCTACCTGGGTCAATACTTCCTGCGAAGTGAGTGGATTTTTAACCAGGCTGGCTGCCAGTTCAACATTCTCCCCGGCGGTCAGGTCTGATATCAGGTTATAAAACTGAAAAACGAAACCTATTTCATTGCGTCTAAATAAAGTTAGTTCGTGGTCACTGGCCTTGCTTAAATTGCGATCCTTAAATATTATTTCCCCGCTGCTGGGTTTATCCATTCCACCGATAATATTTAACAGGGTGCTTTTGCCCGATCCGCTGGGACCCAGTATTACCAACAGTTCTCCGCTGTATATATCCAGGGTTGTTTCCTTTAAGGCTTCTACGGTAACTTCTCCCATGACATAGCTTTTGGTCACGTTATTAAGTTTCATCAATACTTCAGTATCCATAGAAAAACTTCCTTACCTATAATTTCTGATCCTATCAGGTGTTTCTGCTGATCCACGTGCTGAGCATGCATTTTTTATAGATAATTAAAGTTTATCACAATAATCAATAGTTTTTAGCAGTAAAACAGCTTTTCCTGTAATAGTAAATTAAGTCTATTTAATGTGATGAAGGTGCCAGTAATCAACTGGATATATTGGCAGGATCCTTGATGGGCAATATGTTTGGCCCGGGAATGAACCGGGCCGCGACCAGGTTTAAGACTCCCATGATTCCGGCTGCAAAAAAGACCGCCTGGTATCCCAGGGATGCCCATAACAAGCCTCCGGCAAAGGGAACGGTCATGGATACTGCGTGATCCAAAGTTATACCCATGGATATACTGGGGGCAATATCATCGGGTGATTCAACAATGCGGTTCAAGTAGGTTATCCGGGCCATAGTAACTGCGAAAAGAAGCTGGTCGGTTACAAAACACATCATTATTAATATCACGGCTATATTATCAGCAAACAACTGCTGGGCAAAAGCATAGATCATGCACAAAGAAGTCACTAAAACTGCATCAATGGATAAGACGGTTCGCTCACCCCAGGCATCTATGGCGCGACCTAACAAGGGGCGATAGAATAGACCCATAAGGGTAGCGATGATACCCAGTAGCGCAAAAGTTTCTATACCGCAGTGAAAGAGTTTGATCAACACCCAGGGAGCAAAGGTCAAAAATATCTGCTTTCGTGCTCCAAAAATCATATTAAGGATATAAAAAAGGGTATATTTGCGTTTCAGGAGCAGCTGCCGGGCAGGTCTTTTTACCGGTTCAGGTTTTATCCGGTATAATAGCAATGCTGCAGCAAGGGAACAGGCACCAGCCAGGCCGAATATTACAGGAAATGAAAAGCTGAGCAAGGAGACCCCGAAGTATACCAGGCCCATCCCCACCAGAAGGCCCAGGGCTTCCAGTGCTCCCAGGTCTCCCATTAGTTTGCCTTCCCGCCCTTTATCAGCCAGGCGCAGGGCGATAGAAGATTTTACTACCATAAACACATGGGCACCGGTGCTCCACATCAGCATCCACACTACTACCATGGTCATATCAGGAGCCAGCCACCCCTGCCCCCATAAGGATAAAGCTAACAGAAAAGCGGCCAGGGCAGCAATCCTGGTGTCAGCCAGAAACATAAATAGAGAAAAAATAAAGGCGCACAAAAAACCGGGCAGCTCGCGTGGGAATTCCAGAGCCCCCCGGGCTACTTCATCGATATGGTGTACCTGGGCCAGGTAGTTGTTGAAGGATGGATCATATAGACCTGCATAAAGACCGAACAAGCAGCTGGCTGCGGCAAAGAGAAACAGCGGGGTCAAGGTAGATTTATCAAAACGAGACATAATCGGTTCTCCTTTATGGAAATGGTGCTACGGTGCTGACTTAATCATTGTATACCTTGGAATAGCGGCTGGGAAGTGAAAATATATTGGAAGGGAGCCGGTCCAGTAAAAAAATGGAGTGGATGAAGATATGAATACCTCGGGCGAGATACCCCGGGGCTTGGAATTATAGGGCTTAGTGCTCTCCAGCCGCTGGGTTGCTTTCGCCGGTTGATATTGCCATGTTGGTTGATGAATCTTAATACTAAAGGCATCGAAAACAGGTAAAGGCAAGTGTTATGTGAAATCAAAATTTATTTATAGCCGTTAATACCGGATCCCATAAGGGACTGAAAGGAGGGGAATAAGCCAGATCCATATTGATCAAGTCATCAATCCTGCTATTCATAGTAAGGGCGGAAGCAATAGTGTCTATTCTTTTTCCGGAGCCTGGATAACCTGCGATTTGTCCACCCAAAAGACGGCGGCTGTTCTTATCGACAATGAGTTTAACATGAATACGCCCTGCATCAGGGTAATAAGGAACCCGGGTTCTAGATTTAATAGTATGGCTTATATATTCAATGCCTAAATTCTGACATTCTTGTTCACATAAGCCGGTCCGGGACACCTCCATATCCAAAATTTTGCTTATGCCAGTTCCCAGCACACCTGTGAAAGCAGCATTCCCACCGGCGGCATTTTCCCCGGCTATCCTACCCTGTTTATTGGCCGTAGTGCCCATAGGGATATACATCTCCTGGCCGGAAACTATATGTCTGACCACCGTACAGTCACCGGCGGCATAAACGTCCGGTTGGCTGGTTTCCATTTTCTCATTCACTCGAATGGCATTACTGCTGCCCAGCTCGATATCAGCCCGGGCAGCTATTTCGCTGTTAGGGATTACCCCTATAGATATTATTACCATATCAGCGGGCAGTGAATTCCTGCCCACCATGACTTCTTTTACGGTATCGGTTCCCTTAAAGGCAGTTACAGGTTCCCCGGTCCGGACTTCAATCCCCCTGGAGTTCAAATAATTGCTCACCACATCTGCTATGTCGCTGTCCATGCTGGGCAAGATATGGGGTGCTTTTTCTATTACACTTACCTGGCAGCCATGCACCAACAGATTTTCTATCATTTCTAAACCAATATATCCTGCCCCAACGATGACTGCTTTGGAGGGCTGGTATTCCCTCAGAAAATTTTTAATAGCATCGCTATCCTGGATATTCCGGAGGGTAAAAATGCCTTTTAAATGGATGCCTTCCAGTGGAGGGAAGACTGGCCTGGCACCACTGGCTATAATCAATCGGTCATACTCTTCTTCAAAATACCGGTTGGTGGTCAAATCTTCCAGCATTATTAGTTTTGAGTCTGCTTTAATGTCTATGGCTCGCGTTCTGGTGAGGACAGGAGTGCCCTGTCCCGCAAAGTGTTCAACAGTCCGAGCTATGAGCTGTTTACTGGATTTTATAACATCACCTATATAATACGGCAAACCGCAGGCAGAGTAAGAAATATATTGGTCATCGGTGAATACCTTGATATCTAATTCCGGATTAACCCGGCGAGCCTTGGCGGCCGCACTCATGCCTGCGGCAACACCGCCAATTATTCTCAGTTTGCTGTTCATTATTAATCCTCCTCGGTATTACTAAATAATGTTAATATATCCTGATTTTCTGCATAAGGTTTAAATAATCCTACCCACGTCTGAAAATTTAAATCGACTGTTGTTATCTGGTACATATTATAAAGATTAGGGGAGGTGATTATGTATTCAATTATTCTAGTCCTTGTTAATATTTTTGAAAAATAGTACAATTCACTATATTACAGAAGAGATGGTTTTTGACGGGGGTCTGGGCGAGGAGGAAATTAGATGGCTAAGATTAGATTATACGCAGATAACTGCTGTGATCTGGATCAGGATGTTCTGAACCAACTGGGGATATCATCAATTGCGCTAACAGTTAGCATCAAAGGAAAAAGCTATCGGGATAGAGTGGATTTGTTACCGGGAGAATTCTATGAATTGATAAAGGAACCTGGGATCATGCCTACCACCTCACAGGTTAATCCGGCTGAATTTGAAGAAGAATTCAAAAAGATACTGGCTGAAGGCGATGATGAAATAATTTACGTCGCATTTTCTTCCGGCTTAAGCGGCACCTATCAATCTGCCTGCATTGCTCGTGATATGCTGAATCCGGAACGTATTACGGTAATAGACTCGAAAAGTGCCTCGCTGGGATATGGATTGACCTTGATCAGAGCAGCCCAGGCGATAGAAGCAGGGTTGAGTAACGATCAGGTTATTGAAGAAATAATGGATAATATCGATAGAATGGAGCATGTTTTTATCGTAGGAGATTTTGAAATGCTGAAAAGAGGCGGTCGGGTCAGTGCTGCATCGGCATTTATAGGTTCGCTGTTAAATATTAAAGTTATCGCTGAGATAAAGGACGGAAAAATTCATCCGGCTGAAAAGGTCAAGGGATTAAAAAAGGCCAGGAAAAGGATGCTGGAAATAATGGCCGAGCGAGGTGACAACTTATCCGAACAGCTTATTGGAGTTGCCCATTCCAGCGATTATGAGGGAGCACTTTTGATCAAAGATATGATTGCTGAAAAATTTGGCTGCCAGAATTTTATCAT
Source organism: Syntrophomonas sp. (assembly GCA_016841875.1). Taxonomy (GTDB): domain Bacteria; phylum Bacillota; class Syntrophomonadia; order Syntrophomonadales; family Syntrophomonadaceae; genus JAAYJK01. Next base: position 19,613 of record JAENYG010000044.1, read on the forward strand.
TACTGAAATCGGTGCTGTTATAGGCGCCCACGTTGGAGCCGGGACCTACCCGGTATTCTTCCTGAGAAAAAAATAAACATAAGTGTATGACACAAGGGGACGTCAGACCGTGTGACAAAATAGTTCAAACTCCGAATATCAACTTGGTAA
>JAENYG010000073.1 GCA_016841875.1 Syntrophomonas sp.
AATCAAGGGTATTTCGGGCAAAGCGGCTAATTGATTTAGTGATGATTAAATCGAATTTTCCTTCCTTTGCGTCTTCAATCATCTGATTAAAGGCGGTTCTATTTTTTGTATTTGTTCCAGTAACTCCATGATCGGCATAGACTTTATACAATTCCCAGTTTTCATTTTTGGCAATCATTTCTTTGAAGTAGCTTTCTTGAAGCTCCTGGCTTGATTGTTGTTCCTCTTCAAATGTAGAGACACGGGCATATACAGCAATCTTCTTCTTTTCTCCATCGGGATTAGCATCATTCCTTCCTGTTTCAACCTTCGCAGGAATAACCCGCACCCTTGGGTTTACAACAGCTGGAGTATTCATTCTCATAACATATACCTCCTCCGAAACTGCCCCACTACCGTTTTGCTTCCATCAATCCACTTTACGGTAAATAAATAAGGTGACTCGACTTTAATTCGAATCACCCAGGCTCTCATAAAAGATATATCCAATATTCTATTTATTGATTGAACCGATTGTAGGTCTTTCAATTTATCCAGTGCCTTTCTTCGGAAGGCTTCATCCCTATCAAATAGCTCCCAATCTGCAGCTCTTTCAGCAATTTGATTTTCTATAGCAATTCTTTTTTCTTTAATAGGCCCAGTTTCTAAGCCATCGATTACAGCCTTATTTTCTTCTATTAGGATCTTTTCTAATTTTACCCTAAGAAGGTTTTGCTCCCGGTCACGAGCTGCCTCAGCATTCATCAATTCTTTCATTAACTGCTTTTTAAACCGGTTACCGTCAGTAGTTATATTGTCTCCGTACCTTTTATAGAATCCTTCCTTTAACAACTTTTCAATCTGTTCTTCACTGATAGATTCCATCTTGCATAATTTTTTACTTTTCTTGCTGGTGCTACATATCCAATCAACCTTCCCATTTGGATTCTCCTGCCGATGAAATTTAGCCCCACAATTAGTACATTTTAATCTTTTAGACAATGGATATGTTTTGTGCTTAACTCTTTTTCCCGAAGAAGCATTATTAGAAAGGATCTCCTGTACCTGATTAAAATCTTCCTTTGATATAATTCCTTCATGATGATTTTCAATATAATATTGGGGCTTGTGGCCATCATTTACTACAGATTCATGGCTTCTAAAATCTAGGGTGCAGGTCTTTCTGCTAAGCACATCACCGGTATAGCGTTCATTAGTTAGAAGCCCCCTAACACCGCTCCCGTCCCAATCAATTCTTCCATTCTTTTTTCTGTAACCCCTTTCAATAAATATCTCGGCAATTTCCGACATGCTTCTACCTTCGAGAAACAGCCTATAAGCTTCTCTTACAATTCCGGCTTCACTTTCTACTACTATCCATTCTTTATCCTTATTGAAATCATATCCAAGTATCTTTACAGCTCTTACTTCTCCATTCTCAAATCGCTTTACTAATGACCATTCAATGTTTTCCGAAATGCTGCGGCTTTCTTCCTCGGCAAATAGGGCGAGTACAGTCAACAATATTGAACTGGACATTTTCGAAGTATTTATCGCTTCTTTTTCGAATATTACTGTCACGCCTTTTTCATTTAGTGATTTTACAATGTTTAGAGTGTCCAATACATTTCTCGCAAACCGTGAAATAGATTTGCACAGAATAATATCGATTTCGCCGGCCATGGCTCTACGGATCATTCTATTAAACCCGGTACGGCTTCCGATTTTAGTCCCTGATTTGCCTCTGTCTGAGAATACACCTACAAACTGCCACTCTTTGTTTGATCGGATGTAGTTTGTGTAGTGGATAACTTGGTTCTCCAAGGAACCAAGCTGAATCTCTTCTTCGGTGCTCACTCTACAATAAGATGCAACTCTCGGCTTTCGAGGGGCCTGATCAAAATTATTCTTATCCGGCATCGGAAGCACACTCACCATTTGATCTAAGCCTGGATTAATATTATTTGTAGCTACAGCATCTAACAACGCATT
>JAENYG010000045.1 GCA_016841875.1 Syntrophomonas sp.
TCTAAGTATCAGCCAGATATTAAGAGTTTTTGTCCAATATTAGGGGGTCAGTCCGATAATAGATCTTTCAGGGGGCTTTAACCTTTTGATTTTTAACGCTGGGTAGTGATATTGGAAAAGCCATCTTAAGACAATGATGCCTTCACCATGTTCAAAGTTGCTAAGACCTTAGGATCGGTAAATTTAGCTACCAGCAGGTTCCAATCACATTCTTTGATTCCTGTTAGAATATAATCAGCAGCGTGTTTCTTTTCCAGGTGCTTCAACATAATAAAGGGGCTGCCCGGTGTATCAATCAAGCTGGATAATTTTGCCCTGGCTTTTTCCATTAGTTCATCTTGAGTATCAGCCAGCTCGTCAAATATTCTTCTATCAACTGACTGAACAGTACTGATGAGTTCACCATTGAATATGATATCTCTGAAATTTTTGTCTGTGTCCAGACCAAAACGCATGATCTCACCTTCAGCAGGAGTAAGAGCAAGCCCAATCTTTATCTCCGTCATACCAATTTTTATTTTGGGGTGATTCAGTGCAATACGATAATCACATGCCATAGACACTATCATGCCCGCTGCTGTAGCGTGTCCATTTATGGCTGCTATTACCGGTTTAGAGCAAGTAAACAATTTGTACATTACATCTTCTTCATACTCGAACCATTTAATAATCTCTTCTTTGTTTTTAAAATTAGTTAAAGTATCGAGATCAAAACCACTTGAAAAGTAATTACCCGTACCTGTTAAGATTAACCCCTTTAGTTCTTGTTCTGAATTTATCCTGGTAATGACTTTATCCAAACCCTTCAAGGTATCTCCCGAAATAGAGTTAACCTTTCCATTATGAAAAGTAAAAATTACTATATTGCCTTCAATTCTGTACTCGTATGACATTCTATATAACTCCTTTCGTTATACATTAAGGCTGCGCTATGATCATGCAAATAATTGAGTTTTACAGCTTATCATATCTCCCTGATAGCCTTTACCAGTTTCTTCTGCTCGTGAATGCTAGCTCTGTCCTGTACATGCGCACTATTTTTCATAAGGTGTAATTCAAAAATTAATACGCCTATCTTTATTACCGCCAAAAATATCCATGGCCTTTAAAATCTCATTTAAGGGACCACGATGGGTTTGCATAAAATTGATATTTATTTCACCAGCCTTAATCAATTCCAGCATTATACCGAGACCATCATTCTGAATTCCGCTTCTTAGCTGAATATTCCATAGGTCATGAAATGTATAGGAACTTCAAAGGGCTTAGGAAAGATAGCTACCGTAGCAACAATTCTATAATGTCAAGTTGAACGTATTGCTGCATTGGTGGTATTTGCTTCCCCGGCAGTATCTATACCAATTTTGATTGCAAAAACAGTGCCAATTGCTGTTAATGATATTTAAATAACAATACTTCATACGAATTATTGCACTAATCTTAACATTAATAGTTATTCTAATATCCCTAATATCCAGAGTACGACTCATGATGCATATGAAACGGTTTACCCTATCGATCAGAACAGAATTGTCCGGTCAAGTCTACTTTCAGGGTTGCCACCAGAGAATTATTGTTGATAAAATGGCAAAGTTTTTTGGAACATTAAATGTGAGCATTTTTATTGGGTGTAGGATAGGGAATCCGTTCATGCTCAATACCCAAATTGATACAGCTTTCTTCAAAATGATGACTGATAAACTGTGGCCAATTGTCGCTTCGGATGATTAGACCATCAGCATTATACGTCTGACGTTTGAACATAGCTGGCTGTACGGTACGTGCAGCATCCTGAGCGGTACAATTTAGTCCTATGTGGTAATCCACAATAACCCGGTCAAATACGTCTATACGAGCAAGATATAAAAGAAACGGTTTTCTCCAGCGATATAACTGTATTTGAGATCGATTTCCAACAAACGGTTTGATGCGGTAATTTCCTGATTCCGCCCAGTCGTCTTGGGTGTTTTAATTTGAGTTTACGCTGAGGTTTCAAAATGTCCAGTTCTTTACACAAACGATATACTTTCTTTTTATTGATAATTGATATTTCCACTGAGCGCCAGGTTAATTTGTGGTCAGCGAAGATGAGTTCACAAAGCCATTCTTTGATCTGTTCATTGCTTACCACTCTGCCGTCGCTGGTGCAGGTACTAGCAGTTGTCGGGTGACCGCCTCTGTGATTAGATAAGCATACTCTTGATTCAGGGGTTTTCGAACTAAAGAATTTGGGTAAACGAGTGATAGTCAATCATCGGACAACGAGTGGACATAGTGTGTCAAAGTGTAACCTTAGGCACAATAAGAGCAATAATTTTGCTACGTTTTATAGGGCAAAGTGTTACTTTTTAAGTCATTACCGATATATAGCGGTTGGGGGAGTTACAGACTTGTAAAAAGTTTTGCATAGAATTCATAAATAAAACAGGCTGATTCTTACCTGAAAATCGGTGTTATCTGTACTTTAACCTATATGCTTTTGTCCTGTGGTGTGAGCGGTTTTGTTATGTATAAATATAGCGGGCAGGAAGTGGCACTGTTTTTGCAACAATGGCTTATTACATCACATGTATTACATGAAATATACGAGGAGGATTAATAATGAGGACTACACAGGAATATCTTGAAAAATTAGCGGGCATGAGAAAGAACATATATTTGGATGGAGAAGTCATCGGACGAGATCATCCCAAGGTAGTTAATGCCAGCAAGGCCATTCAATTGACCTTTGATCTAGCAGAAGATCCTGAATACAGCCACGTACTGAAGACAACTTCTCATATTACTGGTAACCCTATTAATAGATTCACCCACATCCACCAAACACCGGAAGACCTGCTTAAAAAGCAGGAGATGACACGACTGATGTGCAATCGAGTGGGCGGATGTATCCAGCGCTGCATGGGCATTGATGTTATGAATGGTCTTTCTGTGACTACCAAAAACGCTGATATCAAGTATGGAACTAATTATCACGAACGATGGCTGAAATATCTGGAATACTTCCAGGAGAATGATCTGGTAGCAGCCTGTTCACAGACCGATGCCAAAGGAGACCGGAGTCTCAGACCTGGAGACCAGCCGGATCCTGACATGTACCTGCACGTAGTAGAGAGGAGACCGGATGGAGTTGTAGTAAGAGGCGCCAAGCTTCATAATACCATGGCTCCTTATTCTGATGAACTTATTGCCATCCCGACTCGTGCTCTGGGCAAAGATGAGAAGGATTATGCCATTGCCTTTGCTATTCCGGCCGATACGGAAGGTGTTTACCTGATCGGGCGGGAGGCATTTTCACCCCCGCGGGAGAAGGGGATGGAAGCACCTTATACTAATCTTGGCGATATCGAGAGCTTTAGTGTTTTTGACAATGTTTTTGTACCCAACGACAGGATATTTATCAATGGAGAAACCGAATTTGGAGGGGAATTGGCGCTTATGTTTGCCCTGTACCACCGACACAGCTACTGCGGATGCAAACCTGGCATAGGTGATGTGATGATGGGAACGACAGCTCTGCTGGCTGATTATAACGGGGTGGAGAAGACAGGTCATACCCGGGAAAAACTTGCGGATATGATCAGTGTAGCTGAGCTGGTATATGCTGCCGGGATAGCGGCCAGTGTGAAATCGATGAAGGCTCCCTCGGGTACTCAAATTCCCAACATCATTTATGCTAACGTCGGAAGAAGACATGCCGGGCAAAACATCTATCATGAGTATGATATTTTGTGTGATATTGCAGGTGGACTTCCGGCTACCTTGCCTCTTTCAAAAGAGTACAATAGCCCAATCGTGGGTGACTTCGTAAGGAAATACACCAAACGGCGAGCAGCGGTTTCCGAGGAAAACCATTACCGGGCCTATCATCTGGCCAGCGATATTTTGACCGGTGAAGTTGGCTCGGCATTACTGGTCGGCGGGGTTCATGGCGGTGGTTCCCCGATTATGGAGGACATAGCCATAATGAGTACCTATGATGTTAAATCAAAAAAGAAACTGGCCAGGTATTTGGCAGGTATTAAGGAAGACTAGATAACAGAATACCCCCCCTTTTTACGCTTCTGTTGGAGTCCATTATCAGCTTCTTCGAAATCCGGACTCCAGCAGGGAGTGTTTTCAACTTAACTAACCTATTCACCAAAAGGAAGTGTATTTATGGAAAAACTAAATGCCAGCGCATTAAAGGGTTTCGAGTTGTTAGCTCCTCAACTGGTAAATACGTATGAACAAGGTGTTTTGTTTATTATTACAGATCTTAATAATGTTCTAGCTGAATATTATTCCTATCACTTTAGTTCAAACAGAATAGATCATAATACCTTGTTGGTTGAAGGTGCAGTAGCTCATACTTGTATTCAAACAGGGAAAGCGCAGTTCGTTGAACTTCCCAGATCTCTATATGGAACTAGATTAAAGGTAGAATGCTATCCCGTATTTGATGATGAGGAGAGTCAAATAGTCGGTACACTGACTATGGTTTTCCCTTTTGAACCCGTGGTAGCTCGTGCATTTCCACACCTGGCTCCGGTTCTTTCAGAGATGTTTCCGGATGGAGCTTTTATCTATATGACCGGTCGTAAGAGTATAAGTCATCGCCAGCCTTCCAGCAAATTTGATATGCTTGATATTCAAAACAAGGTTCGAATGACTGAAGAAATGGCAGCCTATGAGGTTCTTAAAACTAAACAGCCTTGTATTAGAGAAAGTGATGAAGGTAACAATGGTAATCCGGTTATGACCATGGCCTATCCTATTTATGAAGAGGATGCAAATGGCAAACGTTCGTTAATTGGAACTTTTTGTATCGCACTGCCTAAAATCACAGCTCTCAGACTACGCAACATGTCCAACAACTTAAAGCAGAAATTAGAAGACATTTTAGGTGTTGTGGAACAAATAGCAACATCTGCCTCGCAAGTTGCCCTAAATTATCAACAGGTACATGAAAAAGTTTCTCAGGTCGCATCATCCTCCCAGGAGATCACTGATGTGATGGGATATATCCAGACAATCTCGGATCAAACCAAAATGCTGGGTCTCAATTCAGCTATTGAGGCGGCCAGGGCGGGAGAAGCAGGACGTGGATTTGGTGTAGTAGCGGAAGAAATACAAAAATTATCTAATGAAACAAAAAATACCGTTGCAGCTATTCGTACACTTACGGACTCTATTAAGGGGAAAGTCGGTGAGACCATCGATTACTCGGAAAGTTCGCTTCTATCTAGCGAAGAGCAGGCAGCAGCCGCTGAAGAACTCAATGCCAGTGTAGAGGAGATTCTGGTATTAGCACAGGAACTAGATACCATATCGCAAATAGTATAGACTTCCAGGAGTTTCTTCCCCTGGCTTGTTTAAAGAGATGTGGAGAATGATCAGGCTGCTAAGACGACTGCTGTAGGAGGCAAACCATGTTCGAAACACTTTTTAGCCCCATCTACATTAATCAAACTGAAATCAAAAACCGTATTGTCTATCCTTCTATGGGATTATTGTATTCATTGGATGGTAAGCTGAATGATCGTTACTTTCATTATTATAGCGAGAGGGCTAAAGGTGGAGCAGGGATAGTGACGGTTGGTCCTGTAGGTATAGATGCCCTGGGTCTTGGTATAGCCGGCCTTTCTATAGCTGAAGATCAAGCCATTCCTTCCTTTGCCAAACTTGCCAAAACAATTCAGGGGGCCGGGGCGAGGGCGTGGATTCAGCTTTTCCATGGGGGAGCCTATGTGAAACCCATACAGATTGGCGGCCAGCAGGCCCTTGCACCTTCAACCATATACTCAGAATGGAGCAAGTCCCACGCCAGAGAAACGACCCGGGATGATATTCAGAATATCCAGGAGGCCTTTGTCAGCAGTGCTGAACGAGCCAAAAGGGCTGGTTTCGATGGGGTGGAGATCATAGCTTCGGCCGGGTATCTGATCTGCCAGTTTCTATCTCCTTTAAGAAACCAGCGGACCGATGAATATGGAGGGAGTTTTGAAAACAGGACCCGGTTTGTCAGGGAAATAATCGAAAAGATGAGGCTCAGATTGGGCCCTGATTATCCTATTACCATCCGTATGGCAGGAAATGATTTTGTTCCCGGCAGCAATACTGATTTAGAAACACCGGAATTTGCCAGGGTATATGAAAAGGCAGGTATAGACGCCATAAACGTCACCGGCGGCTGGCACGAAACTAATGTCCCCCAAATGACCATGAGTGTACCTCAAGGTGCTTTCATCTATCTGGCTCAGACCATAAAAAATGTCGTCTCCATACCGGTAATGGCTTCCAACCGTATTTCTGAACCCTGGCTGGCCGAAAAGATTGTACGCGATGGGTGGGCTGACATGGTTAATCTCGGTCGTGTGTTAATGGCTGATCCTTATTGGCCCAACAAAGCCCAGGCCGGTCATCCTGAACAAATTGCGCCTTGCGTAGCTTGTCTGCAGGGATGCATGGACGAAATCATGAGTATAAAACCCGTTAAGTGCATGGTTAATGCCAGGCTTGGTTTTGAAGGGGAAAGAAGAATAGCCAGGACCAACCGTTCAAAACGGGTTATGGTGGTCGGGGCTGGACCGGCAGGGATGGAGGCAGCTTTTCGAGCCGCCGAGGCTGGGCATCAGGTTGATCTATATGAAAAAGCCGACCGGGTTGGCGGTCAGCTTTGGATAGCCGGGGCACCACCCCATAAACAAGAATTAAGGCGACTGATACCTTACTATCAGGAGATGTTGAAGCTCCACAAAGTTCAGGTATTTCTGAATACAGAGGCTGACATCGAACTTGTGAAACAGAGAAGCCCCGATTATCTTATTGCAGCCGAAGGGGCCGAGGCTGTCATCCCAGCTATCGATGGCTTTGATGATCTAAGGGTAATCTCGGCCTGGGATCTTCTCAAGAACAATATACCATTCGGGAAAAAAATTGCTGTAATAGGTGGAGGCGCTGTCGGTCTGGAGATTGCGCACTTCATTGCTGCAAAAGGTACCATTACACCCGAAACGCTCCATTTTCTCTTCAGCAATAATGCCGAGAGTCCAGAAAGGCTTCGCCAGCTGGTCTTTCAAGGGAGTAAGGAAGTTACTGTTTTTGAAATGATGTCCCAGGTGGGAAAGGGAGTAGGCAAGAGCAGCAAGTGGGGGCTTCTGGACAATTTGAAAAAGCATGGAGTAAAAATTAATACCAGGGCAGTTGTCCAGTCCTTCCAGGACGGAATTTTGAATTTCGAATTAGATGGTGAGCGCAGAAGCACACCTTTCGATAATATAATCAACGCCACAGGATCAAAATCGGTGCGTAAATTGGCCGATGCTTTGGAGGAGACTGGAGTACCATTCTCGGTTATCGGTGACAGCTTTCGTCCTGGACAGATAACAGATGCTATCCACCAGGCCTATCTGGCAGTAATGGATAATCTATAGTTCCTGACAGCCACCCAGCTTGCGAGCAGGATGTGAAGCTGGTGAGTCTGTGGGTGGGGAGGGCAGCTTAAAGAGCAATATAAAGTTGTTTTTAGGAGGTATTATTCTATGGAAAAAAACACAATGAAAGCACTCGTCTACCATGGTCCAAACCAGCTGAGTCTTGATGATGTAGCCGTACCGCAAATAGAGCATCCGGAAGACGTCATTCTAAAAGTAACCCTGGCAACACCATGTACTTCTGATGTTCATCTGGCAGTTGGACATATGCCTTTTGTCCAGCCACCGAGTATTTTAGGGCATGAGTTCTGCGGAGAAATCGTGGAAATGGGTACAGCGGTGCAGGGTTACCAGGTGGGAGATCGGGTTCATTGCTTATCAGCGATATTTTGCGGTAAGTGTCCCATGTGCCAAAAAGGATACATCAGTTATTGCGAAAATGGTGGGGTTTTTGGAACTGTCAAAGGTATTGATGGCGCTCTGGCTGAATATATCCGGATTCCGTACGCTTCTCAGGTATTGATACCAATCCCGGAGGGCTTGAAGGAAGAAGATGTGATATTACTGGCAGATATGCTTGGAACTGCATGGTATGGAGTTACCAATGCGGAAATTAAAGAAGGGGATACCGTAACCGTGTTCGGGGTTGGACCGGTGGGAATGTGCGCCTGTCTGCTGGCTAAAAAAGTTTTTAAAGCTAAAACAGTTATTGCTGTAGACTTACTGCAGTATAGGTTAGATACTCTTTTAAAAGCGGGACTCGCCGATTACATTATAAATGCCAATGATGGAGATGTGATCAAAAAAATACGGGGTATTACTGGCGGGCATGGGGCCGATGCATCTATAGATACTGCCGGGGCAGCAAATACCATCAATGCAGCAATACGTTCAACTGGACATTATGGAATTGTTGCTACTGTAGCTATCTTTCCTAAACCCATTGAAGTTCCTATACATTTCATGACCTATAGGAATATTCAGCTGAGAACCGGAATCCAGAAGTGTGATGGTCTGGATGTAATGCTTGATCTGATCAAGGCAGGCCAATTAAATACCAGTTTTATGCAAACTCATAGCAGTCCCTTAAATGACATTTTAAAGGCCATGGATATCTTTGGTGGTAATAAAGATGGGTGTATCAAGTATTTGATAACACCTTATGAAAGATAGTGCGCATGTACAGGACAAAGCTAGCAGTCACGAACTAATTTTATCATTAAACTCTCAAAGGAATATTGTTTAACTTAATAGTAAAGAAAGGACGTGCTCACTTGGCAGATCGTTATGCAAATAGGAGAGACATTAAATTCTTGCTGGAAGAAGTATTCCAGGTTGAATCACTTACAGAATATGATTATTACCAGGACCACAGTATGGATACATTCAATATGATAATCGATACTGCCTGGAAAATGGGAACAGATCTGTGTTATCCCGTACTTCAGGAAATGGATAAAAATCCTCCCCGCTACGAAGATGGACAGGCCAAGGTTCATCCTGCGGTCAGAGTCTTTCTGGATGAAATAGGTCAAGGTGGATGGATCAATGCGGATTGGGATTATGAATTAGACGGGCAGCAGATTCCTAATATTATTAAATTTGTTTATGGATTCTTGTTTACAGCCTCCAACTACTCGCTTAGTGCTTATGAAATGCTTACGGCAGGAGCAGCTAATATTATGAAAACTTTTGCTTCGGAGGACCTGAAGAAGAAATATTTAGCAAAATTATGTTCAGCAGAGTGGCAGGGTACCATGGCTCTGACCGAACCTGATGTGGGCAGTTCTCTGGGTGATATTGCTGCCAGTGCGGAAGAAACCGATAAAGGTTATTACCTGATCAAAGGCAAGAAGATATTCATTTCGGCAGCAGATACCAGCGCCTGTGAGAACACCGTACACATGTTACTGGCCAGAATCAAGGGGGCACCTAAAGGGGTTAAGGGGATATCCCTGTTTGTGGTACCCAAGTACAGGGTCGATGATAGTGGGAACATGGAGTTTAATGATATCAGCTGTGATGGTATTGAACACAAACTGGGTTATAAGGGCAGTCCCATTGGCCAGCTAAGCATGGGAGAAAACAATGATTGCCGCGGTTATCTGGTAGGCAAGCCAGGTATGGGTCTGGCTTATATGTTTCATATGATGAATGAAGAACGTATAAATGTAGGAATTGGAGCTGTAGGTAAAGCCACTGCCGCTTATTACGCTGCCCTGGAATATGTCAGCCAGCGCCTCCAGGGAAGAAAGCCTGCTGAAAAAGACCCTGATTCACCGATGATTCCCATAATCGAGCACGCTGATGTGAAGCGTATGCTGCTGATGCAGAAATCAATTATCGAGGGCGGGTTGTCGATATGCCTGCAGGTGGCTAAATACCTGGATCTACAGAAAGTTTTACATAGTGAAGAAGAAAAAGAAAAATACGCCCTGCTGGTGGAACTGCTGGTTCCAGTTGTCAAGACTTATCCATCCGAAGCGGGTATTCTGGCTACCAGTGCTGCCATCCAGTGTTTGGGTGGATATGGTTATTGCCAGGACTTCCCGGTTGAGCAGTATTTCAGGGATATACGCATTGATGCGATACACGAAGGAACCACCTGTATTCAAGGCCAGGATTTACTGGGCAAAAAGGTAAGCATGAAAAACGGAAAAGCTCTGGGCCTATTTATTGAAGAGGTAACCACGACTCTAGATGAGGCACAGGTTTTTGATAACTTAAAACCAAGGGCAGATGAACTCATTGATGCCATGACGGAGCTGGACCGGGTCACCAAATATCTGGCAGGATTGGCCGGGCAGGGTAAGACTGAAGAGTTCCTGGCCGATTCAGTTTTATATCTGGAGATGTTCGGCATTATCACTATAGCCTGGCAGTGGCTGCTTCAAGGAATTGCTGCCCAGAAGGCTCTTAATACGGGAGATGCTCTGTTAGAAGCTGACCAAGTTTTTTATCAGGGCAAGATTTTTACCTGTAGATACTTCTTCAGTTATGAACTTAACAAGATTTATGGTCTTTCCAGGAGACTAATGAGTAATGATGCTATAACAACAGAAATGGACCCCAGGTATTTACAGCCTGATTGAACTGTGTAAATAACTGGAAGCTACAGGCGCCAAGAACTCACCTGTGGCCTATGATGCAAACAAGGGAGATTATATTACGCTTTTACTTCTAGTTGTTTCGTAGAAGTCAGGTTTCGATAATTTTTTCAGTATGTGCTGAGACTGAGAATGCCATTGAGTTTTTGGTCAACCAGCTGCCAAATGTTTAGAACAAATGTGAAGACTGGGGTTAAAATGCTGCAAAATTTAGTGCTGTACGTCATACCAGGAATAGTGGCCAAAATACAACTATTATTGGGGAGGTTAAGAAACGATGCAAAATGATACTTTATTATTTTCCAGAGAGGATAGTGTGGGAATAGTTACCTTGAATCGACCAGAAGCATTTAACACGGTTAGCCCGGAATTACTTGAAGCGTTGGAGGAAATACAACAATCAATCGAAAAGGATAAATCTGTCCGATCGGTAGTTATCAATGCTAATGGTGATCACTTCTCAGCTGGCATTGATCTTAATATGCTGAGATTGGCCAGTTCTGAGTACGTATTAGAAAATCTCACCTGGCTGCAAAAACTTTATAGTCGGTGGCAGGAGTGGCCAATACCTGTAATTGCGGCAATCCATGGGATTTGTTATGGATCTGGAGTAGAGCTCATTTTGGGGTGTGATATTAGAATTGCAGCAGAAGATTGCCGGCTGGCCATACCGGAGGTGCGTTTTGCCCTTTCGCCGGATATGGGGGGAACTACTCGCCTGACCAAATTGGTAGGCTCTGGCCAGGCCAAACGCTTGATAATGGGGTGTGAAGAAATTGATGCTGCAGAAGCGCTGCGCATTGGGTTGGTTGAAATTGTTGTGCCCAGGGAAAAATTGATGGAACGTGCTCTAAAGCTCGCTCACAAGATGGTTTCGCTCCCACCTGTAGCTATTAACTTTGCCAAGAAAGGTATAAATCTAGCTGATGACAGCAGTGTAGCAGCCGGATTACTATTTGAACAGGCGCAATCCACTTTTTGTTGTGGAACCGAGGACCTAAAAGAAGCCATAGATGCTTTTATGGAGAAGCGCAAACCTCAATTTGAAGGCCGATAATGAGATTACGGTAAATAGATAGGAGCAGAGTGCGATGCAGTCAGATAATACGACATATGTTATTCAGCTGGCCAAGGATGTACCACTCCACAAATTTTTAGGGATTGAATTAGGCGAGTTTTATAAGGGATACGGTGAATTGCGGGTTCCTGTTACAGAAAACCTGTTGAATATAGCCGGAGCCGTGCATGGGGGAATTTATTATATTCTGTGCGATGTAGCTGCAACTTATGCTTTCAGTACGGTCATGGATAGTTATACATTTTATGTCACCCATGATATTAATGTATCGATTTTAGGCCCAGCCTTTTCTGGCCAGTTAATAGCCAGGGCAAATGTGATCAAAGCAGGAAAAAGGCTGGGTTTTGTAGAGTGTAAAATCTTCGATGCTGAGGATAATTTGTTGGTAGTAGGCCGGGTTACCAAGACCATACTACCTAAACCAGAAACTCTGAAATAATAATAGCGGGCTAAATTTACTTATATGACAACCGGGTTGGCGAATTAGCAGACACAATAAAGAGTATTGTACAATGACGATGCTATATATTGAAGCTATACTCCACCCCCTGCAAGGAGTGCTTCTAATGCAAATGTTATCCAATAATATTTATCTTATTGAGGGTCCCAATTATGGTCAGTATCCTTACTCCAACTTTCTTTATATAGATGATCGTATTCAAACGCTGGTTGATACCGGCTGGGGAAATGAGTCATTAAACAGCCTTGGCGCCAGGGAGATCGATCTAATTATAAACTCTCATTTTCATCTCGATCATAGGGGCAACAACCATGCATTTCCTGATGCTCGAGTTTGGGCTCACCGATTAGATGCTCCTGCCATGAGGTCAAAAGATACTTTTGTAGACTATGTGGGTAGTTTTTCAAAAGAGGATGTAGGTACTTCTCATATTGACGAGTCCCCAGTACACCAGGAGTTTGAAGATAATGACTTAATATGTCTCGGTGAGGTTGAATTGCAGGTAATTCATACCCCAGGGCATACCCCCGGACATTGTTCCTTCTTCTGGAAGGATGAAGGAATCTTGTATGGCGGGGATATTGATCTTAGTAAGAACGGACCCTTCTATGGCACTATGGCCAGTAATATTGATTCTTTCATAAGTTCGATCAAGAAGCTGAAGAATCTTAATCCCAGAATTTATGTATCTGCACACAAAGGTTTGATAACTGAAGATATCCCCGCTTGTCTGGATAAATACCTGAACCATATTTATGAGAGAGAGGCGAGGATTCTGGACAGCCTTGCCATTCCCAGAAATCTTGAGGAGTTAACCATGCAAAAGATAATAGCAAGATCTTTCGGGGAACCGGAGGAAGTTAACTATAAGCTGGAAATGTATGGTATAATCCATCATTTAGAAAGATTAATGAAATCTGGTCAAATTATCCGAGATGGAGATTATTACGTCGAAGCCAGACCCCAGGGATTCTGACCGGCAGCAGTCAATGGGAACGGGCAAGGAATTTTAGGTAGAGTCACTTAATGGTCTTTTAATGACTGAGCAAGTTTTAGTAAATAAAGA
Source organism: Syntrophomonas sp. (assembly GCA_016841875.1). Lineage (GTDB taxonomy): Bacteria > Bacillota > Syntrophomonadia > Syntrophomonadales > Syntrophomonadaceae > JAAYJK01. The sequence goes on from JAENYG010000045.1 coordinate 13,127, forward strand.
ATTAGAGAAGTTGTGAGGGGATAAGAGTAGAATGAGTAATTTCAGGATACGAAGAAAAGAAATATTAGGACCAGGGCTTAAATTAATGGATGTCGAAGCACCTGAAATAGCAGCTAAAGCTAAGCCGGGCCAGTTTATCATACTGCGTACGGATACCAATGGAGAGCGAATACCTCTAACCATCGCTGATTTTGATGGGCGGGAAGGCCTGGTTACTATAATCTTTCAGGAGGTTGGGCGGAGCACCGAAGATCTGGGAAAGATGAAAAGAGGAGATTATATCCAGGATTTTGTAGGTCCGCTGGGGAAAGCTTCGGAGATTGAGGATTTTGGCAAGGTAGTATGCGTTGGTGGAGGAGTAGGTATCGCACCGGTTTATCCTATAACCAGAGCATTGTTTGATCAAGGAAATCATGTTATAAGCATTATTGGTGCACGCCAGGCAGAAGCATTGATTCTACAGGAAGAAATGGGAAAAGTCAGTCACGAAATGTTTGCTATGACTGATGATGGCAGTGCAGGGGAAAAAGGATTGGTAACTGAACCGCTGCGCCGTATTCTAGAACAGGACAACGTTGATAGAGTTATTGCTATTGGGCCACTTCCGATGATGAAGGCTGTATCAATTGTTACCAAAGAATACGGAGTGCCAACCATTGTCAGCCTTAATCCGATCATGGTTGATGGAACCGGCATGTGTGGAGCCTGCAGGGTTGAAGTAGCTGGGAAGACTAAATTCGCCTGTGTAGATGGGCCGGAATTCGATGGTCATCAGGTTAACTGGAACCTTGCCCAGCAAAGAGCCAAAATGTTCATCCTCCAGGAAGGGATGGCCATGAAACGCAGGGGAGGTGGATGCGGATGCCAGAAATAAATTATGCCAGGGAATTCATGCCCATTCAGGAAGCGCGGATTCGGGTAAACAACTTTAACGAGGTAGCCCTGGGATACGATGCACAAACGGCTGTAAAAGAAGCAGAAAGATGTTTGAACTGCAAAAAGGCTCCCTGTCGTAAGGGATGCCCGGTTGAAGTTGATATCCCCGCTTTTATAGATTTAATTAAAAAGACTGATTTTAAGGGAGCTATAGATAAGATAAAAGAAAAGAACAATTTACCTGCTATATGTGGGAGAGTATGCCCCCAGGAAAGTCAGTGCGAGAAATATTGCATTCTTGGAAAAAAGGGAGATCCGGTTAGCATTGGCCGCTTGGAACGATTTGCCGCTGATTATGATATGGCTGCTGCCGAGTCCCCGGCACAAAAACCGACAGCTTCCACGGGAAAAAAGGTGGCCATTGTAGGATCTGGCCCTTCGGGTCTAACCGCTGCAGCAGACCTTTGTCGCATGGGGCATGACGTAACATTATTTGAAGCCTTGCATACTCCTGGAGGAGTACTGGTATATGGGATTCCAGAATTTAGACTTCCCAAAGATATCGTAAGGCAGGAGATCAAGGCCATAGAAAAAATGGGTGTAAAAATTAAAACTAATATGGTAATTGGCAAAATATATTCTCTTGACGAATTATTTGCTTCAGGATTTAACTCGATTTTTGTGGGAACTGGAGCAGGATTGCCCTACTTTATGGAGATCCCCGGCGAGAATCACAATGGAGTATATTCAGCCAACGAGTTCTTGACCAGGGCGAATCTTATGAAGGCATATATGTTCCCCGAGCACCTGACCCCTATCCATATTGGTAAAAAAGTAGCGGTTGTTGGTGGTGGGAACGTGGCTATGGATGCTGCTCGGACTGCCTTGCGCTTGGGAGCCCAAGAATCATTCATTATTTATCGCCGCACCGAGAAAGAGATGCCGGCCCGGCATGAGGAGGCTGAACATGCTCATGAAGAAGGGGTTCAATTCCTTTTTCTGACCAGTCCGGTGGAGATCATTGCTGATGATGAGGGATGGGTCAAAGGTATGACATGCCTGAAATACGAACTGGGAGAACCTGATACAAGCGGCAGACGGAGCCCTATCGCGATCAAAGGATCGGAATATCTGGTGGAAATTGATACAGTGGTCATGGCTATAGGTCAGGGACCTAATCCGCTGGTGCCCGACACTACACCTGATATGGAGACCAACCGCTGGGGCAACATTATTGCTGATAGTGCCGGGAAAACTTCAAAACCAGGTGTTTATGCAGGGGGGGATGTGGTAACCGGTGCCGCAACAGTTATACTAGCCATGGGAGCAGGCAAACAAGCGGCTAAGACTATTAATGAATATCTCCAAACCTTGCCCTAAAAACAAATGATGGTGTTTTTGGGCAAACCGTTTCCCGGTTTGCCCTATTCTATCGTGTTTCAAAATAAAAGATAAAGATAAATTATGTTACCGTTAATATCAAGCGAAAATAAACCTTCCTGAATGGAGTCCATGAGTACTTCATGGTAATTTGGGCAACATGGGGGGAGTTAACAGCGTTTGTAAAGATTAGTATAGATTGGCATTAGAATTCTATTCTTCATTATGATCCGAGAGATCTTTTTCGGGTTAATACAATTATTATCATCAAAAAGAGAACGATACATACCGGCAGCGGCGGTTCATCAAGTGATACGGTAGGGATTTCTTCATTATTATTCAAAAGCTTCTCCTGCCAATCCAGCATTTCCTTTTCTTGTTCGGGTGTTTCAACCACCATAAATGCTGTTTGGGGTGTCAAAACCCTGGTTTTGAAGCTGGCACGAACCAATTCCAGAGGATCAGTTTCCCTATTTAACCAATATCTCTGCTGTGCTGCATCCAGGAGAATAGCATCCTTATACCGATCCCCGCTTAGAGCAATGCTATCCGCATCCATATTACTGAGCACCAATTCACATTCACCATTGTCTGACACGTAAGTTCCATTAAAGTTCAGCACAGGCTCTATAATAGGATTATATATTCTGATACCTGCCTGGTTGTCTTCATAGGAGTAAGGGGTTAAAGACAGGTCATGATTCAGAGCATAATAGTAAAGACTTTCTGGGAATTTGTCAGACAGAGGGTAGATATTTTCGGGGAAAACGGCTCCGGGCATATTATCGGATACTGCAATTATTACCGGGAAACTATCCTCACTTTCTTCACTCAGAATCATTCTGACTGCTCTATCGAGATTGAATCCGCATTCCGTTTTAAATTCTGTCTCTTTCATATCAGTAAGAGAATGAGATTCAACTTTATAGGAAGCGAACATTACCTGGGCCTGCTTAATATTATTAGCTTTAGCATATGCCTCGATCTGTTCAATATGCCAGGCTGGATCGCTGAATTTGGAACCGTCAATTACAAAATAGTATTCAGGCGTTCTATTACCCTGGCCCAAACCGGCTTTTTGCAGAGGGGAAAGCAGTATAGCTCCTTCAACCACTGTATCTTTTGGCACTGCATCCGAGTCTAATGAAATAATATGGTTGTCCAGGTTAAGAGTCAATGGATAAATGTGAAGAATCTCAAAGCCGGTTTTTCTTACCTCGTGCTGGTTGAAGGGGAAAACTCTGAGTTCCAGGGTGTTCCTATCTGTATAGTGCAGCAGCCCCGGATCACGGCGGGTATTGACAATTTTTTGGTAAATAAACAGGGCCGCCCGCCGGTCGGTAAGGATGCCCTCTTTTCTAGATCCGGAAACATCAAGGTAATAGTCACTAACATAAGCACCTTCCGGTAGTTTAAAGGCAGTTACATATTCCCCATTGTCCTCTGTGCCAGAGTTTTCCAGGGTTAGATCAACCCAGGATTTGTATACGCCTATTTTCTCATCAAACTCCGTTTTACTTTCCACAGCTGCCAGCCGTACCTGCCTATTTACTATATCGTCATCGGAAAGATTGCTGTCATTTAGATTGTGGCCTGAATCTAAAAACAAATTTTCCAGTGCCAGTATATTACGCTGTGATATAGTTTTTCCATCCAGGATAAAATCTGTGTAGAAGGCCGATATTATGGGCGTGGTTCCAGAGTCGAAACCGATTTCATCCATTCTCATACCATAGCTGCCCTTAATGTTGGTTAATGTTCTTTCCAGACGAGACAGATCGATCTCTTCGCTAATCACAGTACTGTTATGATCTAAATACTGCACCGCAGCTTCCAAGTTGCCCTGGTCAGCCCAGAAGGTAGATGTCAGACACAGGGGCAGGGTGATGATTCCGGCAGCAAAAACAGCTATAATTCGAGGTGTCCCCCATGTTTTTGCCAGAACCATCCATTCCTTGATTATATGGACCCCCTGCCAGATAGCAGCAGCGGTTGGGGCAAAGATGAAGATTCCTAATCCAAAGAAAATTAGGCCTATTGCCCCCAGGGGCAGAAGGGGAAGGAATACAATGAAGAAATAAAGTATATAGGTATAGCAAACCGCCTTGAGATAGAACAGCAAAAGCCGGATTTTATTATCCTCTACGGGAGGAAGCAGCATAAATAATCCGTTTAATACTGCCATAACATAAAAGGCAGGGCTGGAAAAATCACCGAACATACCACCTGAAGCTTTATTAGACCACAAGTCGAGATTGCCCTGATTAAGTGCCAGGCCTCCCAATGGCAGCAGCAATGATATGAAAAGCGTTATAATATAATAGCTTATACTAGATGGATGGGCTAATTCATTATCAGGGTTTTGCTGTTTCCAAAGCAGCAGGATTTTCACTGTCAGCAGCATGATTGTATAAAAGACAGCTATGATAAAAATCATAAGTATAGCATTCAAGTTAATACCGTTTATTAGATTCATAACCACAAACCATATCAGTGGAACTGCAATTAATCCTGCCATATAAGTGGGTGTATCATTGCTGTTTTCAGCCGAACTGGTGTTAAAGGCGATACCATAGATGCCATACAACACCGGAATAATACATAAAGTGATAAACACCAGCCGTGGGCTGATAAAACCCGTCATATTAAACAAATCTTCATAAAACAGCAGCATAGATGCTGTAAACAAGGCATACAAAGCGGAAATTGCTGTGAATATCCTGGTGTCGGTAGAGTCCTGGCTTCGTTTTATCAGGGCATAAATTGAAAATGATCCCAGTAAGAGCAGCGTTGCAGCACCTGGAAGCACTATAGCTTCATTTAAACCTCCGCTGCTGAAGCTAAGGTAAGCTAAAAGCACAAGCTGGGGCAGGGTCACAAATAACAAGATGTAAACAGGCTTAACAGCTTCCTTCATGGCTATCACTTCCTAATAATTTATTTAATGATATATAACTTACCACCAGAGCAGCGAAATAAAGGGAAATACCCAGGCCTGAATGCAGAAGCACAAACTTTTCGTGGTTTACAAACGGTATCGAGGCAATAATTCTGATACTGCTGATTAAGATCCCGGTGGCAGCAGCTCCAACCAGACTGGTGAAAACCCATATGAGCTTCTTAAAGCCGTTAAAATACCGGGTGAACATACAGGCATTCATAGTAAATATTAAAACAATAAAGTTGCAGCCCATACACTCCCGACCAATGGTAAATGTGGAGCCCGCGGATGAATATCCGATCCCGCTTATATAAAACATTGGCATGTTGTAATAAATCTCTACCGCCTTGGCATGAGGAAGAAGTAATAGCTTTAAAACATCATTGTCGGCAGCTTTTACCACATATATCAAAGACAGGCCCAGCAGCACAGCTGCCAGACAAAAAACAATATTTTCCGCTTTAGCGTTCATTGCCTTCATGCTCCGTATATTCCAGAATGTCACCCGGTTGACAGTTTAATGCCCTGCAGATTTCTTCCAGAGTAGAAAAGCGGACTGCCCTGGCCTTGTTGTTCTTAAGAATTGATAGATTTGCAGGAGTGATGTTCACCAGCTCCGCAAGCTCTACCAGCCCAATTTTTCTTTTGGCCATCATCACATCGAGATTAACAATAATAGGCACTGTTCATCACCCCTTAAACGGTTAAGTCATTTTCTTCTTTGTAAATTACTGCCTGTTTGAACACATCGGCCAGAACCAGCGAAAACAAACCGGCTATGGTAAACACCAGCACGATTATAGCTGTTGCCAGGGTAAACCAGAATAGAAATTTTATCAGGTATAAAGCAGAAATGACAAAAGCTGCAGGGGGGTGCGGACATTATTTTGGACTTACTCATGCCACTAAACCAATACTTCGTCT
>JAENYG010000046.1 GCA_016841875.1 Syntrophomonas sp.
CTGACGTCCAAGCAGTTTAAAAAGGCTACTTTTTCAGTGGTCTCGGACGGTTCTCCTGTCCACTTTTAGTCCAGTCTGTGTTTTATCACATCCAGAAGCTTATCTATCCCCTGGCCGCTTTTGGCTGACAGGTATACCGCACCGTTCCCGTTTGGGCACGGTACCTGCTCCAACATATCCACCTTATTGAATACGGTCAGTATATTTTCTTTCTCTGCCCCCAGCTCTTCTAATACTTCTTCTACTATCCGGATCTTATCCAGGTACTGTTCATCTGAAATGTCAATCACGTGCAGCAAGAGGTCAGCATCAACTGCTTCTTCTAACGTGGAATGAAAGGCGGCGACCAGCGCCGGAGGGAGTTCCTGTATAAAGCCTACGGTATCAGTTATCAATACCTGTTGATCCCTCGACAAATCCAGGCGCCGAGTGGTGGTGTCCAGGGTTTGAAAGAGCCGCTGATCAGCTTCGACCTGTTTTGAGCCACTTTTGTGAGCTATACTGCATAGGGAGTTAAACAGAGTTGATTTTCCAGCGTTGGTATATCCTACCAGGGATACAGTTTTGATACCTGAACGCTGTCTTTGTTTACGATGCAGTTCCCGGGTCGTTTCTAATTTTTCTATTTGCTTTTTTATCTCTTGAATCCGCCTCCTGATGTAGCGGCGATCCAGCTCAAGCTTCTGTTCACCCGCTCCCCGGGTTCCTATTCCGGCACCCAGACGGCTTAACTGGTTTCCGATACCTCTCAGGCGGGGCAAGCGGTATTGAAGCATGGCCAGTTCAACCTGCAGTTTACCTTCCCTGGATCTGGCCCTCTGGGCGAATATATCCAGAATCAACATAGTTCTATCTATGACCTTGATCTCTAACCCTTGCTCCAGGTTGCGCAGCTGTATGGGCGAAAGTTCTCGATCAAATATCACCGTATCCGGTTCCAGTTCTTCAATCAGATGCCTTAATTCCTCAACTTTGCCTTTACCTATGTAGCTGGCAGATTCGAGTTTTTTCCGGGCTTGTATCAAGGCCGCCACAACTTCACCCCCGGCCGCCTCGGCCAGTCCTTTAAGTTCTTCCATATAATCTTCAAACCCTGAACTGTTTCGGCTTTCCAATTTCACACCTACGAGTATGACTTTTTCAGTATCATCCCTGTTTATAATCTTAACCTCCTGTTTGGTGTCCCGCACCTTCGATATCCTCTAATAATTTTTCCCATTCTTGATAGGCGGCATTTATTTCCCGTTTGATTTCTTCGTATTCATCCAGGCAGTATTTAGCCTTTTCCTGGTCGCTGTATACGCCGGGGCTTACCAGTAGTTCCTCTGTTTCGTCTTTCTTGGCCTCCAGGCAGTGTATCTTTTCTTCTAATTTTTTTAATCTATTATCCAGCATTTTTTTGTTCCTCTCTGCTTCCTTCTGTTTAAGCCTGAATTCCTGCTGCTGGCTTATTGTTTCATTACTCTTATCTTGCTGACGGGCAGCTTTTATTTCAAACTGCTGCCTTTTTTCGGCATAATAACTGTAGTTGCCCGGGTAATTCTGTAGTCCATGATTATATACCGCTGTTATCCGGCTGGCTACCCGGTCGATTAAATAGCGGTCGTGAGAAACCAGGAGCACCGTTCCGGAATATTCATCAAGCATTTCCTCAACTGCCTGACGGCTTTCAATATCCAGGTGATTGGTCGGTTCATCCAGTATCAAGAAGTTAGCTCCACTAAGAAGAACTTTAAGTATGGCCAGCCGTCCCTTTTCCCCGCCACTTAAATCTCCCACCTTTTTGAATACCTCATCGCCTCTAAACAACATCCGTCCCAGCAGGCTGCGAGCCCGGGCGGCCAGGATATCTGAATTCAATACTATTTCTTCCAGCACGGTATTGTCAGGCTCCAGGTCCTCATACTGCTGTGCAAAATAAGCGATCTTCACCCGGCTCCCAATCCTTACTGATCCCTCATCAGCATTCAGGGAGCCGATAATAATTTTCAATAGAGTCGTTTTGCCACAGCCATTAGGTCCGATCAAAGCCACTTTTTCACCCTTGTATATATCAAGATCCACCTGATTAAAAAGCTGCAAATTCCCATAGGCTTGGGAGACTTCCCTCAAACTAAGAACATCCTGGCCGCTCTCATAATCTACCGGCAGGTTCCAACTGCCAATGGCTCCAGTATCCTGCGGCCTCTCCAGCACTTCCATCCTCTCCAGACGGGTCTCCCGGCCCCGGGCTTGTTTAGATTTTATTCCGGCTTTAAACCTCCTGATGTATTCTTCAGTCTCTTTAATATACTCCTGCTGCTTTTCAAAAGCTTTCTTTTCGGCTTCTTCATCTACCGCTTTCAATTTCAAATAGCTGCTATAATTACCCGGAAAAGATTTAAGCTGGCCGTTTTTCAGCTCAATCATTCTGCTAGCCACTCGATCCAGAAACCAGCGGTCATGGGACACAATCAATATGGTACCAGGGTAATCCTTCAGGAAATCCTCTAACCACTCCACTGACTCCATGTCCAGGTGGTTAGTCGGCTCATCTAACAATAGCAGGTCCGGCGCCAGGGCTAATAGCCGTCCCAGGTTAATTCTAGTTTTCTGGCCCCCGCTGAATTCTCCCAGGAGACGATCAAAATCATCATTGTCAAAACCCAAACCCACCAGTATTCTTCGGGCCGTGTTTTCACAGGCATAACCATTATTTCTCTCATATTCTTCCATCAGTACTGCATACCTGTCCATCAACCTGGGAAGATCAGATCCCGCCTGGCTGATTCGCTGTTCTAGTTCACTGATTCTGCTTCTCAATTCTAATAGATCAGAAAAACTGCTCATCACGATATCCCAGGCGGTTAGCTCTTCAGGTGGAGATGGCAGTTGTTCCAAATAGGCCAGAGATAGTGAGGCAGCTTTGGTGATTTCCCCGCTATCATACTCCAACTGTCCGCTGATACAGTTTAAGAGGGTGGTTTTACCGGTACCATTGGCTCCAACCAGGCCTACCCTTTCTTTCTCATTAATAAGCAGGGTGGCAGATTTTAAAATATGATTATCACCATAATATTTGTTGAGATTCTTTGCCTGAAGCGCTATCAAATAATCACCAGCCATCCAAATATCTTTCTAAAAGCAAATCCCTTTAAGCATCGGAAGCACTCTTCGAGCACCACAATTTGAGTTCGCAGGCTTAAAAGTATAAGGAAGCACTCTTCGAGCACCACAATTTGAGTTCGCAGGCTCAAAAGTATAAGGAAGCACTCTTCGAGCACCACAATTTGAGTTCGCAGGCTCAAAAGTATAAGGAAGCACTCTTCGAGCACCACAATTTGAACCCGCCGCTTGTTTTGTTAATAGGAACCCGACAGCTTAAAGAAGCGGGGGAACCTCTTTTTGCCTCGTTCTAATATAACATTTTCAGCTCCTCCGGTCATCTCCTGAACGAGCAATATTTCTGCCCGGACCTGGAAAATCGGTTAAAAAGAACTGTCCGGGATAATAATAAGCCTAAGTCTACAACACCTAAAGGAAGTGATGAAGTATGCGAGCCTGGGAAGGATTTCAACCGGGCCGATGGGTCGATAATATCGATGTGCGAGACTTTATACAGAAGAATTACCATCCTTATGATGGAGATAGCAGCTTTTTGTCCAGTACCTCCGATAAGACTTCCAACCTGTGGAACAAATGCCAGGAGCTTTTGAGAGCTGAATATAGAAACGGTGGAATATTAGCAGTTGATGCCCGTACTCCTACTACCATAACCAGTCATCCCCCCGCTTATATCGATCGAGAACTGGAAACTATAGTAGGATTACAGACTGATCAACCCTTGAAAAGAGCCATAAATGTTTGGGGAGGATTAAGGAGCAGCATCAAAGCCTGCCAGGCTTATGGTTACGAGCCTGATGAGCAGGTGGTGGATTTTTTTAAGAAATACCGCCCTACTCACAACGACGGAGTATTTGCGGTATATACACCAGAAATGAAGCTGGCCCGCCGGGTAGGTATAATAACCGGCTTGCCTGATTCTTACGGCCGAGGCAGGATAATAGGTGACTACCGGCGGGTCCCTCTTTATGGCGTAGATCACCTGGCAACTGCTAAAGTAAGGGACCTGGAATTAATGAATAAACAAATGGACAGTCATTCCATTCAACTGCGGGAAGAAGTCTTCAACCAGATCAAAGCCCTGCAGGATATGAAGAAGATGGCTGCCGGTTATGGATTTGATGTTTCCGGTCCGGCTAATAATGCATTGGAAGCTGTTCAGTGGTTGTATTTTGCTTACCTGGCGGCCGTTAAAGAACAAAATGGTGCCGCGATGAGCCTGGGCAGGATTGCAAACTTTCTGGACATCTATATTGAACGAGATATAAAACAGGGTTTAATTACTGAATTAGAAGCCCAGGGGTTGATCGACCAGCTGGTAATAAAGCTGCGTTTTATAAGGCATTTACGCTCTCCGGAATACAATGAACTCTTTGCCGGGGACCCTAACTGGGTGACCGAATCCATTGGCGGTATGGGGGTTGATGGACGTCACCTGGTTACCCGCACTTCCTACCGGATACTTAATACCCTTTATAATTTAGGTCCAGCTCCTGAGCCGAATATGACTGTATTATGGTCAGAAAATCTGCCTGATGATTTCAAACATTTTTGTAGTGAGCTCTCTATAAACACCAGTACTCTGCAGTACGAAAACGATGACTTGATGCGCAGGTATTATGGTGACGATTATGCCATAGCCTGCTGCGTTTCCGCCATGAAGGTCGGTCAGGAAACCCAATTCTTCGGGGCGCGCTGCAACCTGGCCAAGCTCCTTTTGTATGCTCTTAATGGGGGCCGGGATGAGATGACCGGGGAACAGGTAGGGGTTGAAACCTCCGTTTATAAAGGAAGTATTCTGGAATATGACGAAGTACTGCGCCGATTCAAAATCCAAATGGAATGGTTGAGCGAGCTGTACGTTAATACCATGAATGTCATTCACTACATGCATGATAAATATGCCTATGAAGCGTTGCAATTTGCCCTGCACGATACCACGATCCATTACTATATGGCTTTCGGTATTGCCGGTCTTTCAGTAGCGGCAGACTCCCTCAGCGCCATAAAGTATGCCCGGGTGAAAGCGATCAAAGATGAGCGGGGAATAATCAACGACTTTGTTATCGATGGAGATTTCCCCAAGTTTGGCAATGATGATACCAGGGTAGATTACATCGCGGCCGATCTGGTTAAAGATTTTACCAGCAGTCTGCAAAAACATCCCGCCTACAAGAATGCAGACCATACTCTATCTATACTAACCATAACTTCCAATGTAATGTATGGTAAACATACCGGGACCACTCCTGATGGCAGGCAAATAGGTCAACCTCTGGCTCCAGGGGCCAATCCCCTGCATGGACGGGAAGAGCATGGAGCCCTGGCTGCTTGTAATTCCGTGGCCCAACTGGACTACCGTTATGCCCGGGACGGCATATCTTTTACCTTCTCCACCGTGCCCTCTGCCCTGGGGGTAGTGAAAGAGGAACAGATTGCAAATCTCACCGGCCTCTTGAGCGGATATTTCAAGCAGGATGCCCATCATATGAATGTTAATGTACTTAATCTGGAAACCCTGGAGGAAGCTATGGAACATCCGGAAAAATATCCGGACCTGACTATAAGAATATCTGGATACGCTGTGCATTTCATTAAGCTTACCCGGGAACAGCAGGAAGAAGTCATCATGCGCACCTTTTTTAGGAGGATGTAGTCCTATGCTGGGCAGGGTTCACTCCCTTGATACCTTCTGTACTCTGGACGGTCCAGGAATCAGAACCATTATTTTTATGCAGGGGTGCTGTCTGCAGTGCAAATACTGTCATAACCCCGACACCTGGAGGCCGAAAAGTGGTGATTCTGAAGAATATTCCCCGGAAGCTTTAATGCATATAATCATTCGCGGCAAACCCTATTTTGATGCCAGCGGTGGAGGCATTACCTTTAGCGGCGGCGAACCGCTTTTGCAGCATGATTTTATTAAGGAGATATTTGTTCGCTGCCGGCAGATAGGTATATCTACCGCCTTTGATTCTTCATTGTATGTACCACAGAATATGGTCGAAAGCCTCCTGGGCTGCACAGATCTGGTACTGGCAGATATTAAACATATGGATCCCGCAAAGAGCTTTAAACTGGTAGGAGCCGCTAATGAATCAAACCTCAGCAATATAGAACTGATAAACGATTGTCAAATACCAATATGGATACGTTATGTAGTGGTACCGGGATGGACCGATGATGTGAAAGATGTGGAAGCTATGTCCAAGTTTATTGCCCCCCTGGCTTATGTGGAGAGAGTTGACCTCTTGCCCTATCATTCTCTAGGTAAACATAAGTGGGCCATGCTGGGGTTAGAATATGAATTGGATGACATACATCCACCCCCCCTGGGTCAGATGATGGAATTGAAATCAATGATAGAAGAACTCACCCGCAAGCTGGTGGTGGTGCATGAATAAGCATATTTTAGACCAACCCGGTCACTTCGGGGCCGGGTTGGTCTGGGGCAGCCTAAATATTAAAGCTCAATACCGTTGACAGGGTACTATTATAAGGATCTCGGCTTTCCATAGGTATAAAGGTTATGTGAACATTATAACGCCCCGGGGGCAGCAGAACCCCCGCTTGGTCCTTCATATCCCATACCAACTGTCCCGCAATGAATTCTCCGGCGCCTATGGTTCGTGGACTGATCACCTGTGCAAACATTATATTCTCCGAATAACGGTAAACTTCTTGTCCGGTTCGGTCACTGACCACAACTTCATAAAGCTGGGTCGAAGCAAAGGTCAAATCCTGCTTCTGACCTGATCTATTCACCAGCTTAAAATTGAATTTGATACCGGATTCCTGCTTTACGACTTCACCCTCCACATAAAAAGAATCTTCAGCTGCCATACTTTCCAGTCGGCTTATAAGCGCAAAAGCTTCGGCGTAACTTAATCTATCAGCAGGTTCCATAAGACTATTTCCTCTGCCCTTTAGAAGTCCGCTGCTGTATGCATACATAATATTACGAGTATACTCTGGACTGATCTCATCAAAATCTTCAAAGGGTACCAGCGCTACAAATAATACTTCATCCAGGTTGATACCGGTTCTTTCAGCATAAACATCGACCAGTTTACTCACCACCTCCTGACGGCTGGTGGAGGTGAGCTCTATGTCATCATCCATGACGCACTTGAGCAGCCTTTTCATGTCCGATACGCTGATATAGTCGTTGAAGTTATAATCCCTTATGGCTTCACTTACTGGATACCTGCTGTCCAGCTGATCCACATAAGTCTGCCCCCAGTGCGTCTTTTCTTCAACCACGGCCGACCCAGTGCCAACAAATATGAACATAAAAACTATAATCAGTAAAATAGCGGTAAATCTTCTACTCATAGTATTTAATCGAACCTCCCCCCTGCCCAGCAGGTATCTATTTATACATATTACGGCATGCTTTCATTACATCTTACAGTGTACATCAAATTTGGTTTTGCCACATTAAGTAAATAAGTGAGCATATTCAAAAATCTATGTTTATAGCCCTAAAATGGAATAAGTAAAGTGCTATAATTAATAAAATATTATCATGGAAGCAAGCATAGGAGGAAGATTATATGCATAAATTTCCTAAGTTCGATTGGAGCAAGACGGCCATGGGGGCACTGGATATAAAAATTATAGAATACACACCTGAACAGGTGGTGGCTACCATGCCGGTTACCTGGAAAAGCCATAATCCGTTCGGGATTTTACATGGGGGAGTATCGGTAGTAATGGCTGAAACGGTAGCTTCAGCCGGGAGTTATTTATTCATTGACAGAGATAAGCAGACCGCTGTAGGTCTTGAAATCAACGCCAATCACATAAAAAGCGTAGCGAAAGGTATGGTTAAGGCAGTGGGTAAACCCGTACATATAGGCAGAAGGACCCTGGTATGGGAAATTCGCATTTATGATGAACAGGAAGATCTGGTCTGCATCTCTCGCTGTACCACCTCGGTACTTGATAAGCTCAGAACCGGCGATAGTATTAAGTAAACTAGCGGTCAGGTTTTTAACCTGACCCCTCAACTTGTCGACAAAGTCGGCGAGGTGCCAGGCTCTTGCCTGATCCCCATATATTAGAAAATAAAGAATTGTGGGTCCATTATTGTTTCTTCCAGGAATTCCTCGAGGTAATCCTCACTCAATCCCATCCCATGTTCGTTGCTGAAGTGCTTTTCATCAACGGCTGGTTCTCTGTTGTACGGCTTAGATTCATGATATGTCATCCCTATTCCCCGCTTTCTTATTTTTTTATAGCTTGCATCATATAATGTTCTTTATGCTGGGGATTTTAAGCCTGAGGTCCAGTTTTTTCCAATGTTTAATATCCAATAATCATCCCTAACTTCCGGCAGCATCCCATAAACTCATATACTTTCCCCAAACTCTAAATAACTAAATCAAAACAGCAGCTATTGAAGCTGCTGGTAAGTAATAGGCTTTGATAGCTAATATAGTTTGACGCAATAGCTAATATTTGTTAAAATAATAGCTAATATAAGGAATGTGAGTGATACCATGCGTGTTAATACTACAGATCTGCAGAATGCTTTCGGAAAATATCTTTCCCTGGCAGAGAAGGAAGATATAATTATTACTAAAAAAGGAAAGAGCGTCGCTAAACTCATCCATTATAATGAGCCTGATTTTTTTATTGTTCACGAAGAATTAAGTAACTATCAGTCGACCAGAAGAATCAGCTATGAAGAATATATGGCTCTGGTTAATTCATCTGATCAAAGGTACGAACTCATTGATGGTGAGGTTTATCTGATGGCTTCTCCTAGTTTTAAACATCAGGTTGTAGTGAATGAGATATCGGGGCATTTTTACAATTATTTCAAGAGGAATCCTTGTCGATCATTGACAGCGCCGTTAGATGTTAGGCTCTTCGGCTATGCGAGTAAATTTGAAGAAGATCCCAATGTTGTACAGCCGGATGTTATTGTGATCTGTGATGATGACAAGGTTAATGAGGATAACAAGTATGAGGGCACACCTACACTTATTGTAGAAGTATTGTCACCATCCAGCAAAGGCAAGGATATGGTGGCGAAATTAAACCTGTACATGAAAAGCGGGGTCCCTGAATACTGGATTGTGAATCCAGCGGACAAAAGCATTTTACAATACTCGTTCACTCCAGAAAGAGATATCGATAGCCTCAAAACTTTTACAAAAGAAGACACAATTAAGTCAAGTGCTTTTGAGGGTCTGGAGATAGCATTAGAAGATGCTTTCTCTGAAATCTAACTCAGCATATTGATTTACGCTCAAATAAAATTCAGGCATCTCACAATTACTGAATCCGTGATGCCTTCTCAGCCAGGGGCAGTCCAAGTTGTCTGATATCTCTGGTGGCTAAAAGTTCTATGCTCATTATCGCGGTTCCATTACCCTTATCCCATGTTATAATTGTTGCTGTTAACCCTACCTCATTCCAGTCTAGAACTACGAGCCGGCTTTCTGTCTTACAATGTATACCGGTTGAATTGCTAAGAACCATAGAAGATTAACCTGGTGATAATAATGCCACTTGTTTCTTGTGTCCAGGGGAATTATAATTATTAATGGACTTTCATCTAATGTCATTTATTGATCATGGGGGCGTGGCTCAGCTGGGAGAGCACCTCGTTCGCAACGAGGGGGTCAGGGGTTCGAGTCCCCTCGTCTCCACCAGTGTTTGACACACTTGTAGTAACTTACTTACTGCAACCGTACTGCTGTAGCTGTTACTGCTGAATTGTGCAGCCTGTTGCTGCTGGATGAATTTTTTATTTTATAATAACAGCCACCTGTGATAACAGGTGGCTGTTGCATAATTTATTAACTTAATATGTTAGTTGTTTACAGTAAATTTTACCTGTTTAGCACTGGTCTGGTCGAGAGTGTTAGTTTCCACTACAATAAGGGTATGTTCCCCATTGCTCAATGCTGTTGTATCCAAAATGTAATGGAATCCTGAGTTCCCATTGTTGTAATCCGGGTACGCTGTCTGCACATCCGGGCGGGAATCTCCATACACAGCCTCCCCGAGTATGATTTCATCTACCATTATCTCAACCTTTGATACTTCTTCGCCATCAAGGTACCAGCCCTGGACATTATAATCTGTACCACTAATAACAGCTTCGGAAGCAGGCACTTCTATGCATCCTATCGCAGGCAGGGCTTCAGAGTTGCTTACATTAAATGTTACCTCCTTAGAACTGCTCTGATCGAAAGCATTGGTCTCTACAACGGTCAAGGTATGTTCACCATTACTAAAAGCTGTTGTATCCAGGGTATAATGGAAGCCAGAGTTGGGGGCGTTATAATCCGGATAGGCTGTCTGCACGTCCAGTCGCTGATCACCATAGACAGCTTCACCTACCGTGGTGCCATCTATCTGTATTTCTATCATAGAAACTCCCGCACCGTCCAGGTACCAACCGTGTACATTATAGTTGGTGCCGCTGATGGTTGCTCCCGAGGCAGGAGCGTCGATCCAGCCTTTGGCAGGTAAAACTCCAGGGTTTTCAACATTAAAGGTTACCTGTTTAGAACTGGTTTGGTCGAGAGTGTTGGTTTCCACTACGGTCAAGGTATGTTCATCATTAGTCAGTGCTGTCGTATCCAGGGTATAGTGAAAGCCGGAGTTGGCATCGTTATTATCCGGATAGGCTGCCTGCACATCCAGTCGCTGGTCACCATAGACCGCTTCACCCACTGTAGTACCATCTACTTGGATTTCTATATTGGTAACTCCCGCGCCATCCAGGTACCAGCCGTGTACATTGTAATTTGCCCCGCTTATGGTTGCTCCTGATGCAGGGGCGTCAATCCAGCCCCTGGCAGGAAGTACTCCGGGGTTTTCAACATTAAACATTACTTCTTTGGAACTGCTTTGGTCAAGGGTATTGGTTTCAACCGCAGTCAGAGTATGTTCGCCGTTGGATAGCGCCATCGTATCCAGTGTATAGTGAAAGCCGGAGTTGGGATCGTTATAATCCGGATAGGCTGCCTGCACATCCAGTCGCTGGTCACCATAAACCGCTTCACCTACTGTGGTGCCATCTATCTGTATTTCTATCATAGAAACTCCTGCACCGTCCAGGTACCAGCCGTGTACATTATAGTTGCTGCCGCTTATGGTTGCTCCGGAAGCTGGGGCATCGATCCAACCTTTGGCAGGAAGTATTCCTGAATTATAGACATTGAAGGTTACCTCTTTGGAACTGCTCTGGTCAAGGGTATTGGTTTCAACCGCAGTCAAAGTATGTTCGCCGTTGGATAGTGCCGTCGTATCCAGTGTATAGTGAAAGCCGGAGTTGGGGTCGTTATAATCCGGATATGCTGTCTGCACATCCAGTCGCTGATTACCATAAACCGCTTCACCTACCGTGGTTCCGTCTATCTGAATTTCTATATTGGTTACTCCTGCACCATCCAGGTACCAGCCGTGCACGTTATAATTGGCACCGCTTATTGTTGTCCCGGCAGCAGGCGCATCTATCCACCCCATAGCCGGGAGGACACCGGTATTATCAACATTAAAGCTAACTTCTTTAGAGCTGCTTTGATCGAGAGTATTAGTTTCTGTTACGGTTAATGTATGTTCGCCATTGCTTAGAACTGTTGTATCTAAAGTATAATGGAAACCGGCATTAGCGTTATTATAATCCGGATAAGCTGCCAATACATCCAATCGCTGATCACCATAAACTGCTTGGCCTACTGTGGTGCCGTCTATCTGAATTTCCAGGTTGGTAACTCCCGCACCGTCCAGGTACCAGCCATGAACGTTATAGTGAGCACCGCAGATGATATCCCCGGCAGCTGGTGCATCTATCCATCCCCGGGCAGAAAGTTCAGGGTTTACCTGTTCGGTGGTAAAAGATTGTGTCTCTCCGGGAATCCAGCCCAGGGAGTTATGGGCCATAGCCCGGTAAAGGTAAGATGTTTCAGGTGTCAAGCCAGCAATGTAATCGGTAAACGCTCCTGTACCAAATGATCCGGTTTGGATGGAAGTATCAATCCATTCGCTGCCGTCCTGCTCCTTATACTGAAATTTGACCTGATCGCAGTTTTCTTCATTGGCCAGGCCGCTGATAGTACCATTCAAGGCGGCTCCTACCTGGTGAATATTCACAGCACTTTCAGTTACGACTGTCAGGGCGTTGGCACTGGTGGTAAAGCTGAAGCTTAATTCCTGGTTTACTTCAGCATCAGGGTTCTGCACCGCCCCGGCTGGAATATATACCGTATAGATTGTACTTATATCAAGATTACCAGTGGGCATTACAGATAATATATCATCTGCAATACTCGTAGTGATATTAACGGGAGTATCTCCCTGTTTTAGACTAATACTATTGAAATTATCTGCAGCGGTAATAGCCTGGCTAAAATTGATATGAATAACTTTATTGATGGGTACTCCGGTTTCTTCACCAGCCGGATCGGTGGATAACACTGTCAGCACAATTTTACTTGTTGACTGCAGCATGTTGCCCCCGCTGTCATATGTGTAAGTTCTGCTTACACCATTCCCATAGGTAACAGATGTAAGTCTCCCTAATTCATCATATTCATAGTGTATATGTCCGGCCTGCACCGGAATTATAACCGCAAGCAGGATAAACACTACACACAGTGCCAATCCTACTGCTTTTTTCGTGCATCTTCTCAAATTCATTTCTACTCTCCTTCCCCAATGTCTTAAACATTGCTACTATGTATGCATATTAATTTCGTCCAAGCCAATCTTCAACTGAATTGCTTAATCGTAATGTTTCTGTTCCCATATAATTTTTAGCTTTTTTAAGAATCTCTTTTGAATCGCCCAAGCTTTCAAGAATTGTTACAACTAGAACATTTTTTACATCTTTATCTTGAGAAGTAGCCATCCTTTCGAAAAAGCGAAATATTCTTTTCACTATATTAATATTTATTTCTGAATCAATCGAATCAATTAGAAACGGGATGATTAAATCCCCAAACACAATATGGTTACCAGGAAATTCATTCCACCATTCCATTTCTTTATTATACATAGATTTTAGTTCCGGAATATTGTCTAATAAATTATCTACCAAAGTATCTGATGTCATGGCGTTACCCCCTTTGTTGCGTTTTGCAAGTCACTTAATAAGTCAATAGCAATTTTCAAATCTTCAGGGCTTAGATTTTCCTTATTAATTATGTTTTGAAGATTCTTAATACGTTCTAAACCTTTTTGAAGGTGGCCATTCGGACTTAATAGATTACCTGTTTGCTGTTCATATCTAATTGCATCTGCTAATCCGCCATCTCCAATTTTTGCACCTGGCCTATAGATTTGGTTTATTGCACTCCTCAATTTAGTATTCTGAGCCACATTTAGTAATTGGTCACGTTTACTAAGAATCGCTGCCCCTTCATTCTCAACTGCAATAATCTCTTGTGCATATTTTTCAGCACCAGCTCCACCAATTACAGGTGCAACTATTAATGTTTTAACAACTAAACCTGTTCCAAAAGCCTTACCAGTAGATTCAACTGCTCCTAATGTAGTATCACCTGGATCATAAAAAGGTGAAATATAGTTATCGTTAACACTATTTAAAGGTCCACCTAGATATTCATCGTTGAACTCGTTTAACTCATCTCCAGGATTGTGAGCATTTAGCCAATCGCCTGGATTGTGAGCATTTAACCAATCACCAGGATTAAAGCTTACATATCCTGTAGGGTCCAGGTAAGTTATGGGATTATTACTACAATACGCATACCTGTTCAAACTAAGCGGATCCCTTAGATCCCCTTCCAGTATATCTGTTGAGACGAATCTGTGCACCTCCGGGTTGTAGTACCGAGCCCGCATATAGACGAGGCCGTTACCGTCGGTCATGATTCCATACTGGCCGTTATACAGGAACGGGGTATCGCTGCTGCCGGTATGATCAGTTAGTTTTCCATATTCATCGTACTGGAAGCTGTCGGTGACACTGCCGGAGATACCGGTCAACTTCATTGTGCTGCCCCGCAGATCGTAATGATAGACCTGATAGCCGTTTGGATTCTCTTGCCCGATGAGGCCCAGGCCATAGACATAGAAGGTCTGGCTTTCGTCACCTTGTTACTTTTCGATTATGGATGTTGTCAACAACCCCGTCCCCTTGTCATTGTTCCCTTGTCATTGTTCATCAATAGGCAGCTTTATTTCCTCAATTCCCATATATGTATATCCCCGCTTCCATGGCAAGGACAGTTCAAACCGGTTCCCGCCAATATCGTCCCAGGCTACGCTTATATTATTTTAGGTTATTAAGCAAGATCGGTCATATCCCTTTATAATCCTAACTAGGTGATATAAAGAAGTACTTGCAGCTCCCGTATAATATACAAAGTACTCCAAAAATAATTAGAATGTAATTTATTATTCTGTATGTCTTAAGCCCAGAAGGAACATTTAGTAAAACCATTTTAGCAATGTTCCCCCATAAACCCGTAACTAACAAAAAAATTCCTATGGCAATAATCGCCAATGAGTCGTCCCTAATCCTCTCCTCTAATGTAAAGAAAACAATTGCCACTATTATGAATAATATAAAATGTATACCCGGATTAATTTTAATACGCATAGGCACCTCCTTTTTCTAAGATAATCATCTCATTGCCTCCCATGCAATGTTGCCGTTGGAATCCAATTGGGTATGTGTTACTTCAAATTTATACGAGTAATTTAGCGCGTTTTTTACCGCTTCATAGGTTCCATAAATCGGTATTATTGCCTTCGCAAAACCTCTAATACGCTCCCTGGCTCCACCTTCAGATGTCATAGAATCATAAAATGCGACATATGTGTTAGTTGCTCTTACCGGGTCTCCGAGTATATTGTAGTTGGGTACAAATACTGTCTTACCTAACTCTGTCATCACTTCGATTCCTTCTGCGCTAATTCTTACAATTCTTATAACCCTTGCAATTGTAATTATATCAGCTGTGGCACTCAGCCCTGCCTTGCCCCAGTTCCAAAATTGTTTCCTTCCTGCATCACTGTCCATTATCCTTAACCCAGATAGATCATCGACAGGTGGGGAGGTTTTATTTAGTTTTCTTTCCATATCCAAGTATTCATAATTTATTACAGATTCATGATATCCTACTGCAGCTTTGTAAGGATCAGTATTAAAGTAGCCATCCCAAAAGCTATTAGTTTCATATACAGTTAACCCCAAGTTAGTATAGTCATATCGATTTAATGTAATTAATTTACCGTCTATTTCTACTGTTTCTGTACTTATTATTTCTTTATATCCACTAGGGTCAATAAATGTTACCGGATTATTTGAACAATACGCATACCTGTTCAAACTAAGCGGATCCCTTAGATCCCCTTCCAGTATATCTGTTGAGACGAATCTGTGCACCTCCGGGTTGTAGTACCGAGCCCGCATATAGACGAGGCCGTTACCGTCGGTCATGATTCCATACTGGCCGTTATACAGGAACGGGGTATCGCTGCTGCCGGTATGATCAGTTAGTTTTCCATATTCATCGTACTGGAAGCTGTCGGTGACACTGCCGGAGATATCGGTCAACTTCATTGTGCTGCCCCGCAGATCGTAATGATAGACCTGGTAGCCGTTTTGATTCTCTTCCCCGATGAGGCCCAGGCCATAGACATAGAAAGTCTGGCTTTCGTCAGCTGCGGTCCTGACCAGCACCTGGCTCAAGGCAGCCTGGGGGTTGATTATGTCATCGTATTGTTGTCCATCTATGTTAACCCCGATACGGTTGCCTTCAGTATCGTAGGTATAGCTGTTGTTCCCTGCTGCGGTAAGACGGTTGCGGGAATCGAGGCTATACGAGGTCATCTGCCCGTCAAAGGGTCCATAAGTCATATTGCCGTCGGCATCATAGCTGACTTCCTGTCCATTGTAGAAGGCCAGACGGTTGTCACTGGTACAGATTATCTGACTGTTTTCACCGGTATCTGCAGGATCGGAAAGATTGGAGTATTCGTCAATGAGGTTTCCTGCTTCATTATAGCTAAAGTCAAATTGGGTTATGATATTTTCTTCCTGGCTTTGATTCAGAATCTGGGTTAAGCTTCCGGCTTCATTATAGGTTCTGCTTTCTACCGAGCCGTCAGGCCGATGAGTTTCAAGCAGCCGGCCATTGGCATCATAACTGTAGCTGGTTACTCGGTTAGCCCAGTCGCTTACCTGGATTAGGCGGTTGGCAGCATCATATGTATATTGAACTTCTTTTCCATCAGGATAGCTGAGAACGGTCAGATTACCAGCTTCATCGTAGGTATAGCCGATAGTGTTCCCTCTGGCATCGGTATAGCTGATTACCCGGTTTAATGCATCGTATTGACGGGTAATAGTACCGCTGGCATCAGTTACAGTCAGCAGGTTGCCGTTGGCATCATAGGTGCAGATGACAGACCCGTCAGGATCGCTTTGAGATACCAGCCGGCCTGCATCATCGTACTGCCAGGCACGTTCCTGTCCCCGGCCGTTGATAAAGCTGCTTAAAAGTCCAGCCTGATTGTATGAATACTGGTGACTGCCGGTGTCGGAACTGCTACGAGTGAGACGTCCAGCCAGGTCGAAGCTGTATTGCCTCTGGTTGCTGTTGGCATCTGTTAGAACCTCGCGGTTCCCTAAGGCATCGAATTCCTGGGAGGCCTGACCCTGCAGTGCATCTGTGGTTTGTAAATGCTGGTCCAGATCATCATAAGTATACTGGGTACTCTGGTTTAAAGGATCGGTAGTTTGAGTTAACCTGCCTAATGTATCATACTGCCCGGAAACAGAATTCCCCAGGGCGTCCTGGATTGATTCAAGCAGGTAAGTTTCCGGGTCATAAGTGCAGCTGGCTGTGGTATTCCCCAGGGCGTCCACGATCTGGGTGATGTTCCCTACTTCATCATAGCTGTAGTTCCAGGTGCTCCCCAGAGGATCGGTAATAGAAAGTACCTGACCATTGAGATTATAGGTGTAAGCAGTGGTGTTGCTGCGGGGATCTGTTATCCCTGTCAGCTGGTTTTCGCTGTCGTAGGTGTAAGTGGTTGTATGATTCAAGGCATCGGTTACCTGGATCAGGTTGCCGTTATTATCATAATCATATTGGGTGGTGTTATTATTGGCGTCTGTTGTACTGATTAACCGGTAGTTGGCATCATACTGATAGCTCCAGGAATGACCCAGGGGATCGGTGATGCTTAGCAGGTTCCCGGCAGTATCATAAGTATAGCTGGTGGTCTTGCCGTTGTTGTCAGTTATACTGAGCAAACGTCCAACCTCATCATAGGAGCAGGTGGTGATCATGCTGGCAGCATCGTTAATAGTATAGGGCAGCCCATCTGAGTAGGTATAGCTGATTGTGCCGATGCCGCTGTCAATCTCAGGATTGGTTTGGGTCTGAAGCTGGCCGTCAGAATAATAGGTATATGATGTAATCGCACCCAGGGTGTCGGTGATGCTGCTCAAGTTGTTATTGGTATCATATGATAACTGAGTAGTCCTGGCAATAGGATCAGTAATCAGGGTCAGGTTGTCGTTTTCATCATATTGGTACCCGGTGGTGCCAAAGGCATTGGTAAGGGAAATAAGGTTGCCGTTGGTATCGTATTCATAAGTATCCTGGTTCTCATTAGGATCGGTTATGCCAGTACAGTTATTGTTGTCATCATAGGTAAAGGTCGTAAGGTGATTTAAGGGGTCAAGGAAACTGATGCCCCGGTAGTTTGCATCACGAGTGCAGACGGTAATATCCCCCAGGGGGCCGATTAAGGAAGTCTGGGTATCATTATATATGTACTGCCAGATGTTGTTTTCCCCGTCTGCCTGTTGAATGACCCGATTGCTGCTGTCATAGGTATTGGTCAAGCTTGTGCTGCCATCCGGGCTGCTTATTGAGGTCAAACCGTAGTAATCGTACTGGTAGGCGGTAGTACCCCCGTTCAGATTCTCGACTGCAGTCAGGTTTCCACTGGAATCATAGCTGTAATATACTGTTCTCCCAGCAGGGTCGGTTATGCTGCTTAGATGATTATTGGCATCATAGGAAAAGCTCAGGCTTTTGCCGGTGGTCTGGTTAGTGGCTGCTGTTAGCAGGTCGCTGCTGTAAGTAAGGAGGATAATGTTGTTATTCTGGTCGATAATATTAAGCAGTTTTCCATAACTGTCAAAAACATACTGGATGTGATTCTTAAAGGTCAGGGTATATCCATCATCTGGTCCGCTGGTTAGAATTTCATAGCAACCGGCCGGTGAAGTATATTCCGAACCGTCATATTCAAAGGTATATACATGCCCTTCAGCATAGGCTGCACTGATACTGCCGTCCTGGTTTATTGTTAAATGCACATTATAGTTATTGGTCCAGCCTTTTCCCTGAGGTCCTTCATAGAGTTAATTGTAACAATAAGTGTCGCTAGATGTTAAGCGACCTGTTGATAAAATTC
>JAENYG010000047.1 GCA_016841875.1 Syntrophomonas sp.
CCTGCGGTCTGGCATCAGGTCTCTGTCCCTGCGGTCTGGCATCAGGTCTCGGTGCCTGCGGTCTGCTATCAGGCCTCGGTGCCTGCGGTCTGGCATCAGGTCTCGGTGTCTGTGGTCTGCTATCAGGTCGCGGTGCCTGCTGTCTGGTATCAGGTCTCGGTGTCTTCTGGTCCTTATTAGCAATTGTTTTTGGGGCATCTTGTGGCGGTTTAGCAGTTATCGAATCTTTTTTATCCGGTGCTTTTTGCGATTCCCTTTTTTCATCTATGGCACTTGATGGTTCAGATAACCTTCTTTTTACCCATTTAGCCTGGGTATCCTCCATGGTACTCATATGGTTCTTAACATTCATACCAAGTTCTTGTAAAATGTCTACCATTTCTTTACTCGGTATTCCAATTTCTTTGGCTAATTCATGTACTCTTATTTTTGCCATTCAACCACCCCCATGCTTTTCGCATTTTCTCCCGCTGCTTCAAAATTCTTTATTATTGTGGCAGCCATATTTTCGTCATTTATCGTAACGGCAACTCTATATGATTTGCCAACACAATTGCCGAGCTCAATCTTATTGCCATAAATCAACCATGGTATCTTATTTTTTCCACATAACTTTATCAACGTTTCTCCAGTTTGTTCTGATATATCACTGCTAATTACCAATAATTTCGCCCTATGGCGTATTAGACTGGTTTTAGCCGCCAGAGTTCCTGACGATGCTTTACCTGCTTTTTGAGCAAAACCTATTATACTATTTACTTTTCTCAAACAATCACAACCTTAAGAAGAAATACTTTCAATTTGTTTTTCAATATGACCAATAATTTCACCTGGTATACTTCTATCCAAGGCTTTTTCCAGGCCTTTATTTTTTATAGCTTTCTTAAAACACTGTAGATCGGCACAGACATATGCTCCTCTACCTGGTTTTTTCCCCTGGGTATCTAACTCAATATCTCCCTGGGGAGTTCTCACTATCCTAATTAGATCTTTCTTGTTTTTCATATTCCGACAGCCAATACACATTCGCTGAGGAATTTTACGCATCTTCCCCATAATCATCAGTCTCCTCTGCATCATCATCGGCAGATAGTTCATTCTCTTTCAGAGCTGCTGACAGTGCTGCTGAAAATTCGTTGTCATCAGCATCCGGCCATATCATGTTGCTGGAATTATCTTCAATAAACTGGCTCTCGCTCTTTATATCAACTTTCCAACCCGTTAACTTGGCAGCCAGACGAGCGTTTTGTCCTTCCTTACCTATGGCTAGAGATAACTGATAGTCAGGAACTACTACGGTGGCTATTTTATCCTCTTCATTTATAAAAACCCGGTCAACTTTGGAAGGGCTTAAAGCGTTGGCAATAAAGCGTTCCGGTGATTTATCATATTTAATAATATCAATCTTCTCTCCTCCCAGCTCGGCCACTATGTTTTGCACCCTTATCCCCCGTGGTCCAACACATGCCCCCACGGAGTCTATTTTTTCTTCCAAAGAGTGCACTGATATTTTAGATCGAGCCCCAGCTTCTCGCGCAATTGACTTAATCTCGACAATACCATCATATATTTCAGGTACTTCAAGTTCGAATAAGCGCCGCAGAAAATGAGGATGAGATCTGGATAAAAATATATTAGGTCCTTTGGATGTGTTTTTAACCTCATATATATATGCTTTGATCCTCTGTCCGATATCGTATCTTTCCCCGCCTATCTGATCAGGGGGCAGCATAATGCCTTCTGTCCTCCCCAGACTAATATAGACTGTTTTACTCTCTATACGCTGAATATTCCCGGTTACTATTTCGCCTTCTCTTTCCAGAAATTCTTCATAGATCAGGCTCCGCTCTGCTTCCCTCAATTTTTGAATAACAACCTGTTTTGCTGTCTGGGCTGCAATACGGCCAAAATTTGAAGGGGTAATTTCAACATATATCAAATCATCAATTTCGCAATCCGGGTATAATTCCCGGGCTTCCTCTAAATCAGTCTCCACTCGATTATCACTTACCTGATCGACTACTTTTTTCTGAGAAAATACTCTCACTACACCGGTTGCTTCATCAATATCGACATTAACACTCTGGGCAATCCCGAAATTTTTCTTATAGGCCGTATTTAGAGCAGATTTGATAGCATCTATTAAAGCAGCTTTTGGTATTCCGCGATCTTTTTCAATTTCATTCAATGCTTGAATAAGCTCACTAGACAATGTTCTTCCTCCTCTTATTCATCTGGTTTTAACCTGACCATCGATATTAGTTCACGGGGTATATCAATAATTTTATCCAGGGTTTTTATGGTTAGAGTTCCCTCCTGGTAGCCAGTCAAAACACCTGACAGTTTTGCTGGACCCTCGTATCCCTTCAGGGTTTTAACATTGATCTCCTGCCCCATAAACCTGATAAAATCTTGTTCTTTTTTAAGTATTCTATCTAATCCAGGTGAAGACACTTCCATATGATCATAATACAACTCTTTTTCGTCCACTATATTTTTTATGGCCCGTGATGCAGCTGCACACGTATCTAAATTAACTCCGGTTTCCTGGTCAATATATATTCTCAGCATTTGACCTTCACTCTCTTTACGGTATTCAATATCCACCAGGTCTATTTGTATTTTTGCTAATCTTTTTTCAATCTCGTCTATTATGATCTGCAAGTTATTTTGTCCCACATACTGCACCCCCAATCATGTATATCGATATATAACAATAGAAAAAGTGGGTGCAGACCCACTTTGCCATGAGAATATTAGAAAACTAATATGATTATACCATAATCATTCGATAACGCAAATATATTCAACGTTTTACTTGATTAAATATTACCTCTTACCCAAATAAACTGATTTGAGTCGTTTCGGGTAAATTCTTAAAGCATTCATATTCCCTTAGAATGGCCATAGCTGTTTTATTCAAGTGGGTTCTTACCTGAAACTCTTCAACAGAAACGAAAGGATTAGTGAGTCGTGCTTCAACAATACCCAGAGCGGCACTATTACCAACATTGGGCAGGGCTGAAAAAGGCAGCAGCAATCCATCTTCGTAAACCCTAAATTTATCAGCATCGGATTTATATATATCAACTGGATAAAATTTATAGCCACGTGCATACATCTCCATAGCCAGCTCCAGTATGGTTATTAATTTCTTATCCTTCTGGGTCGCAGAATATCCCATTTTATCAATTTCCTTGATTTTTTTTCGGACCGAATGGTAGCCGTCTAAGATAGTTCGGGCATCAAAATCCTCGGCCCTTATACTAAAAAAGCTGGCATAGAATGGAAGTGGAAAATTCACTTTAAAGTATGCTATACGAAAAGCCATAGTTACATACGCCACCGCATGTGCGCGCGGAAACATATATTTTATCTTCTGACAGGATTTTATATACCATTCTGGTATATGGCATTCCTCCATGATGGGTATATCTTTATCTCCCAGCCCTTTGCCTTTACGTACCCGTTCCATGATATTAAAGGCCTGTTTCTTATCTACTCCTCGATTGATAAGGTAGGTCATAATATCGTCCCTGGTACATATGACCTGGCTCAAATCCGAGACACCATTTTCAATTAAATCCTGCGCATTATTAAGCCATACATCCGTACCATGGGAAAGACCACTGATACGAACTAACTCCGCAAAGGTATTGGGGCGTGTAGCTTCCAGCATCTGTCTGACAAAGCGAGTACCGAATTCCGGTATGCCAAAGGTTCCTACCGGAGAATCAATATCTTCTTCCTTTATTCCCAGCACCTCTACTTCAGAGAATATTCTCATGGTATCCGGGTCATCCAGTCTAATATCTGAAACTCTCACCCCGGTAAGCTGTTCCAGTTCTCTAATCACAGTAGGATCATCATGTCCAAGGATATCCAGTTTAACCAGCTGGTCTCCAATAGCATGATACTCGAAATGAGTCGTAACTACACCAGAATCCTTATTATCAGCCGGATGCTGCAGAGGTGTGAATTCATGAATATCCCGGCCTTTAGGCACAACTATGAGCCCTCCCGGATGCTGTCCAGTAGTCCTTCTTACCCCCGTTATTCCCTTTACTAAACGTTTAATTTCAGAGTTTCTGGTGTTCAATTGATATTGATCCAGGTACTTTTTCACAAATCCAAAGGCCGTTTTTTCAGCAATAGTCGAGATAGTTCCAGCCCGAAAAACATTTTCCCGGCCAAACAGCTCTTCCACATAATGATGAGCCTGCATCTGGTAATCACCGGAAAAATTAAGATCTATATCAGGAACCTTGTCGCCTTCAAATCCCAGGAAGGTCTCAAAGGGTATATTGAATCCCTCTTTATGCATAAGCTCTCCGCAGTTGGTGCATTTCCCCCCCTCAAGATCTACCCCGCATTCTGCAGTGGTATCCACGTCAAAGTTGCTGCTGCGGCAGTTTCTGCATACCAGGTGCGGCTGAAGCGGATTAACCTCAGTAATACCAGTTAAGTAGGCTACCAGGGAAGAACCAACTGATCCCCTGGAGCCAACCAGGTATCCATCCTGGTTGGATTTTACTACCAGCTTATGGGCAATTAGATACAGAACGCTGAAGCCATGTTCCGTGATGGAATGCAGTTCATGTTTGATCCGCCCTTCAACAATATCCGGCAGTATATCTCCATAGAGTTCATGAGCCTTTTTCCAGGTTAAATCTGTAACCTCCTCAGCAGCAGTATCGATTACGGGTGGATAAAACCCATCGGGAACCGGCTTGATTTTTTCAATCATATCATTAATCTGCTGAGGGAATTCGATGACTACCGCTCTGGCATCTTCAGTCCCCAGATAGGAGAATTCCGCCAGCATTTCATCCGTATTTTTAAAATACAAGCCAGATTCAGATTCCAGATCTTCATAACCCTGCCCCGCTTGTATAATAGTTCTATATATCTCGTCTTCAGGATCAAGAAAATGCACATCTCCTGTTGCAATAACTGGCTTGTTTAATTGTTTGCCCAGATTCACTATGAATTTATTGATGGTTTTTAAATTATCTATACCGGGCAGCTTATCTTCTCGTATCAAAAAATCATTATTGGCTATCGGTTGAATTTCTAAATAATCATAGAAACCAGCAATATTTATTATCTCCTCATCCGGTTTTCCCTCCAGAATCCCTTGATAGAGTTCCCCGGCCTGGCAGGCGCTTCCAACCAGTATCCCTTCCCTATAATTCTGCAGCAGCTGCCTGGGGATTTTAGGGTGTCTATAAAAATTATCCAGGTAGGAGAAACTTACCAAACGGTAGAGGTTCTTTAAACCCGTCAAGTTTTGGGCCAGCAGTATGACATGATAACCCTTTTCCTTCTTATCGGTTTCAACCAGATACCCTTCCAAGCCATATATAACCTTAATCCCGTATTCCTTGGACGCATAATAAGCATCAGGAAAAGCCTGGACACCTCCATGATCCGTAATTGCAATAGCCGGGTGTTTCCATTCAGCCGCCCTTTTGATCAGTTTCTTGACATCCGCTAGTCCATCCATAGCACTCATTTTGGTATGGGCATGAAACTCTATTCTCTTATGTTCCTGGGTATCGATTCGTCCGGGCTTGGACAAAATCATGTATGAGTCCATAAATAAAGCCAGTTCCTTTGCGAAATTG
Organism: Syntrophomonas sp.; assembly: GCA_016841875.1. Lineage (GTDB taxonomy): Bacteria > Bacillota > Syntrophomonadia > Syntrophomonadales > Syntrophomonadaceae > JAAYJK01. The sequence goes on from JAENYG010000047.1 coordinate 5,628, forward strand.
TCATAGCGAACGCTGCCAATAATTTTTACCCAGTCCCCGATTTTCAAATCATCTTCCTGTTTGTTTTTCACAAATATCTTAACCACCAGGCTGTCTGTATAATCGGTAAGGTAATAATTAATAATATACCTGCCATCTCTTAGAAGGGTGAATTCCTTATCCCAGATTTCTCCTTCAACAACTGCTGATTGCATGCCTTCTTCAACATCCGTCATTTTTGTTACTGGCTTATTCTCGATTTGCTTTTTAGAAGATTTTCGCTCGGGTTTTTTTCTGGACCTAGGGCCGATTCTCTGATCATCTGCTACATCCAGCAGCTCTAAAGGCTTACGGATAATAGTGCCTTCGATACACTGCTCGGAAGCACAGATATGTTTTTCTTCCCATAAAGCTCTTACTAAAATCTGCAGCCGATATTGATCCCAGAACCATTGCGAAATACTATCACAAAGCTGGTTTTCCAACATATACTGGTAAATATTCTCCTCATTAGTTACCACATCCAGCCCACTATGCCTGAACCTCCATTCAATGGTATGGTTTTGAGGATAGGCCTCAGAGGAGGAAATCTCTTCCTGACATCTAAGAACAATCTTCCTGATCTGATGCAGGGGAGCTGAAAAAGCAGGTACAATATCCAGGCTGCCCAGAAAATCCCATTGTTTAAGGAGTTCTTGAATAGTTTGGGTGATAATAGAGGTTGGAAGAGGTTGTTCAAGATTAATGAATAACCTCCACGATCTGGTCTGCTTGCTTATTTCTAATTTATTAACAGACGTATTTTCCCAGGATAAAGCTAAATCATGGTCCAGGTAATTATTTAAAATACAATAAAAGTCCCGGTTCAGTATCATTCGCCTCCCCACAGGCACTTAATTTAATCTTTCAATAGTACGCAGACCTTTTAGGGTAGATAATTCTTCCATTACTTGATCGACTGAAAGATTGGACGGAATTTGGAGAAGCAGTTCTATCTCCAGGTAATTACCCTCTACCTGAGTCATCTGGATGTTTTTGATCAGTACGCATAAATCACCCAGAATAGAACCTATCGCTCCAACCTGGCCCGGCTTGTCTTCTACCAGCAAGACAATACCTTTAAATTCCCGGCTCCCGGTAAATCGGGCTTCAAATTTAATAAAATATATCAATACAAATAATATTAATATAGTGGTGGCTATAGCGGGTACGTAAAGCCCAGAACCAACCGCCAATCCTATACATGCAACTACCCAGAGTCCAGCCGCGGTAGTAAGTCCCTGAACCGAAGCCCCTTCTCGCATTATAGTACCGGCACCTAAAAACCCGATACCGCTTATAACCTGTGCTGCAATACGCCCCGGATCAGCATTTACCGTATGATAATACTGCAGGTATATGTCAATTGATACTATCATAGCCAGAGCAGAACCGATACTCACCAGGGTATAGGTCCTCAATCCTGCTGGACGGCTTAAGCTCTCTCGCTCTAGACCGATCAAACCACCAAGAATACCTGCCAGGACGAGTTTAAATATTATTTCATAAATAAGCATTTTGTAAATGCACATCCCTCGTTTTTATATTATATCGAGAGGTCAGTTGTTTTTCTTTTATTTTTTCAAGTTTAATATTGCTTCGGTTTTGGCAACTGCTTCATCAATAGCAACCAAAACAGATTCCTTCTCCCATCGCTTCTTTATCTCTACTTTATTATCCTGCAGCGCTTTGGGTCCTATAGTGATACGTACCGGGATACCGGTTAAATCGGCATCTTTAAATTTCACTCCTGCTCTTTCATCGCGATCATCCAGAATTACCTCCAGACCCTTTGCAACCAGTTGTTCATATAAGCTCCCTGCTGCATCCATCTGCTCACTTTTTTTAGCGTTTACGGGAACAATGATTACCTGATAAGGTGCTATAGGTATCGGCCATATTATCCCATCCTCATCACTATTCTGCTCTACTGCGGCAGCCATAGTTCTTGATATGCCTATCCCATAACATCCCATGACAAACGGCCTTTCCTGGCCATTATTATCCAAACAGGTAGCTTTCATAGCCTGGGAGTATTTGGTGCCCAGCTTAAATATATGTCCAACTTCGATCCCTCTGGTGGTATTAACCAGTCCTTCACAAACTGGGCATCTGTCGCCCTTAACCGCGTTTCTAAGGTCTGCAATCATTTCTGGCACAAAATCTCGGCCCAGGTTTACATTGATCAGGTGATAAGCATCTTCATTGGCTCCACAGACGAAATTCCTCATCTGCTGAATCTCCAGATCTGCATAAACCTTAATTTCAGCTCCTACGGGTCCCAGTGATCCCACACTAACTCCCAACGCCTCGCGGACCTGGCTCTCCTCAGCAATAACTAAATCGTTGCAGCCTAAGAGGTTTTTTAGTTTAATTTCATTTAATTCACGGTCCCCACGAACAACAGCTCCGATATATTGTCCATCGGCCCAATATATAAGTGTTTTAGCAATAGTATGTACTGGCAGGTTCAGTTCCTGCATAACGTGCTCCACCGTTCTTACTCCCGGGGTATAGACTTTCTCCAGCGGTTTAAGAAGGGTTGTATTTTCATCATCAGACAGCTTATCCGCCAAACACTCGGCCTTTTCAACATTGGCGGCATAATTACAATTATCACAATAAATGATCTCAGCCTCACCAGTATCAGCCAGTACCATAAATTCGTGGCTTTCATTGCCGCCAATAGCACCGCTATCCGCTTCAACTACTCGATATTTAAGATTAAGTCTTTGAAAAATGAGATTATATGCTTGATACATCTTATTATAAGATATATCCAATCCTTCTTCATCCATGTCAAAAGAATAGAGATCTTTCATAATAAACTCTCTGCCTCTCATCAATCCAAACCTCGGTCTTATCTCATCTCGATATTTATTCTGAATCTGATACAGCAGCAAAGGAATATCCCGATAGGAATGCACATCCTGATTGACCAGAGTAGTAATAATCTCTTCATGAGTCGGCCCCAGTGCAAATGGTCGGTTATGACGGTCCTTGAGCCGGAACATCTCATCTCCGTATACATCCCATCTTCCTGATTCCTGCCACAATTCGGCTGGTTGTATTATAGGCATGAGCAGTTCCTGCCCTCCGGCTCTATCCATTTCTTCTCTTACGATGTTCATGATCTTTTTTAGTACCCTGAATGCCAGGGGCAGATATGAATAAACCCCTCCGCTGGTTTTACGTATGAATCCACCCCGCAGCAGCAGTTGATGGCTTACTATTTCAGCCTCACTGGGCACCTCACGTAAAGTTGGATTAAACATTTCCGATGACTTCAAAGCCCTACCTCCTTGTATCTGTAGTTAGAAAGGGGTCCCACACCCGCAACCTTAAAACGCTAACCGTATATTCACAGCTATTCAGAAGCATATATTTCCTTGATCAATTCATTAACCAGCTGATTTTCAGGTATCTTTTTGATAACTTCACCGTTCTTAAATAATATCCCCAATCCTCTTCCGCCAGCTATACCTATATCTGCATCTCGTGCTTCTCCGGGACCATTAACAATACATCCCATAACTGCAATCTTCAACTTACGGTCTAAAAATCTTATTTTATCGTCTACTTCCTCTACGATTTTAAACAAATCTATCTCACATCGTCCACAGGTGGGGCATGATACCAGTTCTATCCCCCGTTCCCGCAGCCCTGCACTTCTTAAAATTTCATAAGCCGCCCACACTTCATAAACTGGATCAGATGTTATAGATACTCGTACGGTATCACCAATACCTTCATTCAACAGAATACCTAGACCCATGGCCGACTTGACCAGAGCTCGGGGTATGGTCCCGGCTTCAGTTATACCCAGATGCAGGGGGTAGTCTACCAGTCCGGAAATAATCCGATAGGCCTCGACGCTCAAAGGAACTGAGGATGCTTTTAATGACACTTTAATATCGCAGAAGTCCATATCTTCCAGAATTTTTATATTTTCCATGGCGCTATCGACCATAGCCTGGGCACATACTTGTCCATATTTTCTATATACTTTTTTATCTAATGAACCAGCATTAACACCGATCCTGATGGGAACCTTTTTTTCTTGGCAGATTTTCACTACCTCTTGCACCTTACTTTTGTCCCCAATATTCCCAGGGTTGATTCTCAACCCATCACAACCAGCCTTAACACTGCTTATAGCCAATCGGTAGTCAAAGTGTATATCAGCTATGATTGGTATGTTTGTCCCCTCTTTTATCCTGCTTATAGCCTGTGCAGCCTCTTGATCGATGACAGCCACCCGGGCTATTTCACATCCTGCTTCCTGCAGCTGGATTATCTGCTTTATGGTAGACTCCACATCCCGGGTATCAGTGGTAGTCATAGATTGCACCACTATAGGATGTTCACCGCCTACAGGTACTTCACCGACAAATACTACTCGGCTCTTTCTCCTCATGATGATCACCCTTTAATAAATTTCATAATATCATTGAATGTAACCAGTACAATAAGTGCCATGAGAAACATGAATCCCAACCAGTGAATAAATCCTTCTTTTTCGGGCTGTACCGGTTTTTTGCGAATGGCTTCAATAAGCGCAAAAACAATTCTGCTGCCGTCCAGTGCAGGTATAGGTAAGAGATTCAGAATACCAAGATTGATACTTAAAAACGCTGCGAAGCTTAATAAAAATACGGTTCCAACTTGGGCAGCATCTCCAATCAGTCCTACTATTCCTACTGGACCAGCAATATCTGCGGCTGATGCCCCTCCAGTAACCATTATCCATAAGCCACCCAGCAGTATCATGGTCAGTTGATAAGTCTGCTGCAGGCCAATACTAATAGCTGTCAGTAAACCCTGCTTCTCATAGACTATATTACTTAAAACACCAATAGCTGGTAATCCGGTACTGGAACTGATCTCTGGTATCACTTCAATTTCGGTATTTCTACCCTCACGTTGTATTTCTAATACTACCGCAGTACCTGCTGCTTGAGCAGTAAGGAGATTAGTAAAATCATCCCAGGTTTCAACCTCATTCCCATTCACCGCCAGTATTCTATCCCCGGCCATAATTCCAGCCTTTTCAGCAGGCTGCTCGGAAAAAACTTTTCCTATTATCGGTTCATCGGTTGTCTGGGGTATGCCAATAAAGGCATAACTATAAATGAATATGAGCAGTGCCAGCACAAAGTTCATAAAAGGTCCGGCAAAGGACACTCGAATTTTCTCCAGTGGAGTACGGTGGCTGTATCCATGGGGATCGTCTTGATCGCCAGGCTCTTCCCCGGCCATCCGCACGAATCCGCCTAAAGGAAATATTCTTATGGAATAATCCACCTCATCTTTACGCCAGGAAAAGATCTTATAACCGAACCCTATACTGAATTCATAGACGGGAATGCCTATTCTCCGAGCCACCAGAAAATGTCCTGTTTCATGAAACAGGATTAACACTGCTATTATAACTATCGAGATCAATATGGTCACCATGAATCCCCCCTTTATTTCTTTATTTTTCCTTGCTTAAGTTTAAATATGTGACCCTTCTTCAAGTATTGTAAGCTACCGTAATTCCTGGCACATACGCCGGGCCCATTGATCAGCCTGCAGGATGCTGTCCAGGTCAGGATCGTTAACCATATCATGCCGTTCCATCACTTTTTCAACCAGCAATGGTATAGCAGTAAACGCTATTTCACGAGTTAAAAATCTGTTCACAGCAATTTCATTGGCTGCATTGAGCACTGCCGGCATAGTCCCTCCCATCTGCCCGGCCCGGTAAGCAAGAGCCAGCGCGGGGAATTTCTCCATATCCGGACGCTCGAAATGCAAAGCCCCTAAAGCTGCAAAATCCAAGGTCGGAGCTGATGAAACAACTCGATCAGGGAAAGTAAGAGCATATTGAATGGGAATTCTCATGTCATGCGAGCCCAGATGAGCTAGAAACGAACCATCCACCAGTTCAATCATGGAATGGATAATGCTCTCCCTTTGTACCACCACGTCTATTTTATCATAATTTATCCCAAATAGATGATGAGCTTCCATAACTTCCAGTCCCTTGTTCATGAGAGTAGCAGAATCAATAGTTATTTTCGGTCCCATGATCCAGTTAGGGTGCTTCAGTGCCATTTCCACAGTAACATTATCCAGCTGTATCTTATCCAGATCCTTAAATGGCCCCCCTGATGCTGTCAGCCAAATTTTTTTAAGATGTTTGCTTTCCCCCTGCAGGCACTGAAATACTGCTGAATGTTCACTATCAACCGGTAGAATCTCAGCATTATTATCCCGGGCATTTTTCATTACGATGTCACCAGCTGCCACCAGAGTTTCTTTGTTGGCCAGGGCAACTCTTTTTCCTGACTGTATCGCGGATAGGGTAGGTTTAATACCGATGGCTCCACTAACCGCTATTACAATTATATCCGCTTCCGGCCAGGATGCGATCTCACACAGTCCATCTAAACCTGACAACACCGCACAATCCTTACCTGTTCTAGAGCGCAGCTCCTGGTAAGACGAAGTATCTCCTACAGCTGCGGCTGCAGGATGATATCTTTGTATCTGGTCTGCCAATATAGATACTTCATTTTTAGCTGCAATCCCCAACAAGTTAAACATCTCCGCATGCTTCTCTATGACGTCCAGGGTTTGCAGGCCTATGGATCCTGTAGATCCAAGGATCACGACGTTCTTCTTCCTACAGGCTGTCATTTATTTTTCCTCCAGTTCAAGCTGTCAAATAAGCCGGCCCGGTAACTAGCGATAATAATAACCACTGTAACTGGTCCTAAAATAAGTCCTACTGCACCACCAAGTTTTAAGCCAAAATAAAGGGCCATAAGGGTGACCAGGGGATGCAGACCAATGTTTTCGCCAACTATTTTAGGTTCAGTGAACTGCCGGACCAGGGATATTATCAAGTATATCACCAACAATCCCAGCCCCAATTTAGTATTGCCCAAAATAAACTCTACCAGAATCCAGGGTACAAAGAGCAGGCCGGGCCCCAGTATGGGCAGCAGATCAAGCAGCCCCACAAAAATACCAATAGTCAGTACATATTCAACCCCGATGATTTTCAATAAAACCATGGTCAGAACAGCAGTAATGGAAATCAATATCAGATAGGCTTTCAGAAAACCTACCAGTATCTTTATCAATTGATTGACGACGCTGGTTGTTTTACTCTGAGTGTTTATCGGCATAAATTTATATAGGAATTGTTTTATCTCATAGCGATCATTGCTTATTAAAAATGTAGCTATGGCTGCAATCATTACGAAGGCAAAAATACCGGGCAGCAGTCCGACTGCCACAGTTAAGATATCTATACTATTACTGACCAGAGAACTCAATGCCTGTATAGCTCCCTGCAAGCTGTTATGTATAGCTGTCTGGACTTCTACTGGTAAATTCATCTGCAGATAAAATACCTTAAAATCGCTGATAGCAGCAAGAAACGATTCTGTGACTTGATCAGAATAGGCTGCCACCTCGGGAAATAACTTCACCAAATCTTTGATGACTCTGGATATTAACCACGAAATAATGTAGATAAAGCCACCCACAAAAATAAAAAGGCTTAATGCAACTGCCCAGCCTCGTTTTAACCTGGTCTTAGTTTCGAAAACAACAACCAGCGGTTCGATGATCAGGGCCATTATTACAGCTATTACAAATGGAAGTATCAAAGAAGGCAGATTAGAAAGCACTGTTCCGATTATAGGTAATATAAAGGATATCATCAAATAAATAGCCAGGATAGCTAATACGGTTATGCCTAATTTAACAAATAATTTAACATATCTGTTTAGTTCAGGATCCAATATCTTACCCCTTTTCTAAAACCCGATTTACCGTTAAATATCGTTAAAAGGTATATCAAATACGGACCACATACGTAAAGAAATAATAAACTAGAGGAACTACCATGAGGAAACTGTCCAACCTATCCAGTACTCCACCGTGACCAGGAATGATCTTCCCAGTATCTTTGACCCCAAAAAATCTCTTCATTCCAGATATCATCAGATCTCCTATCTGAGCAAGAATGCTGGCACTCAGTCCTAATATCAATACATATGCGAAATTTGTTTGTCCAATTTCAATTATACTAAAAAATAAAAAGGCCGCTGCAATAGAGAGAATGATCGCCCCTGCTGCCCCTTCCTGGGTTTTATTGGGGCTTATCTGCGGGGACAGGGGTTTACTGCCCAGGAACCGCCCGGCGAAATATCCTCCGGTATCGCTGGCCCAGGTAAGCAGTAAGCACAATACCATTATCCAGAAACGGTTATCCAGGTAAAATATTTTTAACGAGAAACTTAACAGCAGACCCATATAAAAAGCCCCAAAAAAACTTAACGAGATATCGTTAATATCTATTCGAGGATATTGGAAAATCATATATAAGGCAAATATAATAATTATCAACAGAAAAGCGGGAAGCAGGTATCCGGGGACAGCTGCAGATAAAAGCATAGCCAGCAGAACCATAAAACCAGGAATATATATAGGATCATACCCTTTGATGGACATCATTCTATAATATTCATACAAAGCCACAATTCCCAGGATGGCAAATAGACACCACCAGTAAATGCCGCCTTCGTATAGGATTATTAATAATACAGGTATACCAATTACTGCACTGAGTATTCTTGCTTTTAACATTTTGACCTTCCTACTATTGGTGACTTAGTCCCCCAAATCTTCTATCACGCTTTTGATATTCTGTAATGGCCTGTAATAGATGCTCTTTGGTAAACTCCGGCCATGTTACATCGGTGATCCACAATTCGGTATAGGCTATCTGCCATAATAAAAAATTACTCAACCTCAGTTCTCCAGCAGTTCGTATCAACAAATCGGGATCAGGCATGGTATTGGTATACAAATAGCTAGAAAAGACCTCTTCACTTATATCACTCGTATTTATTCGCCCCTCAGATATTTCCTGCCCCAGTCTTTTTACAGCTTGAAGTATCTCGGTTCTGCCGCCATAATTTATGGCCAGATTAAAGGTCATCTTCTGGTTTTCACTGGTAAGCTGCAGGGCGTGTTCAATGCTATCAACACAATTCTTTGGCAGTGAACTGAAGTCTCCCAGTATTTTTATCCGTATATCATTTTCATGCATCTCTTGAAGTTCCTTATTTAGAAACTCAATCAATAAGTCCATTAAATAACTGACTTCATTCTGTGGACGTCTCCAATTTTCGGTGGAAAAAGCGAAAACAGTCAATACTTGTATTTTTAGTTCCATACAAGCTTCAACAATCCTCTTTATTGATTTCATACCCTCTCGGTGTCCCATGGTTCTGGGTAATAATCTTTTTTTAGCCCACCTTCCATTGCCATCCATGATAATAGCAATATGTTGTGGCATATTATTAAACTCCAGGTTCCTATTCTTAATATCCACAATATCCCTTCTCTCGCCCAAACTATAATACCCCCAGAAAGGGGGTATATGGCTATTATAAGTATAACCAAAGCGGAGCGCAATCTAGACTATTGTTAATCATACTTCCATGATATCTTTTTCTTTGGCCTGTAAAACCTGATCCACATTTTTCACATACTTATCTGTGAATTTCTGAATCTCATCCATGCCTTTTTTGTTTTCATCTTCGGATATCATTTTTTCTTTTTCACTCATTTTAAGCATGTCATTTGATTCTCTGCGGATGTTTCTAATTGCGACCTTGGTCTCTTCCCCTTTTTTCTTGACCACTTTAACTAATTCTTTCCTTCTCTCTTCCGTCAGCTGGGGAATGGCAATACGGATGACAATCCCGTCATTGGAAGGAGTTATCCCCAAGTCAGATCTAAAAATAGCTTTTTCGATCTCCGGTATTATACTTTTGTCCCAGGGTTGAATAACCAGCAATCTGGCTTCTGGAACAGTAATATTACCTAACTGGTTGATCGGAGTTGTTTCGCCGTAATAATCAATCGTAATCTTTTCGACCATAGCCGGGTTAGCCCGGCCAGCTCTCAGGGTGGAGAGATCTTTAGCCAAAAACTCAATAGTTTTCTGCATCTTTTCTTCAGCATCACGCAAAATATCTTTTACCATTTTGTTACCTCCCTACGTAAGTGCCGATTTTTTCCCCCATTGCCGCCTTGAGTATGTTACCGTATTTGGTTAAATCAAACACAATTATAGGTATATTATTCTCCATACATAAAGAGGCTGCAGTCGAATCCATTACACCCAATCCTTTATTTATCACATCGATATACTCCAAAAATTTAAACTTTCTTGCTTGCGGATTTTGGACTGGATCGGAATCATAAACTCCATCTACTTTTTTAGCCATTAGTATAACATCTGCTTCTATTTCTGCAGACCTCAATGCAGCAGCAGTATCGGTGGAGAAATACGGGTTTCCTGTGCCAGCGGCAAAAATAACCACCCGGCCCTTTTCCATATGACGAATCGCCCTGCGCCTGATATACGGTTCTGCTACTTCTTTCATCTCGATAGCAGACATGACCCGGGTAGGCATATTAGTCTGTTCCAGAGCATCCTGCAGGGCCAGTGAATTAATAACCGTAGCTAACATGCCCATATAATCTGCAGTAGCCCTATCCATACCTTTAGCACTTCCAGCGACGCCGCGCCATATATTACCGCCGCCCACTACGATACCCATTTCTACGCCTTTTTGTACAACTTCAACTACCTGTTTCGAGATATCTGTAATTATCTCATGGTTGATGCCAAAGCCGTCGTTTCCAGCCAGGGCTTCTCCACTGAGCTTCAGAACAATGCGCTTGTATGGAGCAGTTTGCAAACGATAACCTCCTAAAAATATAAAACCCTATTTTAATTGAGACATAACCTCAGCTACAAAATCATTTTCTTCTTTCTCGATTCCCTCGCCCACTTCGTAACGAGAAAATCTTCTAACTGCAATATTTTCACCCATTTTTGCTACATTCTCATGGATCAACAGTTCAATAGTTTTATCAGGATCTTTTATGAACGCCTGTTCCAGAAGGCAGCTCTCTTTGAAATACTTTTCTATTCTACCCTCTACCATCTTTTCTATAATTTTCTCGGGTTTTCCTTCTTCCAGAGCTTGAGCCCGCAGTACATTTTTTTCACGCTCAATTTCATCATCGGGTACTTCACTACGTGTTATATATAAGGGTTTAGCGGCAGCTATCTGCATAGCGACGTCGTGCACCAGCTGTTTGAATTCATCGGTCTTGGCCACAAAATCGGTTTCACAGTTTACTTCCACCAGAACTCCTATCCGTCCCCCACCGTGGATGTAAGAGGTAACGATCCCTTCACTGGCTATCCTGCCTGCTTTCTTGGCAGCTTTGGCCAAGCCTTTAGTTCTTAATTCGTCTATAGCTTTTTCAATATCGCCTGAAGTAGCAACCAGAGCATTTTTGCAGTCCATCATGCCGGCTCCAGTTCTTTCTCTCAATTCTTTAACTATTGCAGCTGAAATACTCACTTACTTAACCTCCTAATTATGGATTATAGTTTAATTTCCTATTAAGATAGCCCAAAAAAGGGAGCATGTGATGTCTCCCTTTATCTAAGCAGTAACCTGTTCTCCCTGTTTGCCTTCTAAAACCGCATCAGCTATTCGTGAAGAAATCAATTTAACCGCTCTGATGGCATCATCATTACCAGGAATGACAAAATCGATTTCATCCGGGTCACAATTGGTATCAACAATAGCAATAACCGGTATATTCAATTTGCGTGCTTCCGCTACCGCAATTTTTTCTTTTCTTGGATCAACCACGAAAACTGCTCCCGGGAGCTTATCCATATTCTTTATACCACCCAAAAAGCGTTCCAGTCTTTCTTTTTCATTCAAGAGCTTAGCAACTTCTTTCTTAGTTAGAACCTCAAGAGCACCGCTCTCTTCCATCTGTTCAAGCTGCTTTAACCTGAGCACTCTTTTTCTGATAGTCTTATAGTTAGTAAGCATTCCGCCTAACCAGCGCTGGTTAACAAAATGCATACTGCACCTTCTGGCTTCATCTTTGATGGTTTCCTGGGCTTGTTTTTTAGTCCCAACAAAAAGAACACTCTTGCCATCTGCAACGGTGTTCTTGACGAAAGCATAGGCATCATCAAATTTCTTAACCGTCTGCTGCAGGTCGATAATATAAATCCCATTTCTCTCCATATAAATGTAAGTCGCCATCTTGGGATTCCACCTGCGGGTCTGATGACCAAAGTGTACTCCTGCCTCCAGCAGTTGTTTCATAGTAATAACTGACATTGATATCCTCCTTTAGTTTTTTTCCTCCGCCATCTCATCCCAACTGGAAACTTATTGCTAAGCACTGTCCAATCAGTCAATCAGCGTGTGTATTTACCAACAAATAATATACCATAAGCATCCGCTTAAGTGCAAGGAGATATGCAAAACTAGGGCGGGATTCTATAATTTCCTCAATAGACAAAGTAACTGCAACCCAGCCAGGAGAAAGAGGTTGCGTTT
>JAENYG010000048.1:0-10792 GCA_016841875.1 Syntrophomonas sp.
TAATCCAAGAAAGGATTTGAAACCCGGAGATCCGGAATACGAAAAGCTGAAAAAATCTATCCAGGAATTTGGTTTAGTAGAACCTTTAGTTATGAATAAAAGGGGCAATGTGCTTATATCCGGCCACCAACGCTTAAAGATACTGATAGATCGGGGCGATACCGAGACAGAGGTTTCGGTGGTCGATCTGCCACTGGAACGGGAAAAGGCTCTAAACATAGCTTTAAATAAAATCAGTGGTGAATGGGATCTTCCTAAATTGGAAGAGCTGTTAAAAAGTTTGGATGATGATTTGAAAGATATTACTGGATTTGACGCTGAAGAAATAGATGAACTGTTGGGTCTTAAAGAGGAAGTAGTGGAAGACAACTTTAATGAGGATGAACCGGTTGAGCCTATAACTAAGCCAGGTGATCTTTGGCTTTTGGGAAGACATCGTCTGCTATGCGGAGACAGCACTGACTTGGAAGCTATAACAAGACTGATGGCCGGGGAAAAAGCAAATTGCATTATTACTTCCCCGCCTTATGCTATGCAGCGTAAAGATGATTATGGCGGTATTCCTCCTGATGATTACCCCAATTGGTTTATGAAAGTAGCCCAAAACGTCTACCAAGTATTAGATGATGGCGGTTCTTTTTTTATCAACATCAAGGAGCATGTGGAAAGAGGCCAGCGATCTCTCTATGCGTTAAAAACCATAATCGCAATGGTGGAGGCTGGCTGGAGATATGTTGATCAGCTTATCTGGACTAAAACCGGTCTTCCCGGTGGCTGGCCAAATCGACTAAGAAATGATTTTGAACCGGTACACTTTTTTACCAAGAAAGAAGAAATTGACTGGATGGTGCAGCTGGTTGAGGTAGATGAAGATAGGCTTAAGACACTGTCGGTGGATCTGGTGGATATGTACGAAGATATTTTTCATTTTACACGTTCGGAGAAAATAAAATTCAAACCCCGGAATGTTGGAAAGATGTCGAATAAAATACGAATTTTCAGCAAGACCAATAAATCAAAAGGTAGGTCCGGCAATATCAGTGTCAGTGGCAAATTTAAAAAAGGAATAGCTAGGGCAGGTAATGTACTGCAGATTTCGGGCAATCAGGAAACCTTAAAACATTCAGCAGTTTTTCCGGTTAAGCTGCCAGCTTTTTTTATTAAGCTTACTACCGATGTGGGGGATATAATTTATGAACCTTTCAATGGGTCCGGGACTACCCTATTGGCCGCAGAGCAGTTAGGTCGTAATTGCTATGGTATGGAGCTTTCGCCAGGTTATTGCGATTTAACCGTTAAACGGCTTTATCAGTATAACCCCAATATAGAAATAAAATTAAATGGCAAGCCGGTAGATGCTGGGCAGCTATTTGAAGAAACACGATATTAAAACCAAGCTTAAATATCTCATACATGGCTAATCCTCGGAATTAAAAATATCATCAAAGCTAGCTGAAGGTATTTCACCAGCGGCTATAGCATCAGCTTCTTCTAGCATAACAGCGATAGCTTTTTTAATATTTTTACTTTGGATTTCAAACTGAGTAACAAGTTCTTCCCCTGAATAGCCTTGAGAAATTAAGTCTTTTAGTATTTCTACAGAAAACTCAGCAGCTTCTCTGTGTAAGGGTTTGATAATGATTTTGCCATCTTCAAGAGAACATTCAACCTCATTGTCGAGATTAAGATGCTTATAAAACTGTAAAGGAATGGTGATCTGGCGTTTTTTGGAAACGCTTATTATTTTCCGATTCATGACATCACGCTCCATTGCATTTGCAGGCACAATAATAACCTCCTTTATAGTATGCGCAAGTTATAATGATTACACACATCTCAGTATCCGTGTAATCATTATAACAAGGAAACAAAGAAAACTTAACTGAAATATTGTTGATTGGAGGGGTCAGGTTGAGAATAGAAAAAATACCGGTAACTAAAATCAAACCGGCTAAATACAATCCTCGCAAAGATTTAAAGCCCGGGGATCCGGCTTATGAGAAGCTTAAACGTTCCATGACAGAATTCGGATATGTGGAGCCTATTATCTGGAATGAAGAAACCGGAAATATCGTGGGCGGTCACCAACGGTACAAAATTTTATTGGAAGAAGGACATACCGAAGTTGAATGTGTGGTAGTAAAGCTTCCTGCAGATAAGGAAAAGGCTCTAAATGTGGCTCTTAATAAAGTGACCGGTGATTGGGAAGTTAAGGCTTTAGCTGAATTACTTAATGATCTTAATGAACAGGATTTTGATTTAACCTTAACCGGCTTTGATGCCGCAGAAATTGAAGATTTATTTAGCCAAGTCCATGATAAGGATGTTACAGATGATGATTTTGATGTAGATGCTGCTTTGGAGGAGGAGCCTATTTCAAAACCGGGTGACATTTGGCTATTGGGCAGGCATCGCCTTATGTGTGGCGATAGCACCAAAGTTGAAACCTATGAAAAATTAATGGACGGCAAAAAAGCCAACCTGATACTGACTGATCCACCTTATGGTGTTGCCTATGAAGGAAGCCAGGGAACCATCAAAAATGATAATCTCCAAGACGAAGAATTTTATAAGTTCCTTTTAAGCGCATTTAAAAATATGGAAAGCATCATGGCAAACGATGCTTCTATCTATGTTTTCCATGCAGACACTAAAGGGTTAATTTTTAGAAGGGCTTTTGTAGATGCCGGGTTTTATTTATCAGGCGTTTGTCAGTGGGTTAAGCAATCACTGGTACTGGGCCGCTCACCCTATCAGTGGAAAAATGAACCCTGCCTTTTTGGCTGGAAAAAGGGTGGTAAGCACAAATGGTATGCGGGAAGATCTGAGACTACTATATGGGAATTTGATAAACCTTCTAAAAATAAACTCCACAGCACCATGAAACCGGTACCTTTAATGGCCTATCCCATTAAAAATAGCACAGCTGTTAACGCTATTGTTGTGGATCCCTTCTCCGGCAGCGCTTCAACCATGATAGCTTGTGAGCAGACCGATAGGATTTGTTTTGCCATAGAAATTGAAGAACGCTTTGTGGATGTTGGTGTTAAAAGATTTATCGATCATGTAGGAAGTGACAAGGAAGTTTATCTGATAAGGGATGGGAAAAAGATCCAATATAAGGATTTGGAAATTGGCTAACAGCCTACTATTTTCGTATAAGATTCACACTAAAATCCTCTTGCTATTATGAGAACATTGAGGGATATATGGTGTGACTATCTTATTTGGAGGTATTTTTATGGGTAGTAAGAAAAAAACTGATGGGTTAAAACCCCAATGTAGGCTGGTTGGAGAGGACGGCAATATATTCTTCATTTTAGGCCGGGTGCGGCAAACTCTGAAAGCGAGCGGGAAAAATGAGCAAGCCCAAGAGGTAAGCCAGCGAGTTATGGCCTCCGGATCCTATGATGAGGCCCTAAGAATTATCATGGAATACGTGGATGTTGAGTAAGTTTTAACCCTAAATTGTATTGAAATAAATACTGTATTTCTTCAATAAAAACCTTGCTATTATGTGTGTTCTAAGTGATATATAGACTACCAAAAAACACACGAAGGGGGAAATACAGATGGAAAACAAAAACTTTTTAGCCGCCAAGTTCGGTATTGAAGTAGAATTTACGGGAATTACCAGAAGGCAAGCAGCCGAGGTTGCAGCCAGGTATTTGGGTGGAACCATTACAGAGACAAGGGACTCTTACGGTACTTGCAAGGTTACTGCCCCGGACGGAAGAGTTTGGAAATTCGTCTACGATGGCAGCATCTACACCCAAAAGAAAGTAAACGGAGAGAAGGTTTCAGCGGGCAGGGAATACAGCGTTGAACTGGTTAGCCCCATTCTTACATACGAAAAAGACATGGCCACTTTGCAGGAGTTAATCAGAAAACTTAGAAAGGCTGGGGCCTTCTCAGAGAGGCTTAACAGAACAGGGGTTCACATCCACTTGAACGGGGCCGATCACACTCCGAGGAGCCTAAGGAACTTTATTAACATCATCTACTCCAGAAACGACCTGCTTTATGAAAGCCTGGAGATAGAGCCAACCAGGATGCGCTACTGCAAAAAGATGGACCAAGATTTGGTGGAGAGAATGAACCGGAAAAAGCCTACCACCTTTAGAGAGATAGAGGACATTTGGTATGAAGGCTACAGCGATAGCCGAGCAAGGCACTACCATGAAAGCCGGTATCATTTTCTCAACCTACATAGCTTTTTTAACGGCTGCGGCACAGTAGAGCTAAGAGGCTTTAACGCCAGCCGACTGCATGCCGGGAAAATACGCACATACATAACCCTTTCCTTAGCCATGAATTACCAAGCTTTAACCCAAAAGAGCGCCAGCAGCAAAAAGCCCCAAGTAGAAAACCCGAAATTCGCCATGAGAACCTGGCTGAACAGAATCGGCTTCATCGGCGAAGAATTCAAAAACTGCCGGGAGCACCTTATAAAGCACCTAAGGGGAAGTGCAGCCTGGAGATTCCAAAGGGCCGCTTAACTAAAAAAGACAGCAACCTAAAGGCCACCGGGCGGGGAACCGCCCTTTAGGTGGTATAGAAGGGCAAGCCTTGATATAAAGGGCCACACGGGGCCAAAGTGAGGCAGAGAAAGGCTCTTTGGAAAGGATGGGTGAAACAATGAAGGAAAATAAAATTCTAAACTTAGCCTATGGTTCTAACTTGAATTTGGGGCAGATGGTTTATCGCTGTCCTACAGCTAAAATCTATGGCAAGGGGATACTTTTAGATTATCAGCTGCTTTTCAAAGGCAGAGAAGATAATGCCTATGCCACTATTGAATCAAAACGGGGAAGTAAGGTACCGGCGTTGGTGTGGGAGCTGCAGCCGGAAGATGAAACGGCACTGGATTATTACGAAGGCTACCCCAGGTTTTATGAAAAGATGGAAGTGAAATTGAACCTTGAAACCGGCGAGAGAATTACCGCCATGGTGTATATCATGACAGATGAAGTGATGGAGAGGATTCAGCTTAACCTACCGAGCCGGAACTATCTTAAAACTGTAAGGGCCGGTTATGCTATGGCTGGTTTTGATAATAAATACATTGAAGCCGCTCTCGATATCAGCAGAAAAGAACGAGACGTACGAAATAGGGAAAGGAGGCAGGTGCGATGATTAAAGTCTTATTTGGAAGAAAAGTAAAGGACTTGCAGGAACTAAAGGAATTTACGGAAACTGCTCTTCGCCAGGGCCAGGAAGGGCAGCCCTATACTGTCACAAGGACAGTTATATTAAGGGATGATGATTTTAAAAGCTTTGCAGAGGATTTTCTCAAAGATCAACCTTGGATCAGGCCGGAGGACGGTGGCATCAGTGAAGACAGGGAAATAAGATGTATCAAAGTGGTTAATAAGGATACCGGTGAAAAGGTGTTAATTAATCCGGAAGGCTATAATTATCCCCGCTACACTGGCCTGGAACTGGATTGAAAGAAGATTAAAAAGTTTTGATGTAAATGCATAAATAGCTTGATATATCTTGTGTTTAGAGCAATGTATAGAGTACCAAAAACACAAGGGAGGAAAAAATTTATGAAGCGTAAACAAATAGTAAAAAAGCTGGGCCAGCACTTAGGAGTTACGCCAAAATATCTGTCAGTTCCCAGTTTTAACTACCAAATCACAACCGCTGATGAAATCTACACCATTGACCGGCATGGGGTTATTACCACTAGCGATGGGCAAGTAGTTAGCATGGAGGAAATTTTAAATGCACCGCCACCGAGTGCAGTAGTAGCTGAAGAGGAGATTACTGGGGAGATACCAATGGAGGCCGAACCTGAAGCTAGGGCAATCGCGGTTAACGGTGACACACAAGCTTTTGATAGTATTGAAGTAAAGTTTCCTTTAGAGGGCCATTCAGCTTTAAGCCTTCGGAATCTCATTAACATGATTTACAGCAAACAAAACCTGATAATGCAGGCTTTTAAAACAGAGGTTCCTTTTATGGATGATAGTTTCGCTGAAGATCTAAGCAAGGAAAAAATCAGCACTTTAGAGGATTTTAAAGCAACCCTTGAAAATTTAGGAGCAGACCGGTGTCCCGGGCTGACCTTTGATTTTGGGGAAGAAACCTTGACCTTTAAACTGGGCAGGATAAATCCGGACCAGGATATTATAAATGCTTTTACAGAGTTTACGGCTTTAATTAACACTTTATCTAAAACATTAAAGAGGGCATCTTTTAAGCAGACCCAAGAGGAAAATCCCAAATATGCTTTGAGGACTTGGCTCATTCGGCTGGGGATGAATGGAGAAAAATACAAGGCTAGCAGAAAAGCGATGTTGGCTCATCTGGGGGGTAGTGCTGCCTTTAGGACGGTGAGAGAACATGAATAAAAAGACACCGGATAATTTCTTTACTCAGAAAACTTGTGACCGCTGCGGTGGCAGTTTAGCGGGCGGCAGAATCATGTCCATGTTCAATGAAGATTGCCTTTGCATGAGCTGTAAGGAAAAGGAGACCAATGAGCCGGATTATAACAAAGCAGTTGAGGCAGACCATGAGGAAATTAAAAAAGGGAATTACAATTTTAAGGGGATTAAGGGATAGAGGTTTATATTAGTATCTGCATATTTTGATTGTTATCTGCATATAATAGTGATAAAATTATGCATATAAATCTTTAAATAGGCAGGTAAGTATAATGAAAAAGTTTAATTATAGGGAAGTTGATCAAGAATTGATGGTGCCTGAAGTGATGAATCTGGTTTCAACAATTCATGGATATAAGGGAAAACAAGAGCTTTTTATGAAAGCAAAGCCGGATATTCTAAAATCAATGCTTGAAGTAGCAAAAGTTCAAAGCACAGGTGCTTCCAATAGGATTGAGGGTATATTTACAACAGATAAAAGGCTGGTGGAGTTGGTATCTGAAAAAGCAGAGCCTCTTAATAGAGATGAAGAAGAAATCGCTGGCTACAGGGAAGTTTTAAACACAATTTACGAAAACTATGAGCATATTATTTTAAAACCAAATGTAATTCTTCAATTGCACAGGGACTTATATAGCTTTCACCCAACAGTTGATGGTGGAAAGTATAAGAATCAGGATAATATCATAGAAGAAGTGGACGGAAAAGGGATAAGACACATTCGTTTTAAACCTCTATCAGCTTTTGAAACACCGGAAGCTATAGAAAGACTTTGTACTGAGTATCAAGAGGCTATTAGAGAGGCTAAAATTGATCCTTTGATTTTAATATCCAAGTTTGTTTTTGACTTTTTAGGAATCCATCCCTTTAATGATGGAAATGGAAGAATGAGCAGACTTTTAACCTTATTACTTCTATACCAACAGGGTTATTTTGTAGGGAAATATATTAGCCTTGAAATGCTGATAGAAAACTCTAAGGAAAGTTATTACAGGACACTTCAACAAAGCTCAGAGGGGTGGTATGAAAATCAAAACAACTATTTCCCCTTTGTAAAGTATTATTTAGGGATAATAGCTAAAGCCTATAAGGAGTTTTCTCATAGAGTGGAAACAGTTGTGGTTGATAAAATGGGTAAAACTGAAAGGGTAAAGGAATTATTTGATAGAAGAATTGGAAAGATTTCAAAGTCAGATATAGCTAATATTTACCCTGATATCAGTGTGACTACCATTGAAAAGGCTCTTTCTGATTTATTGAAGGAAGGGTATATTAAAAAAGTTGGTTCCGGAAGAGCCACTGCATATGTTAAAAATGAAGATTAGATTGATGGGGCCTCAAAAAGACTCTTTTTCTTTAAAGTAACTTATATTATATGCTGCAAATAAAGACCTTCGGGTCTTTTTTTCTTTGTGCAAAATGAAGGAGGTGAAGCCAATGGCAGGCAGAGGAAGACCACCGAAACCTACCGCACTAAAAGTGCTGGAAGGCAATCCCGGCAAAAGACCTTTAAATCAAAATGAACCAAAACCAGAAAAGAAAGCACCCAACTGCCCGTCATGGCTGCTTCCGGATGCCAAGAAAGAATGGCGCAGGTTATCAAAAGAGTTGGAGGAGATGGGGCTTTTAACTCGAATAGACATGGCCGCCTTTGCCGGTTACTGCCAGGCTTATGCTAGATGGAAGGAAGCTGAGGAATTCATCTCTAAGCATGGTTCCATTTTAAAGACAGCCTCGGGATATATTC
This sequence comes from Syntrophomonas sp., assembly GCA_016841875.1. Lineage (GTDB taxonomy): Bacteria > Bacillota > Syntrophomonadia > Syntrophomonadales > Syntrophomonadaceae > JAAYJK01. The sequence continues at coordinate 8,143 of JAENYG010000048.1, forward strand.
AGCAGATTCCGCAAGTTTCTATTGCTCAGCAGAATTTAAAGCAGATGCGAAACTTCTGCTCCGAGCTGGGGCTTACTCCTTCAGCCCGCAGTAGACTTAACATTACTAACGCCGGTGGTGTTATTGAGGGAGATGCCATGGCCAATCTACTGGCAGAAATACCGAATGCAGAGGATTTCATGGGTATGGCGGAAGATGACTAACGAGGAAGGAGGTGATCATCTTGCCTTTCAGTGAGGTTCATGCTAACCATGCTATCAACTTTATCCAGCAATTAAAACTCACCAAAGGCAGATGGTCAGGTCAACCTTTCATCTTGCTGCCTTGGGAGAGAGATTTGGTGAGCAAGCTATTTGGCACTTTGAGGGAAGATGGCACAAGGCAATATCGCACCGCTTATTTGGAAATAGGGAAGAAGAACGGTAAATCGGAAATCGGCGCAGCCATTGCCCTTTATATGCTTTTAGCTGATGGGGAGCCTAATGCAGAAGTATATGTGGCCGCTTGCGATAGGCAGCAGGCCAGCATCATTTTTAATACCAGTGTTAACTTTGTGGAAGGAAATCCGACCCTCTCCAAAGTCACAAACTTAGTACGCTCTACTAAACGAATTGTCTACCCTAAGACCGGGAGCTTTTATCAGGTATTAAGCTCTGATGTGAAATCCAAATCGGGACTTAACGCTTCCTGTGTAATTTTAGATGAGATCTGGACCTATCCTAATCCGGATTTGGCTAAGATGCTCACTACCGGCTCTGGTGATGCCAGGACCCAACCCCTCTTTTTATATCTAACCACCGCAGGCAACCAGCTTTCCGGCTATGGTTGGGAAATGCACTGCAAGGCTAAAGATATCTTGGAAGGCAGAAGAGTAGATCCCAGTTTTCTTTCCATCATTTATGGACTGGAAGATGATGCGGATATTGAAGATGAAAACAACTGGTATAAGGCCAACCCCAGTCTGGGCCATACCATTCAGATAGAACGGGTTCGGGAACATTATCAGCAGGCGAAGGACGATCCGGCGGATTTGGCTCTTTTTAAGCAGCTAAGGTTAAACATGTGGTTAAAGCAGAATATTAAATGGATGCCCATGGAGAAGTGGGATTTGTGTAATTTCCCGGTTGATCCCGAAGAGCTGCAAGGAAGGGCCTGCTATGCAGGACTGGATTTATCCTCTACTACCGATATCACCGCCTTTGTGCTGGTGTTCCCACCAGAGGAGGAAGGGGACAAATACTATGTGCTCCCTTACTTTTGGATACCGGAAGAGACTCTTTACCAGCGGGTGAAAAAAGACAGCGTACCTTATGACATCTGGTACCAGCAGGGATTGCTAAACCTAACGGAGGGGAATGTGGTTCATTATGGCTTTATTGAAAAGTTCATCGAAAGGCTGGGGGAGAAATATAACATTAGGGAAATTGTCTACGACCGTTGGGGAGCTACCCAGATGAGTCAAAATCTAGAAGGTATGGGCTTTACAGTTGTGCCCTTTGGTCAGGGTTTTAAGGATATGTCACCACCCACCAAAGAAATGATGCGCTTGATTTTAAGCCAGCAAATCGCCCATGGCGGTCATCCGGTGCTTAGATGGATGGCGGATAATATTGTGGTAAGAACCGATCCCGCCGGAAATATCAAAGTGGATAAGGATAAATCCGTAGAAAAGATTGACGGCATTGTAGCCATGATCATGGGTCTGGCCAGAGCCACAGTAAATCCGCCCGATGATGGGGGATCTATTTATGATAAGAGGGATATGATTATTTTGTGACAGTGGGGTAGAAGAATGGTAGAAGAACTTGATGTCATTGAAGATAAGAAACTGGGATACTGTTTGGGTAATGTCATTAAGTATGTTTCACGGGTGGCGAAAAAAGATAAAACAAAAGAAGTCGAAGATCTCAAAAAAGCCCGGTGGTACTGGGCGGAAGAATTCATGAGCTGACCAATTCAAAATAATAAAAGGTGAGCAGTTTAAAGAAGATGCTTTTTGTGCCTTGGCATTTTAATAGTAGTATGATCTAATAGACAATAAGAAAATAGAAATACTTAATTACATGGGGTTGATGGATTATATGGAAGAAAAAATTAATCACATTTCTCGCGAGTTTATTATTCATCCAGGTGAGACATTAAAAGAAATATTAGAAGATCGTAATATGAGTCAGCGAGAACTAGCTATCAGAACTGGTGTTAAAGAAGCTCACATAAGCAAACTCGTGAACTGTCTAGCACCAATCTCTGTATCTTTTGCAAAAAGACTAGAGGATGTACTTGGTATTGAAGCTACCTTCTGGATAAATCTACAACAGAACTACGAAAAAGAAAGTAGCAGGCTATAATGAACTAAATATGCTCACAAAGGAAGAACCAAAAATTGTACCTTAAATAGTGATTCATAATTAAAAGGTATTTAACTCAAACACTCTATAAAGGGTGTTTTTTTATACCCAAAAACGATGGAAGGAGGAATGAAAAGCCTTGGCAAATTTTCTAAAACGTCTTTTTAAATCCCGTGACAAACCAAAAGACAGTGTCAGCCAGGCCCCAAATTTCTACATGGGGCAAAGTGTCTCCGGCAAGGTAGTCAATGAAAGAACCTCTATGCAGACTACAGCTGTTTTCGCCTGCGTGAGAATCATTG
>JAENYG010000048.1:10892-18008 GCA_016841875.1 Syntrophomonas sp.
AATGAAAGAACCTCTATGCAGACTACAGCTGTTTTCGCCTGCGTGAGAATCATTGCTGAGACAATAGCATCATTACCTCTGCACACCTACCGGTACCGGGGTGAAGGAAAAGAAAAGATGTATGACCATCCCTTGTACCGGATTTTGCATGATGAGCCTAATCCGGAAATGAGCTCTTTTACCTTGCGGGAGACGATGATGACCCATCTTCTCCTTTGGGGGAACAGCTACTCTCAGATTATCCGAAATGGTCGGGGCGATGTGCTGGGGCTATACCCGCTTTTGCCGGATAAGATGCTGGTAGACCGGGATCAAAAGGGTGAACTTTACTACACCTACCGTAAGGAAGGACAAAGCTATTATCTTGGCCCGGATGAAGTGCTGCATATTCCTGGCTTAGGTTTTGATGGGGTTATGGGCTACTCGCCGGTGGCTTTAGCAAAAAACGCCATCGGTTTAAATATCGCTGCCGAGGAATACGGAGGCAGATTTTTTGCTAACAATGCTACACCCACAGGGATTCTCTCCACTTCCGGAACCATAAAGGATCCAACCAAGGTCAGGGATGCCTGGCAGGCCGCTTATGGGGGAAGTAATAATTATAAAGTGGCGGTGCTAGAGGATGGCCTTCAGTACCAGGCTATCAGCATGCCTAACTCCGACGCTCAGTTTTTAGAGACCAGAAAGTTTCAGATAGAAGAAATCTGCCGGATTTTTCAGGTGCCGCCCCATATGGTGGCTGATCTGAGCCGATCCAGCTTTTCCAACATTGAGAACATGGCAATTAGCTTTGTGGTTCATACCATTCGTCCCTGGCTGGTACGGATTGAACAGGCTATGAACCGGAAGCTTTTTAAAGAGGGGGAGAAGGGTACTTGCTTTGTCTCCTTTAATGCTTCAGCGCTGATGCGAGGAGACTATAAATCCCGGATGGATGGTTATGCCATTGGCATTCAAAACGGATTCTTTTCTGTTAACGATGTGAGGAGAATGGAAAACATGGATCCAATACCCGAGGAGGAAGGTGGGGATCTTTATCTTACCAACGGCAATATGTTGCCTCTAAAGTTGGCGGGGGCTTATGCCAAGAAGGCCCTGGAGGAAAATGCGGGTGATGAAGAGTGAAGTAAAATACATTTGATTTATCCCTGCAAATGCATATACTTGTTATAAATCAGTATGAATGTGGGGGGTGTCCTAATGGGGGCTGAAAAAGAGGATAGGATTGAAATTACTAATTCTGCCATGGAGGTTCTTAAAAAGGTTCAAAATGATATGGCGGGAGAAGCGGAAAGATTAGGTCTTAAGAGCGAAGAGGATGTTGTTAATTTAGTTAAAGAAGTTCGAAGGGAGATTAAACAAGAAAAAACAGAAAATAAATAAATCTTAAGTAGCCTTAGAAGACGTTTAGATAACGTCTTTTTTTGTGCCCAAAAGGAGGTTGATGGGATGGATAAATTTTGGCGCTGGGTGACGAATGAAGCCGGGGAGTCTGCAGTAAGAACCCTATATTTAGAAGGATATATTGCAGAGTCCTCTTGGTTTGATGATGATGCCACCCCCAAACAGTTTAAGAGTGAGCTTTACGGTAGCGGCTCTGATACTGATGACATCATCGTAAAGATACACTCGCCTGGGGGAGACTGTTTTGCTGCAGCCCAGATTTACAACATGCTTAAAGAATACCCCGGCAAAGTCAGCGTACATGTGGATGGCCTGGCTGCCAGTGCGGCATCGGTAATTGCTATGGCCGGAGACGAAGTGTGTGTTTCTCCTGTTTCAGTAATCATGATCCATAATCCTGCCATGCTTATCGCGGGCGAAGTGGCGGATCTTCAGGTAGGTATTAATCTACTTAGCGAAGTGAAGGAGAGTATAATCAATGCCTATCACGACAAGACCGGTCTTTCCCGAATAAAAATCGCCCATATGATGGACGCAGAAACCTGGATGAGTGCCCATAAAGCCATTGAACTAAAATTTGCCGATAGGATTCTTTATGAAGCTTTGCCGGTGGATATGGCCGACCAGGGCTTTATTTTTGATCAGCTAACAGTTACCAACACCCTATTAAAAAAGCTGCCGGGGATTAAAGCCAGGATGACGGAGCTTACAGTAAACAAAGGAGTAGCTGAACCCTTAGACAGTAAGCAGTCTAACGATTTCCAGGAAACACTGGAGCAACCGGCTAATGAAGTGGATTTAAACCAGGTTCCTGTAGCCCAGTTAGAAAAACGACTAAATCTAATTAAAAATTGGAGGTAATGAAGATGAAGAGAATTCAAGAATTAAGAGAAAAACGGGCAGCGGTCTGGGAACAGGCCAAAAAGTTTTTAGACGAACACCGTCAGGAAAACGGCCTTATTTCTCCGGAAGACACTGCAGTCTATGAAAAGATGGAAGACGAAGTTGTGAGTTTAGGGAAGGAAATAGAGCGCCTTGAGCGTCAGGAGATGATAGACAGAGAGCTATCTGCTCCCATTAACAAACCTCTGACCACCCGTCCGGATAGGATGGGAGAAGAAAAAACCGGTAGAGCCGCAGAGGACTATAAGGTTGCCTTTTGGGGGGCTATGCGAAACCGGGTAAACCCAGCGGTACAAAATGCCCTCAGGATAGGTGAGGATACGGAAGGGGGGTATCTGGTGCCGGATGAATATGAGCGTCAGCTGATTCAGGCTTTAGAAGAAGTCAATGTGATGAGAAAGCTTTGTCATGTGATTTCTACCAGTTTCGGGGATAGAAAGATTCCGGTAGTGGCTAGCCATGGCAAAGCTTCCTGGATGGATGAGGCTGGACCCTTCGAGGAAGAAGATGATATATTCGATCAGGTTAGCCTTTCGGCCTATAAGTTGGGGACCATGCTAAAAATCTCTGATGAGCTTTTACATGATGCTTTCTTTAATCTGGAAGGATATGTGTCCACGGAATTTGCCAGACGCATTGGGGCTGCGGAAGAAGAGGCTTTCCTCTTGGGAGACAGTAGCAGTAAGCCCACAGGTTTACTTCATACCACCGGGGGAGCTGAGGTTGGTGTCACAGCAGCTAGTCCCACCGCGATTACCATGGAGGAAGTAATTGACCTATTCTTTAGCTTGAAAGCTCCTTATCGTAAAAATGCCACCTTTGTAGTCAACGATGCAACGGTAAAAGCAATCCGCAAGCTGAAGGATGGCCAGGGACAATATTTATGGCAGCCCTCCATTACTCAGGGAACTCCAGATACAATCTTAAACCGTCCGGTGGTAACCTCTCAATATATGCCGACAGCTGCTGCCGGGGAGAAGACCATTCTCTTTGGTGATCTCAGTTATTACTGGATTGCTGATCGTCAGGGCAGAACTTTTAAACGCCTGAACGAACTGTATGCAGCTAATGGGCAAGTGGGATTTTTAGCCTGGCAGCGCCTTGATGCTAAACTAATCCTTAGCGAATCTGCGAAGGTTCTTCAGCAGAAGGCCTAAGAGAATAAAGAAGGGCGGGTAGTCTATTTGGCTGCCTGCCTGATTTTTAAGGAGGTAGAACCATGGGATATAACACAAAAAACTATACCGAGCAAGGCGGCGAGAAAACTGTCATTGGTGGGATTTTGGAAGTTATAGAGGGTGGCTCTTTGGAGATTAAAGAGGGAGCATTTTTAAAAGGATTCCCTATAGCTTCAAATCAGGCTAACAGCACCGCTGCGACGGTCAGTGATTTAAAAGATAACTTTAATGACTTGCTTGCCAAGCTTAAGGATGCCCGCTTCATGGAATTTGACACCTGGAACGTATCCGTTGCGAAAGCACCGATAGCTACTGAAGGGCAGCCGATAACCGCGAATCAAAGCCAGGTCAGTGATGTGACCATTGCCGATGGCATAATCAATGTTACGGTTGATGTGGAGGAGCTGGTGGAGTTTGATAGTTCTAATCCGGCACAGGGCATCCATAAATGGATAGGGATTTTAATATCTACCGGACTTTCGGATATCACCAAAATCAAATACAACGATTATCAGCTAACACAGGCTGATGTAACAGAGGCAGCCAGTGTAGGTGGCACAGACGGAGATATCATCATGTGGCTCAAATGTGATGAGATTATAGAAACACCTAAGCTCTTTACGCTGTGGTCCTCCGGCTATGAGGAAACTGAATTCATGGTTGAAATAGTGGCTCCAGCAGGGGAATAAGGAAAGGATGTGGCGGAGATGACACTACTTGAAAAGGTTAAGGCCAACCTTGTTTTAGACCATGATAGTGACGATGAGTTATTGGAGATGTATATCGCCGCCGCTATTTCCTATGCAGAGAGCTTTCAACATTTAAGTCCGGGAACCTATGAACAAGAGCCAATGTCAGCTACCACCCAGCAGGCTGTCATTATGCTTTCATCTCACTTTTACGAATCCCGGGATGGCTCTACCGGCGGTTTCTTTGGCGATAATGTTAAGGCCTCGGAGCAGGTCTGGAACGCTGTTCATCTTCTTTTGCGCATGGGAAGGGAGTGGAAAGTGTGAAAGTACTAGAGTTTAGCAGGCAAAGAAAAAGACAGAAGCGCTGCTACCGAAAAGGCAGACACAAAAATCGCAACCACGGATACGATGAAGCCTTAAAAAAAGGCGGTGAAATAGATGAGCTTTGGGAAAATGATAACCTTGGTAGATATTATCGAGACTACCACCAGCCAAGACGAAGAAGGCTTTGTGAAGAAAGAAGATAACATCATCGCCAGTACGCGGGCATACCGGGAAGAACGCCGTCCTTCCCGGAAATGGGTTAACCTAGCTGCCTACACCGAAGCCGATGCTTTGTTCCAGTTGCGGGTGATTCCCGACCTTGAGCTGCAAGCTGGAATGATTCTGGTCTGTGACACTGGGAGCTACACCATCATCAATGTAGAAAAAGTAAAAGGGCTCTACCTTGAGGTTTTGGCAAAAAAGCTGGAACCCACCAAGGCATAAAAAGGGGAGGGGGAGCGTTGGCAAGACTAAATTATAAAATGCCGGAACACTTTTTATTAAAAGTATCGGCTCTGGCAGATAAAACCGATGTAATTATACCCAAGGTGCTTGAGGAAGGCGGCAAGGTGGTAGCGGATAAAGTGAAAGCTAACCTACAGTCAGTGGTGGGCAGGAATCTGAAAACAAAATCCCGCTCCACCGGGGAACTTATAAAAGCTTTAGGGGTAAGCCCGGCAGGGCTGGATCGAAACGGCAATTATAACGTCAAGGTGGGTTTTGATGAACCCCGGGATGATGGGGAATCCAATGCCAAGATCGCCAATATTCTGGAATATGGTAAATCCGGTCAACCCGCTAAGCCATTCTTAAAACCAGCTAAAACCGCCAGTAAAAAAGCCTGTATTGAAGCTATGAAAAGGAAGCTGGATGAAGAAATCAATAAATCGTAGGAAGGGAGGCAGATGGTGAACAACTATAACAGTATTTTAAGAGACCTCAAAAAAACTTTAATGGTTACCGGGCTTCCTATGGAAACCGGAGTGTTCAGCGATCAGGTCCCCGAAGAGTATTTAGTAATTATCCCTATGAATGATCTCTTCGATCTTTTTGCTGACAATCTGCCTCAGATGGACCTACAGGAAGCTCGGATTTCTTTATTTGCTAAAGGTAATTATATGGCCAGAAAAAATCAGATAGTGGCTTTACTCATAGCCGGTGACTTTACCATTACTGACCGCCGCTATATAGGAAAAGAGGCGGATACAGGTTTTCACCACATAGTTATTGATGTGGCTAAAGAATATGCAGTAACCCTATAACCGGCTAACTTGCCGAATTTTATTTTGAAAGGAGAGATGGATCGTGGCAACCATAGGATTGGATCGGCTATATTACGCCAAAATCACTGAAGATACAAACGGTGATGAAACTTATGGCACTCCCCAAATACTGGCCAAAGCTATGACCGCCGAACTAAGTGTAGAGCTTATTGAAGCGATTTTGTACGCCGATGATGGGGCCTCAGAAATTGTTAAGGAGTTTAAAAGCGGTGCTTTGAGCCTGGGGGTGGATGATCTTGCGTCAGCAGTTATCCAGGACTTAACCGGCTGTAAGATTGACAGTAACAACGTAGTAGTTTCCAGAAGTGAGGACGGTGGCAGCCCGGTGGCTATTGGGTTTCGGGCTAAAAAGGCTAACGGGAAATATCGTCACTTCTGGCTTTATCGGGTTATCTTTAGTATTCCCGCTACCAGTCTGGCCACCAAGGGGGATTCCATTACCTTCAGTAGTCCCACCATTGAAGGCACTGTTTTCAGGAGAAACAAGCTTGATGGGGAGAATAAACATCCCTGGAAAGCAGAAGTGACAGAAGGAGATGATGGAGTGGCTGCTTCCATCATTACCAATTGGTTCACATCTGTTTATGAACCCGACTTTACTGAGGTAACACCCACCATTACCATTGCGACTCAACCAGCAGCCACAACGGAAGTGACTGAAGGCAGCATTACCGAGAGCCTCTCGGTGGTAGCCAGCAGCAATACCAGTAACCCGGTCACTTACCAATGGTACGAGAATGAGGTAGACAGTACTACCGGCGGCACGATTATCAATGGAGAAACTGCAGCCAGCTTTGACATTCCTACCGATTTGGTAGCCGGTACCTACTATTACTATTGTGTTTTAAGCCTAAGCGGCGCTGATAGCGTGTCCACCACTGTAGCTACAGTAGTGGTTTCAGAATAAGGATGGGAGGATGATTATGACTAATGAAGTAAAACCGTTAGAAATAGATGAGGCTTCTGAAGAAAGGAGTACAGTGATAACCATTGGTGATAGGGAGTACCGGCTGATTCTCACCACGAAAGCGACCAAAGCCATCGCCAAGCGCTACGGGGGGCTAGAGAAGCTTGGCGAAAAGCTCATGAAAACAGAGAACTTTGAAATGGCTTTAGACGAGGTAATTTACCTGATTACTTTGCTGGCCAATCAGTCCATCTTGATCCACAATCTCAGGAACAAAGAGGATAAGCAGGAACTATTAACCGAAGAAGAGATGGAGCTTTTGACCTCGCCATTGGATCTGGCCCAGTACAAAAATGCTATTATGGCCAGTATGCTAAAGGGCACCAAAAGAAATGTGGAGAGTGAAGAATCAAAAAACGAGGTGG
>JAENYG010000049.1 GCA_016841875.1 Syntrophomonas sp.
TTTTCTCATGGGTCTTTTCTTTTATCATTGTGGTCATTTTATTTTACAATTTACACTTCGTGGCCCAGGGTGGTATTCTTCTTCTCGGGTTATTCCTGCATATCAATTCCTGGAAACTAGAAGACACATAGACGTCTAATCATATTCTTTCAAGAATTTAGTCTCATTATGAACTTATGCTTATAATAATGTATAATTTGTTCATACTTATTTTTGAGGAGGTCTGGTTGATAATGGCGAAGATGAACGATGAAATGAAAGCACTGCTTACTAGTGCTATGTGGGTACTGGCAACTGCAGACAGCAGCGGTGTCCCTAATGCAGTACCTATCCACTTTAACTCCATTTTGGATGATAGTCGTTTGATGTTGGTAGACAATTTCATGAATAAAACTATTGCTAATATTCAAGCCAATCCTCAGGTATCGGTCTCGGTTTGGAATAGCTCATCTGGATATCAGTTTAAAGGTACGGCCAGCATCGAGATCAGCGGCGCTAATTATGAACTGGGAGTGGAGATGGTGAAGGAAAAGCCGTTTGATCCCAAAGGGGTGGTAGTAGTTGAGATTGATTCAATTTATCTGACTACCCCGGGGGCCCAGGCAGGAAGCAAGGTAGAATAAATAAAGGTGGACAGGAGAACCGTCCCCTGTCCACCAGACCTGCTATCTGATGATATAATTAATTAAAATTTGCCGAAGGTATTATGGATACGATCGAAGGCTTCTGCCAGCCTCGTTTTTTCTACGGTCAGGGTTACCCTGAAATAACCTTCGCCATATTCTCCATAACCTAACCCGGGAGTTATGATCACATTAGCTTTTTCCAGCACTGCTTCCGCAAAATCGGAAGAATTATACCCTGCTGGCACTGGAACCCATAGATAGAAGGTGCCTTTGGGGGGAGTTACTTCCAGACCTATCTTTCTAAGTCCCTCCAGGGCGGTATCTCTGCGCTCCTGGTAAAGCTCTTGCATTCTCTTAAGACTGTCCTGCGGACCTTCCAGAGCTTCTATACCTGCATATTGAATAGCCTGAAAAACCCCGGAATCGACATTTGATTTAAACCTGCCCAACACTTCTACCGCCGCAGGATTGCCGGCTGCCCAGCCTACCCTCCAACCGGTCATATTGTACGGTTTGGACAAAGAGTTTATCTCTATTCCTACCTCTTTGGCTCCTGGTGCCTCCAAAAAGCTGGGAGGTTTAAAGCCATCGTAGCAGAGTTCAGTGTAGGCGGCATCATGACAGACCAGGATATCATAGTTCCGGGCAAATTCTATTACCCGGGAGAAAAACTTTATATCACATACAGCCCCGGTAGGATTGTTGGGATAATTTATGAACATTAACTTTGCCTTTCTGGCTGTTTCAGACGGTATGTCTTCCAGTATCGGCAAAAAGTTGTTTTCTGCGGTTAACGGCATAATGTGAGATTCTCCTCCTGCCAGGAGGGTTCCAATCCCATATACCGGATATCCTGGAGCAGGAACCAGATTGATATCTCCTTTATCGAGATAACAGAAGGAAATATGAGCTACGCCCTCCTTTGATCCCAATAGGGATACTACCTCGGTTTTAGCATCCAGTTCAACATTGAATCGTCTTTTATACCAGTTGGCAATCGCCTGGCGGTAGGCCAGCAGGCCAACTGAAGAAGGGTATTGATGGTTGGCAGAATCATAAATAGCCTCTGCCATCCTATCGATTATGTTTTTAGGAGTAGGCTGATCGGGATCACCTATGCCCAGATTGATTATGTCTATACCTTTTTCCCGGGCTTCTTCTATCTTTTTCTCTATTCTGGCAAACAGGTAAGGGGGTAAGCTTTGCATCGCTGTGTTTTCTTTCATCTTGGTCCTCCTTTAGACATTTATGATGAATATTTAAGTTTATTTTGGTTCCATGGTTCCACGGAAAACCTCCACCGCAGGTCCGCTCATATAAACGTGGTTATCCTGCTCATTCCACTCAATTACCAGTTCTCCTCCTGGCAGTCTAACCGTTGCCTTTCTCTGGGATTTGCCGTTCAAAACAGAAGCTACCAGTATAGCGCATGCTCCGGTCCCACAGGCCAGGGTTATTCCTGCCCCTCTTTCCCAGACCACGGCTTCTAGTTCTCCTTCGTCAATAACTTTAACAAATTCCACATTGATCTTTTCCGGAAACATCTCATTGGTTTCGATCTGCGGCCCCCATACAGATAAGGGCACCGAGTCGATGTCATCTACATATATGATACAGTGGGGATTACCCATCGATACCGCAGTAAATACAAAATCCTGCCCCAACCCTGGTAAAGGTATCGCTGCATTACTTCCATGACCGGAGACCGGTATCTTCTGAAGCTCCAGTTCAGGTTCGCCCATATCCACCCTGACCCATTCCTGTCCGCCCTCTTGATATATTTGCGGAAATCTAGGGCCCGCCAGGGTTTTTACTGAAAAATGGTCTTTATCAACCAGACCGTATCTGCGGGCATAGAGAGCTATACACCTGATTCCATTGCCACACATCTCAGGCTCCGAACCATCAGAATTATAGATACGCATAAAAACATCCTGATCCTCATCGTTACCAATAATAATCAGTCCATCAGCACCTATTCCAAAATGTCTATCGCAGAGCTGCTGGGTATAGGCCTGAAATTTTTGGGCCTCCTGGAAAGAAGAGGCCTCGACAATGATAAAGTCATTGCCCAGACCATGCATTTTGGTAAATTCCACATTCTACCCCCTTTCTATATATTAACTAACAAAACCTGCATACAGGCCCGCAAAGGGTCTCACATTTTGCACGCTTAAACGTGTAAATGGTTCATCTAATATTTTCCCCAGCGGGTAATTAAAATATATAGAATATCTGTGTAGGTAGTCAATGATATTATCTAATTCATTTCCAGATACTACAACCTTTTCAATATTGGTGGCAATATTCTTGACCGGGTAATCTCCTCTTAAATAAATTTCCCCTCCATACATACCAGTTCCACAGTAGGGTCCTACCAGGGGACGGCTGGTGTTCAGCCCCAAGACGATCATAGTGCCTCCGGCCATATATTCTCCAGCGAATGCTCCCACTGACCCACCTACTACTATAAGCGGCTTGTATGCCTTATAAGCTTTCATATGAATGCCTAAGCGGTAACCAGCATCTTCTTCTATGAACAATTCTCCGCCGCGCATACCATAGCCGGCAATATCTCCCACCCGTCCGTGAACCTGAATATGGCCGCTGCTCATGGTATTGGCTACCCCTTCCTGGGCGTTGCCATGAACTATGATTTCGGGTCCATCTGCAAAAGCGGCTAAATTATTGCCTGGTACTCCTTTTAATATTAAGCGCTTAGGTTTGGTCCAACCGCAGGCTATATAACGCTGTCCGCATAAGCCGTTAATTTCTATGTCATCGTCAGTCACATTATTCAATATCTTGATCAGTTCTTCCTGACTGTATTGACCTGCATCAATTACTGCCATTTGCCTCAAGCCTCCTTAATTCCTGCCAGTAAGCTGGAGGGATAGTCGCCAGTGCCGGTCCTCTCTCTATAAATTCCTGCCAACCACCAGCTGCAACCAGAATCTTTTTTTCTATGGCATTGGTAAGCGGTCCTGCTACTTGTGGCATATTTATAGCGATATATCCGATCAGATAATTTTCCCGGACCTTGATCTCCAGCAGTTGGTCATTATCATGCCAGGTCAGAAGTTCTCCATTCTTATCTCCTGCTGCACCTGCCGAACATATATTCCAGCCCAGAAGCTTAACTGAATTCATAGGAACACTACCTCGATCCCGCATATCCTGGCCGCTCATATTACGGCCCGCCAGGTAACCCTCCCGGTGAGCATGAGGTAAAAGGGCCATAACTTCGGGTTGCCCGCTTATTATATTCAGAGTTTCGGCCGCATCACCGGCAGCATAGATCTTATCATCTGAAGTCCTCAAGTAGCTGTCTACCACCATGCCCTGGTTAACTTTCAATCCTGATATTACCGCCAGTTCAACGTTAGGGCGGGTGCCTACTGCCATTATCACCAAATCTGCTGACAGTATCCTGCCACTTTTCAGCTCAACTTGATGTTCCGGACGTATAACTGCTACTTCTTCCCCAGTAATTATATCGATACCCCTTTTAGCCAGATAACGATGCATAAAAACAGCGGTTCCAGGTGTTAACTGGCGGGGCAGTATGTGAGATTCCTTCTCTACCATATAGACCGCAAGACCCCTTTTATACAGGGCTTCAGCAGCTTTCATGCCTATTAACCCGCTGCCTATTACCACTACTTCCCGAGCAGACAAGATATCCCGATTTATCTGCTCAGCATCCCCCAGGGTGTAAAAGGGCTTCACCCAATCCTGATCTGCCCCGGGGATAGGTGGCATAACGGGGTTGGCCCCGGTGGCTATTAAAAGACGATCATAATCTATCTGTTCTCCATTATCCAGAATAAGCATCTGGCGAGACCGGTCAATTGTTTCGACCCGGGCCTTGATTACTTCCACCCGGTGGTCTTCAAAGAAGCCCGGGGAACGATAGTCTATATCTGTATACCTATCTGGTTCAGATAGGTAATAACTTATCAAAGGACGGGTATAAGCTCCCCTTTTTTCACCATCTATTACGATAATATGCCCCTTGGCATCTTTACTTCTAATTCCTTCTATAGCTCCACAGGCTGCTATACAGCCTCCGATGATGACATATTTCATTGCTCAGCCCCCCCTTGCACCAGCTTTAAAGCTGCGTTGGGGCAGTGGCTTACACAGGCTGGTATTCCTTCACTGTCCCGACACAAGTCACACTTAATAATCCTGCCGCTCTCACTGGATGGCTGGGCATGGCCATAAGGACATACCATGACACAGGTATAACACTTAACACAACGGTTTTCATCGATATATATAATTCCATTTTCGTCTCGTTTAATTGCCCCGCTTATGCAAGCATTGAGACAGGGTGCGTCATCACAATGCATGCAGGTATTGAGCCAGGACATCTGCGAGAATTTGATTAATCCAGATCTGGGTGCCGGCTTCCCTTTTTTGTAAGCCTTTAAAACGTTACCATTATAGCCGTCATGCTGGGCTGCACAGTATATTTCACATAATCCGCATCCGAGGCAGTATTCAGGTATTGATATTACTTTCATTTATATTCACCCCTAATCCCCAACCGACTTTATCCCGAGCAGATCCAGTTCCTGCGAGTTCAAACCTATACCCCGCAGCATCAACCGGTTGCCCCGCAGACTATCGATGGCGTTGATACCCATACCGCCCATCATTTCCTGTATTTCATGCCCCCAGGCAGCCAGTAGATTTTTGGCTCTCTGGATACCGATTTCCGGATTAAGCCGCTTACTTAATTCCGGGTTAGTAGTAGCCAAACCCCAGTTGCATTTACCCGTAAAGCACATCTGGCACATGTGACATCCCAGGGCCACCAGGGCTGCAGATGCGATGTAGACTGCATCAGCTCCCAGAGCAATAGCTTTAATAACATCAGCACTATTCTTGATGCCTCCGGCTGCTACCAGTGAGGCCTGCTGGCGGATTCCTTCATCTCTGAGCCTGCTGTCTACCTGGGCCAGGGCTATCTCTATAGGTATTCCTACGTTGTCCCTGATCCTCATAGGAGCAGCACCAGTGGAACCCCGGAAACCATCGATGACTACAATATCTGCTCCAGCTCTAACTATACCGGAAGCTATAGCACCAATATTATGCACCGCAGCCACTTTAACTGCGATCGGCTTGCTGTACCCGGTAGCCACCTTCAGGGTTTCAATAAGCTGATCCAAATCTTCGATAGAGTATATATCATGATGAGGCGCAGGAGATATAGCATCGGACCAGGCTGGAATCATCCGGGTCAGAGATACTTCCTCACTCACTTTTTCCCCGGGCAGGTGCCCGCCTATTCCGGGTTTTGCTCCCTGGCCTATTTTTATTTCGATTGCTGCCGAATTGGCCAGGTACCCTGGATGTACTCCAAATCTACCGGATGCAACCTGGACAAAGGCGCATGGTCCAAATTCTTTAAGATCTTGATGAAGACCACCTTCTCCGGTGTTCCAAAAAGTACCCATCTCTTCAGCTGCAGCGGAAAGTGATTTCTGTACGTTTAAGCTTACTGAACCAAATGACATGGCGGAAAACATTATCGGTATTTTTAACTTGAGATAGGGTTTTTCTACCTGACTGATTAAATCACCCTTGTTGCCCAGATAAGTTGTCAATTCCATCGGTTCCCGCAGCGGGTCAATGGAAGGATTGGTGACCTGGCTGGCGTTGAGCAGCAGGTGGTCAAAATAATTCTTATAGGGCCGGGGATTGCCCATCCCGGTTAAGAGTACCCCTCCGCTTTCGGCCTGTCGGTATATTTCTCTTATACTGGCCGAACCCCAGTGACTGTTTTCCCGGAAAATTACCGGGAAGTCCTTTATGCTTATAGCTTGGGTGGGGCAAAGAACTGCACAGCGCTGGCAGGCTACACATTTTTCATCTTCAGTCCACATCCAGCTGTCACTATCCATATGGTGTACTTCATTAGCACATTGGTTAACACAGACTCCACACTGTATACATCTATCCGGATCTCTATCAACTTTGAATACTGGTGTACCCATCTGAAATCCGGTATTTAATGGAGCACCCATACATCTTCCCCCCTTCAGGCCGATTGGGCGCATATGATTTTAGGTTCAGGTTCTATTAGTTCTTTTTTACCGTATAACAGTCCTACAACTGGTTCTCCTCCGCCCGGGGACCATATTCGGTCCGGTGACGGTTCAACCACCTTGATGGCTCCTTCTTCACTGCTTACATACAGGCAGTCGCCCTTTTCGGCCGCTACCAAAGGCCGGAGTTTTATCCGGTCATTAATGGCCATCATCCCATTACCGGTAGCCACTATGATGGAAAAGGGTCCATTTAGCAGGAGACTGGAATACACCCTCCTCAGCCGGTTCTGCCTATCATCTTCGATGTCTTCCCACAGCGGAGCTGAGATTACATTAACGGTATCTTCCATACTCAATCCATGCCTGCGCATGAGCATATCCACAGCATAGGTAATGACCTCAGTATCGGTCTGCAGCGAGCAGGTATAACCATACATCTCTAAAAATCTCCGGTTGGTGCTGTAAGAAGATATCTCCCCATTATGAACTACGGACCAGTTCAATAAAGTGAACGGATGGGCCCCTCCCCACCAACCTGGTGTGTTGGTGGGGAAACGACCATGTGCAGTCCACATATAAGCTGAATAATCGTCCAGTCGGAAAAATTCTCCAATGTCTTCAGGATACCCTACACCTTTAAATACTGCCATGTTCTGGCCGCTGGATGCGACATAGGCTCCAGGTATAGAAGAATTGATATACATAACTGATCTGAACACAAATTCTTCTGTTCCTATTTCCTCCTGGAAAAGATGTCCTTCCTTGGGCAGGGCAAAATAACGCCATATTATCGGAGCATTGCTTATTTTGGCTTGTCTTCGTAGCGGAACAGGTCCCTGCAAAACTATATTGAAATTATGGTTTAAGTAATACTCACACTCTTCCCGGGCCTTTTCATGATCATAATATACATGCAGGGCATACTGTTCTGCATACTCGGGGTAAATCCCATAGGCAGCAAATCCACCGCCCAGACCGTTAGAGCGCTGATGCATGTTAGCAATGCAGGAAATTATAGTAGTACCATTAAACCTCTGGCCAGAGCGGTTTAAAATACCCGCTATAGCGCATCCGCTTGGTATTCTCACTTCTCCCTCTCTTAACAGCACCTGTCCCACTCCTTTCTGGGTTTAGTAATTACGGAGATATTCTTTAATCTCCCAGGGAGTTACCGACAGTCTATAGGAATCACATTCAGCTTCTTTAGCTGCAATAAATTTAGGTAAAATATGAGGTCCTAAAGCTGCTTTAACAACTTCATCTTTCTTAAGTTCCTCAAGTGCTTCTTCTAATGATCCCGGCAGACTTGGAATCAATAATTCATCTCTTTCGTCTTTAGTCATGTGATAAATATTCTTGTCGATCGCAGCAGGTGGTTCAATCTTGTTCTTGATACCATCGAGTCCTGCTGCCAGCATTGCTGCCAAAGCCATATAAGGATTGCACATCGGATCCGGATGGCGTACTTCGATACGGGTGGAAGAACCTCTCTTAGCTGGGACTCTTACCAGACAAGACCGATTCTTTTCTGACCAGGCCACATAAACAGGCGCTTCATAACCTGGAACCAGCCTTTTATATGAGTTTATACTGGAATTGGTTACGGCAGTAAGTCCACGTGCATGGGCCATAATACCGCCCATGTACCAGCGGGCTAAATCACTCAAACCATTGGGACTTTCCGGATCATAAAATACATTTACTCCATCAGGATTACTCAGTGACTGGTGAGTATGCATGCCTGAGCCATTGATGCCGGCAATCGGTTTAGCCATAAAGGTGGCATGAAGTCCATGGCGTTCTGCCAGGGATCTTACTACCAGCTTAAAGGTCTGAATATCATCAGCAACTTTCACCGCTGGGCCATATTTAAAATCGATCTCATGCTGTCCAGGTGCAACTTCATGATGTGATGCTTCAATTTCAAATCCAATGTCTTCCAGGGTACATACCATATCCCGTCGAGCATCTTCTCCCAGGTCAACCGGAGCTATATCAAAATATGCTGCATCATCCTGGGTAGCCAGGATCGGTTTGCCCATCTCGTCAACCAGGAACAGGAAGAATTCGGCTTCTGGACCAGCATTCATGATATATCCCATATCTGCGGCTTCTTTAACCACACGTTTAAGGTTCATACGCGGGTCGCCGACAAATGGTTCCATATCCGGGGTATATACGTCGCATATCATCCTGGCCACTGCACCATTAGATGGTCTCCAAGGGAAAACTGTAAAAGTGTCGGGATCAGGAATCAAAAACATATCTGACTCTTCAATATTGGCAAACCAGTTAATAGATGAACCATCAAACATTAAATCGCCATCAAGTGCTTTTTCTAACTGGCTAACCGGAATAGCAATATTTTTTAATATTCCAGCTATGTCAGTAAACTGCATCCTGATAAACCGAACTCCATGGGTCTTAACCTTTTCCATTACCTCAATTTTCTTTTCCTTGGGGATATAGAAACTCATGCCACTCAACTCCTTAACATTTTATTTGTTGTTTTGAAATTTTTCTAGGATCTCGACAGCTACCTGCCTCAGGGTAATACTTCTTTTCATAGCTTCCTTCTGGATGAAACGGTGAGCCTCATGCTCGCTCATACTCATCTTATCTATCAACAGGCCTTTAGCTTTATCTGTTATTTTACGAGTCTCCAGAGTATCTTCCAGTTTCCTTATTTTCTCTCGCAGCTCGCCTTCTCGCCTCCAATAATACAGTGCAGCTTCTACGGCCGGAATAAGGGAGTTATGATTTACTGGCCTTATTAGATAATGGAAATTCCTGGCCTGGGGAAAAATATCACTGTCAACAACCAGTAGAACTGCTGCCAGTTGGTCCTGGGCTATTATCTCTGCTGTTTTTAATCCTTTAGCCCCATCCAGACCATTATCTATAATCACCAAATCCGGAAACAATGAACGGGTTCTTCTTAAGGTATGAGCAATATCCACTGTTTCTGCGCTTACCGTATGTCCAGCCCTGCGCAAGATTTCAATAATTAGTTTCCTTTCCGACGCTGCAGAACTGGCGACTATTATTTTTCCTCCCAATGGCATCACCTGCCTTCATTCATACATATCGGTCTATCAACCAGCTGGTTGGCGCAAAAAAGCGTCCAAGATATGCCTTGCAGCCAGCCTGTGGCCTTTAACATATCTTGGACGCCTTTGTCCTCAATAATACTTGTTCTTTTATTATTCATTTGGCATGCCCAGCTATATTGTATATGCTGCTGCTTATCTTGGCAACTGTTAATGGCCAGGAATATTGTATACTTAATCCCAGGTTGTTGATTTTTTTCTTTTATTGTCACATATTTGGAGTGCAGGAGACAAGCATCTTTTTTAGATTAAAAAGAAATTTTAACAATCCTGCTCCTCCTAAAAAACTTTGTGAAATATGAAAGTTTTATTATTGGTAAAGAAAGCAAACAATAATAAGGGCGCACCAGCCCGAAAGGATCTGAAAGCATGAAAATTACTGCAGCTCAATTAAACCCTACTGTGGGTGATATCGAAGGCAACCTTGAAGGTCTTAAAACCGCTATGTATATGGGCCAGAGGGATAAATGCGATCTGCTGGTCCTGCCCGAGTTGTACCTTACTGGCTATCCCCCCCAGGATCTGCTCAGCAAACCATGGTTTATTGAGCGAATTATCCAGGCTATAGAAAGAATAAAAGAGTTCTCCCATAATTTCGATGGGATGGGTATCTTACTGGGTACTCCCTATCCAGGTAACCTGCCGGGCAAGGGTTTATTCAATTCAGCCCTGCTTATTGAGCAGGGTCAGATAATCGCTGCGCAGCATAAATCCCTGCTGCCCAGTTATGATGTTTTTGACGAGGCTCGCTATTTCGATCCGGCCCTACATATTGAATCGGTGCCTTTCAAAGATGAACTGTTAGGAATAAGCATTTGTGAAGATGCCTGGAATGACCCATCGTTATGGCCTGAAAAGCAGATGTACTCCTATGACCCGATTCAGATACTGGCAGATAAAGGTGCTTCTATATTCATAAATATTTCTGCTTCTCCTTTTCATGCCGGTAAAGAAGATATCCGCTACCGTTTGATAAAGAGCCATGCCCGCAAATACAAGAAAATGTTTATCTATGTGAATCAAGTGGGCGGTAATGATGAGTTGATTTTTGATGGCCGGAGTATCTGTCTAGACCAAAATGGTGAACCACTCCATATCTTTCCTGCCTTCCAAGAACATACCACAACCATAGACACCAACCAGCGGCATTCCATAACTCCCTATCATCCTCTGGATGAAATTGAATCTGTATACCAGGCTCTGGTAATGGGAACCAGGGATTATATAAGTAAATGCGGCTTTAATAAAGTAGTGCTAGGTCTTTCCGGTGGAATAGACTCAGCGCTCACAGCCTGCCTGGCTTGTGCAGCAGTCGGAGCCCGTAACGTCCTGGGAATCTCCATGCCCTCACCTCATTCTTCCCGGGGAAGTGTAGAAGACTCCCGAATACTGGCTGACAATCTGGGGATGGAGTTTAAAGTTATTCCCATCAAGGATGTTTATAAGGCCTACATTGATACCCTGGACGAGCACTTTAAAGACACTAAGCCGGATACTGCCGAAGAAAATTTACAGGCCCGTATCCGCGGCAATTTTCTGATGGCCTTTTCCAACAAATTTGGTCACCTGCTTCTATCTACCGGTAATAAAAGTGAAATGGCACTGGGTTACTGTACCCTGTACGGGGATATGAGCGGGGGTCTGAGCGTACTGGCAGATGTTCCCAAGACCATGGTTTATGAGCTGAGCAGCTTTATTAATCAAAAGGAAGAAATAATCCCGACCCAGATTATCATTAAGCCCCCATCAGCAGAATTAAGACCCGGACAGGTAGACCAGGATGACCTTCCCCCCTACGAGATTTTGGATAAGATTTTACATTACTATATCGAAGAATCTGCTTCGGTCACAGACTTGATAAACATGGGATTTGAAGCAGAAATTGTTAAATGGATCGTGAAAACCATTGATCGTAATGAATATAAACGAAGACAAGCGGCACCAGCTCTAAAGGTTACCAGTAAGGCATTCGGAATGGGCAGAAGGATGCCTATCGCAGCAAAAATCTATTAGGGGACAGACGGATGTCCCCTGTGTAGGAATTATGTTATTTCAGGTATCTACTCAAAGGGGAGCTTATCAAAGTGTCAGCAGGCTTTATTTAATTATATTCTAGGAGGAGTTGAATTCACCGGAAATACATCCATTTTTACAATTAAATTAAATAGCCTTAGTCCGAAGTTTGAACCAAGGCTACTTAATTTTTCGTGCCCTTTGCCAGAACTGCAAAATTGAGTTTTGAAACCGTAGTGTAGAGTAAATCGGTAAAATGGATAAGTTTAATTATTTTTGATTTGGTTATTTTTTATTTCTTCTAAATCCTCGATTGTAAGTGCCAAGTCATTCTTTTCATTTACAATTGAAAGCTTTCCTTTATCTTCAGCCTCTTCTTCATAAATATACGCACCTTGAATTGGATTTAATAAACTTGAAGGAATACCATTCTCATACGTAGCAAGAAACATTACATACTCTTTGTTCTTCGTAAATGTTACTGATTCCTCTGCTATATATTTAGTAGTTTCAGTTTCCCCACCCATCTCTTTAACTTCTATTATTTCATCAGGTTCAACATCACCTTTGTAAGATTCGCTGACACTAACAGTATACACAGTATGAACAAAATTATGTGATGTCGTTTTTCCGCCTGGATTCAAAAGCTTATTTTCCTCATCTATTTCGATCCTATAGTCATTTTCTTCAACCCTTGAATCCATTATGGTTCCTTTAATAATTAAATCTGCCTTTTCAGTTAAAGCATCAACACTTGAATAATACGGATAATCACAATATATCTTGGCAACCTGTTTTTCTTTTTGCGTAACATCTGCATCTTGGGTTACGCATCCCATCAACACTGTACAACATATTATAATTATTAAAAATCTACTTATTTTCATCTTTTTTACCTCCGTAAATATTTCATTCTAGTATTTAGCATTAACAGCGTCTATGTCATACTCTTGTGGCTCCGTCATTGTGTTTCTATCCCGAAAATGATACATAATGGAATCCAAACCAGTAGGAGGATTATCTCTCAACCAGATACTATGGCCTAATTCATGAACAAAAACGCTTTGTATAAAATTAGAAACATTAGTTGCATCCTCGCTAATTCTTCTTGAATTTAAAGTAATATCAAAACTTATCAGTTCATTTCCGCTTTCGTTAGGATCATACAGACCATACCATTCTTCAGGCCTGTATTCGGCAGTTACAGTATTATTACATGAACTATCCTTATAAAACGTAACTTCCAAACCAACAGCATCATTCCAGTTTGAGATAGAAGCATCCATAGGAGTTTGCCACACATCATTGTAACTGTACGGTTGGATTGGTATTGTTGTTGTTGACCATCCATAGTCTAGATACGCCCACTCAGAAATAATTGTAACTGCTTTTGTTTTTGTATTATTATTGTAATTAGATTCTACAATGCTATGGTCTTTATTAACATATAACTGTAAATTATAATCGCTAGGACTATTAAATGTAAGTGAAAAGCTGCATGTTAACGTAGAACCAACATTTAAACTAGGATATGAAAGAATGGCAAATTCTTGGCCGTTTATAAGAAGGTAGTTTTGTATCCCTTCAGCTATTCCTGTCCCTTCATTTTTAACCGAAAATGTAAAAGCTACAGCTTCTCCTTCTACAAAAGATGTATCACCGGAAACCGTATTAAATGATTTAGCAACAAGATCCGGAACGCCTTGCCAAACAAAATCTTCCCCTATAATATTGTTGCTGTAATCAGTCTCCAGACTAATTGACGTAGCATTAAGTATAATCTCGTGTGTACCTTCTGTAATTCCATCTATCATTAATGGAAATGTATATGTATATCCTGGGAGAATACTACCTATATTAAATCCACCGATATTATCATCATCAATTGTAAGGTATACATACGTATTAAATGCTGTAGTGCCACCATAGTTTGCCATTTCAAATTCAAAATTAGCAGTTTCTCCCACCTCAAAGGGCTGTACTTCAGCCGTTAATGAGTTCATACTCAAATCAGCTAATTCAGCCCTGACTGTTGCATTGCCACTTGATGATAATGTATTCTTTTTATATATTTCTTCTGCTACGGTAGCCTCTTGAGCGGTCCCCTGACCATTGATTATAATACCCTTTTCAGTTTGTTCTTTTGTTTCTTCATCGCTTAATTCAATTGTCAGATTTTCAACTGTAATGTTTTCAGATTTTGCAACTTCTTCATTAATGATAAAACTATGTTTACCTACCGAATCATTTTGTTGTTGCTGTAAAGCATAACTATAATTTGTCATTGTAAAAAACAAGATCATTAAAACGCAAAACACTTTAAATCTTTTCATTTATTACCCTCACTTTACTAAATATTAATGACTCCACAATATCATTAAAACCATTTTATACAAAAGCAAGCATAGCACTACCACCTCTTTTCATAATAAAAGCACATTTCTAAGCATACTCCGAGGACTTATTGCCTAGCCGGTTAACCTTAGAGTATGTTTATTACGCAATTAATTTATTTCTAGTCATTCTATTTAGAATATGGCAAGGCCCTTAAAACCCTTATTCTTATGAGAAGCAAGTATAAAGATATCAATTTATTAGTCTAATTAGATTTTCAGCGGTTATATATTTATTTCCATATTTTATATATATTTACATATTTTCTATCAATAGACAAAAAATCCCTGCTTTTGCAAGAGGAAATTCCTCATTTTTGCAAAATATTTCCCCAGCCACCAGTGGGGAAAAATTAGATATGGTATACATTCCATTCTCTGCTGTGAATAGTCTCCGTAAAGACGTTCATTGTTAACGATTTCCCGATAGTTTTTATCTAAGGCTATTATTCAAAGGCTGTTAGCTTTATAATATTCGGGTATTGGCATATTTAGGCGATACTGAGTATTCATGTAGCTGATTGTTCAGATAAAATTTGCCATAGCCATTGGTTTTAGCCATTATCGATACTCCCGACAATTATATCCATAAATAGAAAAAACCAGAAGGCTGAGACAATGTATCTCGCATCTTCTGGTTTTTTCATAACATTGCTTTAGATAAACACGATGTTTTTCAGTGGCCTCGAAATTACCCCGGCTCTTTTTTTGCTTCGTTTCCAACTTTTCTTCTGTTTTTAGCTCTTAATCATAAAGTCTGCATAAGCATTCATTCCATGTTCATTAATATCAAGTCCACCTAGCTCTTCTTCCTCACTTACTCTTAAGCCCATTACAGCTTTAATTGCACCAAAGACGATGAATGAAGCCACGATCACCCAGACAAATACTGCAGCAATTCCAATTATCTGAGTAAGCAGCAAACTTGCTCCTCCCCCGTAAAACAAACCACCATCTACTGCAAGCAGTCCTACCATAGCTGTACCAAAAGCTCCGCAGACACCATGTACAGATATTGCCCCAACCGGGTCATCAATTCTTAGTTTATTATCCAAGAACTGAACTGAAACTGTTACCAGAACCCCAGCCAGCAGACCGATAATTATAGCTCCCATTGGATTTACTGAGGCACAACCGGCGGTTATACCTACTAAACCAGCCAGGGCACCATTCAAAGTAAAAGTTACATCTGGTTTACGGTATTTGATCCAACTATAAAGCATGGCCCCAACCGCGCCTGCTGCTGCGGCTATATTAGTATTTACAGCAATTAATCCGATATCAGGGCTGGTTCCTGAAACGGTACTGCCGCAGTTAAAACCGAACCATCCAAACCAGAGTATAAATACCCCTAATGCAGCCAGAGTAATATTATGACCGGGAATAGCCGCAGCTTTTCCATCTTTACTATACTTGCCCAGTCTAGGCCCTAATAGGAAAGCGCCAACTAATGCTGCCCATCCTCCTACTGAATGGACAACGGTAGAACCTGCAAAGTCGATCATCCCAAGTGAGGCTAACCATCCTCCACCCCAGATCCAATGTCCTACTACTGGATAAATCACGGCGGTAATCAATACACTGAAGATCAAGTAAGAGCCGAATTTGATTCTTTCTGCTACTGCTCCGGATACTATGGTAGCAGCCGTCGCAGCAAACACAGTCTGGAACATTAGAAATACCCAGATGGGAAATGACAAACCTAGATGTTCAAAGGTTCCGCTCATTCCAAAGCCGCTTAACCCAATTATCCCGGCTTTATCTATTCCAAACATTATAGCAAAACCGATTAAAAAGTAGACTATAGACCCTGCTGCAAAATCCATTACATTTTTCATGATTATATTAGCAGCATTCTTGGCCCGAATGAAACCTGCTTCCACTAAAGCGAATCCAGGCTGCATAAACATAACCAGGAAAGCTGCTAAGAGCGTCCATACTGCATCTATGGCAATGGCGTTGCTCTCCGGGCTTGCCCCTTCTGAAGCCCACACGGCCCGGGGTATTAACACCATCAGTAGGGCTATCCCCAGAATAAATATATTTTTCCTCTTCATAATAAGTCTCTCCTCTCAGTACTGACTGCTATAGAGCATCCAGATTTTTTTCACCGCTGCTGATTCGTATTACCTCTTCCAGGGGATAAATAAATATTTTACCATCTCCTATCTGCCCCGTTTTACAGATCTCCAATATTAGCTGTACTATTTTCTCTACCTGCTCATCCGGGCAGCCAATCTCAATTTTTAATTTGGGAAAGAGATCCACCTGCAGTTCTTGCCCACGGTAATACTGCTTGACTTCCTGCTGTTTTCCTCGGCCCATGACGTTATAAGTGGTCATACCAGTAACTCCCTGGGTTTTCAGGGCCACCTTTAGTTCTTCAAACCTGCCCGGTCTAATAACTGCCTCAATTTTCTTCATCTGAATTCCTCCTCGTATAATAATTTTTGTAAGCATCTTGTTAATCAATTTCCAATTATA
>JAENYG010000050.1 GCA_016841875.1 Syntrophomonas sp.
CAGGGACAGAGACCTGATGCCAGACCGCAGGGACAGAGACCTGATGCCAGACCGCAGGGACAGAGACCTGATGCCAGACCACAGGGACAGAGACCTGATGCCAGACCACAGGGACAGAGGCCTGATGCCAGACCACAGGCACCGAGACCTGATAAATCCGTGGAAAATAAAGGTGAAACTCAAGACAAAGCAGGTAAAGGACGCGGTGTAAAAACTCAAGGCAAACAAAATACCAGACCAGGTCAATTTGCTCCAACTAATAGGGGGCCGGGGCAGCAGGGTAAAAAAGACTACAGCCGTCCTCAAAAGAAATCAAAACATAAGCGCAAAAAAACAGATATTGATATGCCCAGTCCCGAACTGATAAGCGTTGATGATATAATTACGGTAAGGGAGCTGGCTGAAAAGCTGCATAAAAGCACTGCTGAAATAGTTAAGAAATTAATGGAAATGGGAACTATGGCCTCTATTAATGAGTCTATAGATTTTGAGACCGTAGAGATATTGGCTAGTTTATATGAAGTGCGGGTAGAACACAGCATTTCTGAAGAGGAAAAAATCTTAGAAGAAATTGTAGATGATGAAGCAAGTTTGAAGCTTAGACCACCAGTGGTTACTGTTATGGGACATGTCGATCATGGCAAGACATCTTTGCTGGATAGAATAAGGAAAGCAGATGTTGTTTCTGGTGAAGCTGGGGGGATTACCCAGCATATTGGAGCCTATCAAGTAAAAGTAAACAATAACCGAGTAACCTTTATTGATACACCTGGTCACGAGGCTTTTACTGCCATGAGAGCTAGAGGAGCTAACCTCACTGATATTGTAATTCTTGTAGTTGCTGCGGATGATGGGGTCATGCCCCAGACCATAGAGGCCATAAACCATATTAGAGCGGCAGAAGTTCCATTCCTGGTGGCCATAAACAAAGTTGACAAGCTAGATGCTAATCCGGACAAGGTAATGCAGCAGCTGACTGAATATCAGATTGTTCCCGAGGAATGGGGCGGAGATACCATATTTGTACCGGTATCTGCAAAAACTGGGCAGGGTATTGACACTCTCTTAGAAATGATCTTACTGGTTGCTGAGGTAAACGAAATAAAGTCCAATCCCGATAGATTAGCTGAAGGAGTTGTAGTAGAAGGACAGTTAGATAAAGGTAAAGGCGCGGTAGCTACTGTTCTAGTATTGAAGGGAACTCTTAGAATCGGAGATACATTGATTTGCGGAAGCAACATCTGCCGGGTTCGCGCCATGACAGACCACCGGGGCAGAAGAGTTGATGAAGCATATCCATCTATGCCGGTTGAAATAACTGGTTGGTCTGAAGTGCCGGAAGCCGGTGGGCGGGTACAGGCTTGTGACGAAAAAGTAGCTAAAGAGATAGTTAGTCTCAGGCTGGGTGAGAAAAAACTGGAGGACCAAAAACAGAGCAGCAGAGTATCCCTGGATGACTTCTTTAAGCAAATTCAAGACCACGATCTTAAAGAGTTGAATTTAATAATCAAAGGTGATGTTCAGGGATCTATTGAAGCCCTGGCTCAGTCACTCTTACGATTAAGTACTGAAGAAGTTAAGGTGAATGTTATACATTCGGCGGTGGGAGCAATAAGCGAAACCGATGTAATGCTGGCATCAGCGTCAAATGCTATTATTATTGGTTTCAATGTTAGACCTGATAACAAAGCCAGAAAAAATGCAGAAGATGAAAAAATTGATGTTCTGCTGTATAGAGTTATATATGAAGCCATTGATGATGTTAAAAAAGCTATGGTGGGTCTCCTGGATCCGGAATATAAGGAAAAATTTGTCGGTCGGGCCGAAGTTAGAGCAACCTTCAGGGTTCCCAATGCTGGTACAATCGCAGGTAGTTATGTTACAGACGGAAAAATGCAGAGAAATGCAGAGATACGAGTTCTGAGAGATGGAGTAATAATTTACGAAGGAAAATTATCCTCTCTAAAACGTTTCAAAGACGATGTGCGTGAAGTGCTGGAAAACTATGAATGTGGTATTGGAATAAGAGACTTCAATGATCTTAAAGAAGGAGATGTTATTGAAGCCTATACTATGGAAGAAATACCAAGAGAATTATAAAAACTCAACCTTATTTGGAATTCCATAAATAATACTAGGGGGTGCAATATATGAGCAGACGTCGACAGGAGAGAATGTCGGAGGAAATAAAACGGATAGTATCCCACATACTTCAGGAAGGCATTAAGGATCCCCGCATAGAACAGGCAACTATATCATTGACTAGAGTAGACCTCAGTAATGACATGAGTCATGCCCGGATTAACATTAGTATTTTGGGAGACCAGATGAAACAAGAGGAAATGATGAATGCTGTTAGAGCGGCTAGAGGATATATTAGAAGTGAACTTGCCCATCGATTAAAAGTTAAACATGCTCCGGAAATTGAATTTCGACTGGACAAATCGATTGAGCATGGTATAAGAATATCTTCGATACTGGAAGAACTGAAAGAGGACAGTAATAACTCAGAAGGGTAAGTTTATGGAAAAACTAAAAGACATTGGACATCGATTGTCCATATTAGATGATTTTGCAATTGTGGGTCATTCAATTCCTGATGGGGATAGTGTGGGATCCATACTTGCATTATATCTGGGTTTAAGCAGCCTGGGAAAAAGAGTGAAAATTATAATGCAGGACTCGCTATCAAGTGTTTATGAGTATCTTCCCGCCATAGATAGATTTTGTACGCCCGATGAAATTGATGTCATGCCTGAAAATGTTATTCTATTAGATTGTTCCAGGTTAGATAGAACAGGAGAAAAAGTACTCAACAGGATGCATGAGACAAAGCTGATTATAAATATCGATCATCATCAAGATAACGATATGTTTGGAGATTATAATTATGTTAATCCTCTGGCATCGTCGACTGCAGAGATTATCTATGAGCTATTGACCATAATAGAAGTAGAAATAAGCAATGACCTGGCTGATTGCATTTTTGCAGGAATAGTGATGGATACCGGCAGTTTCATGAACAGCAATACCAGCAGTACCACCATGAAACTTGCTTCCATGCTTCTTGATAAGGGGGCGGATGTTGATAAAGCCCGGAACAACCTATTAGAATCCAAACCTCATAAAGAAGTATTATTATTAAGACAGGGCTTACAGCACCTGGAATTTTATAAAAATGGCCGGATTGCCTTGATGAAACTACCCTATGAAGAGGTCAAGCATATTGATGCCCTGGAAATACACCCGGAGGGAACCATAAACTATGTGCGTTCTATCAAAGGGGTTGAAGTAGCATTATTGTTCCGAGAGGTCAGTCCGGGACTGGTGAAAATTGGTTATAGATCAAAGAATGAAGTTGATGTGGCTGCCCTGGCTAACAGGTTAGGCGGCGGAGGGCACAAACGTGCAGCAGGAGCACAAAAACAGGGTAGTTTGGATGAGGTAAGCAGGCTGGTGATTGAAATGGTTGAGGATGTGCTTGATTAAATTGGACGGCTTTTTGAATATAGATAAACCAGAAGGGATTACTTCTTTTGATGTAATCAGGAAATTAAGAAAAATATGTCCAAGCAAGACTAAAATGGGGCATCTAGGGACACTTGATCCAATAGCCAGGGGAGTATTGCCTGTAGCGCTTGGCAAAGCAACTAAAGTTATAGAATATATAAGAGATGAGAAAAAAGTATATATCGCAGAGTTGATTTTGGGAGCTGTGTCTGACACCGAAGACAGCAGCGGCAATATTACCTATACTGGCAGCAGTGCGATGAAGGAAAACGACCTTTTGGATATATTAGAGTCATTTATAGGTACTATTGAGCAGATTCCTCCTATGTACTCAGCGATTCACCATGAGGGAAAAAGGTTATACGAGTTGGCCCGGCAGGGAGTAACTGTAGAGAGAGCCCCTCGAAAAATAGAAATATTTTCCCTTAAATTATTATCCCAAAACCAAGATGATGATCTTCCCCGCCTTACTATTGAGGTATCCTGCTCCAAGGGTACCTATATTCGGAGTCTATGCCGGGACATCGGTGAAAAGCTGGGAACAGGTGCTTATATGTCCGGGCTAATACGTAAAAAATCTGGGATATTTGAAATCGAGGATTCCTGTAAGCTGGAAAAAATTTTGAATGATCCTGATGAAATAGACAGCTTACTGTATCCGGTAGATTTTCCGCTGCAGGAAATGCCAGGCATAAAATTGGCTTCCGCAGAGGAAGAAAACATGGTAATTAATGGCAGGATCGTAAGGCATAACGAAAATATAAGTTCAGGCAGAGTGAGAATATATTCACCTAATGACTATTTGCTGGCCATAGGTGAGATTAATATAAAAGACGGAATAATTTTTGTGCAGCCTAAAAAGGTATTTAAACCGAATTAATGAATTTTTATCACTGCCCAGGCGTTTATTGCTGAAAATCTTAGTAATGAGGAGTATTCTTAATGCAGGTAATAAGAGAAATTGACAATTTCACAAAAACGACGGAACCAATGTATGTTGCCCTGGGTAATTTTGATGGAGTACATAAAGGTCATCAGCAGTTAATAAATAATCTGGTCGAAAAAGCCAAGTCCAATAATGGTGTTGCAGCAGCTTTTATTTTTGAACCCCATCCCATTCAAGTGCTTAATCCAGCCAAGGCTCCAGATTTATTGAATACCGCTGATATTAAAGCGGAATTATTGGAGAAAATGGGTATAGATATTTTAATATACAATACTTTTGGCAGAGAAATTTCCCAATGTTCTCCCGAGCAGTTTGTGCAGGAGTTTTTAATACGTAGATTAGCCATACAGGAAGTCTTTGTAGGATTCAATTATTCCTTTGGACACAAGGGGGCTGGGACTCCCGAATCATTAAAAGAATTTGGCCAGAAGTATGGTTTTGGAGTCAATATAATACCTTCAGTTGAGGTTGACCAGGCAGCAGTTTCCAGTACTCGGATAAGGAAAATGCTTGACGCCGGAGACATAAAAAAAGCTTGTGCTTTACTAGGTTATTATCCATTATTGGAGGGCACTATAATTGAAGAAGAACACCGGGGAACTGCCATAGGTTTTCCCACTGCTAATCTGAAGGTCGAGACGGGCATTCAAAAACCTGCCCAGGGTGTATACGCTGCTTTTGCATCATTAAATGGGGAAAAACTCATGGCGGTGGTGAACATTGGCCGTAAGCCCACCTTTCATGAAGAATATCCGGTCTCCATAGAGGCTCATATTATAGATTTCAATCAAAACATTTACGGGAAAAGACTTCGGCTTCATTTTGTAGATAAAATTAGAGATGAGATGAAATTTACAGGAATCGAAGAGCTGGTAAAACAGATATCAAAAGACCGTACTGCAGCGCACAAAATTCTTCTTGAATGCGCGGATAGTTTTACATTTTAAACGGCGTATGTTAAAATTTACCTTGATTGCTGGGGAATAGAGAGCGGCAGGACCAAAGGGCCTGTAAATATAAAAATTAATATAAGTCAATATCTGATGAACCACTGGCTAGGGTATACGAATCACCGACGTTTAGCTTGGCCAATGGCGATTATTTAGTAAGAGGAGGTGAGACTTTTGGCATTAACACCCGAGAGAAAAGAAGAACTGATCAAAACATATCAGGTACACGATAATGATACCGGATCCCCGGAAGTACAAATTGCGATATTAACAGAAAGAATTAACTATCTAAATGAGCATCTAAAGATCAATAAAAAGGACCATCATTCCAGAAGAGGTTTGCTTAAAATGGTTGGTCAAAGACGGGCACTTTTAGATTATCTGAAGAAAAAAGACTTTGATAGATATCGTAATATCGTTACAAAACTTGGACTGCGCAGGTAAAGAGCGGGTTTGCCGCTCTTTACATTTAATAAGATTATGAAAGGAGGAAACTGAGATAGTTCACAAATATGAATTAGAAGTTGCGGGCCGACCATTAGTAGTAGAGATTGGACAGGTTGCCAAACAGGCTAATGGTGCGGCTATGGTTAGATATGGGGATACTGCAGTTCTAGTTACTGCAACTGCTTCCAAAAATCCTCGGGAAGGTATAGATTTTTTTCCGCTCACCGTTGATTATGAAGAGAAGCAATATGCTGCAGGAAAAATACCTGGAGGTTTTATCAAGCGAGAAGGTAGAGCCACAGAACTAGCTACCCTATCAGCCAGGCAGATAGATAGGCCTATAAGACCATTGTTTCCCAAAGGGTTTAAAA
This sequence comes from Syntrophomonas sp., assembly GCA_016841875.1. GTDB lineage: Bacteria > Bacillota > Syntrophomonadia > Syntrophomonadales > Syntrophomonadaceae > JAAYJK01. The sequence goes on from JAENYG010000050.1 coordinate 6,225, forward strand.
ATGATATCCATGTGGTGGCCACAGTAATGTCGGTGGATAAAGACAATACCCCAGATGTTACTGCAATTATTGGAGCTTCTATGGCGTTAGGGGTTTCTAATATACCATTTGCAGGTCCGGTGGCAGCCGTAATAGTTGGTATGGTCGATGGTGAGTTGATTATCAATCCTACCGTTGAACAATCATCCAAATCCGGTATGCACATGGCAGTAGCTGGTACAGCTGAAGCTATCATGATGGTTGAAGGCAGTGCCCACGAGATTCCTGAGCAAACCATGATCGATGCCATATTTTTTGCCCATGAGGAGATTAAAAAAATAGTAGCATTCCAGGAACCGATCATAAAAGAACTCGGACTGCAGAAATCTGAAGTAAAAATCGCGGAAACTAATGAGGATATTGATCAAGCAGTTAGAGAGTATTCTCAAAATATCCTGGAAGAAGCCGTGAATAACCCGGACAAAAAGTCTCGGGAAACTCAGATGGATCAGGCCAAGGATCAGATCAAAGAACATTTTGCCGAAATATTCCCTGACAATGGTAAAGAAGTGGGCGGAATAATTGACAAAATGATGAAAGAAATAGTTAGAAAAGCAATCCTCGAGCACGGTGAAAGAGTAGATGGAAGAAGTCTCGATGAAATAAGGGCTATTAGCTGCGAAGTAGGTTTTCTGGCTCGTCCCCATGGTTCTGGGTTATTTACCAGGGGGCAAACTCAGGTTTTATCCGTCACTACTCTAGGTGCAGCCAGCGAGGAACAGCGTCTGGACGGCCTGGGTATTGAATCAACCAAGAGGTATATACATCATTATAATTTCCCTCCTTTTAGTGTGGGGGAGACTCGTCCTATGAGGGGGCCGGGAAGAAGAGAAATCGGGCATGGTGCTCTGGCAGAAAGGGCATTGCTGGCTGTGCTGCCAGATGAAGCAGATTTTCCTTACACCATAAGGGTAGTATCAGAAGTACTAGAGTCAAATGGGTCCAGTTCTATGGGAAGCGTATGTGGGAGTACCCTTTCACTGATGCACGCGGGTGTACCCATAAAGGCTCCAGTTTCAGGTATTGCCATGGGTTTAGTAAAAGGAGAAGAAGGCTTTGCCATTTTAAGTGACATTCAGGGTATTGAAGATGCCCTGGGAGATATGGACTTTAAACTGGCGGGAACCGAAAAAGGAGTTACCGCGCTGCAGATGGATATCAAGATCACGGGAGTCAATAAAGAAATTGTGGCCGCTGCAATGGGTAAAGCCCGCGAAGGAAGAATGTTCATAATGAACAAGATGATGGAAGCAATTGCCCAGCCTAATGAAGAACTTTCTCCTTATGCTCCCAGGCTGACCAAAATGCAGATCCATCCTGACCGTATCAGAGAGATCATCGGTCCAGGTGGTAAGACCATTCATAAAATAGTGGATGAAACCGGATGTAAAATCGATATTGAGGACGATGGCAGCCTCTTTATAATGTCAATGGATGAAGAAGGAGCTAAAAGGGCCAAATTCTACATTGATTCAATTATTGCTGAAGTTGAAGTAGGAAAAACCTACATGGGCACCGTGAAAAGAATAATGGATTTTGGAGCCTTTGTAGAAATAATTCCGGGAGTGCTGGGAACTTCTGGCAAAGAAGGCCTGGTGCACATATCTCAGCTGGCTGAAGAGAGAGTAAATAAAGTTAAAGATGTAGTTGATATAGGAGATCAAATTCTGGTAAAAGTAACTGAAATCGATAAACAAGGACGAGTTAACTTATCCAGAAAAGCCGTTCTTATGAATGCTGCAAAGAACAAATAAAACTGCTAAAACATTAATAAGAATATCCAAGTAAACCGAGATGTCTCGGTTTATTTGCATTTTCTGGACATTTGTCAATGGGGACGGTTCGGACATTTGTCAATGGGGACGGTTCCATTTGACAACATTTGACAAGATCAAAACAGAAAACGTTGTCAAATGGAACCGTCCCCATTAACAAATAGAAAAATCCTGAATAGCTTAATGACTTAGAGAATATTTATAAAAAGGTGGAATAAAGGAGGTGGGACACATTAACAGGTTTTTTCTCTGTAAACATTGATGGGAGAACGCTTATATTATTAGGTCTATTTATCAGCATACCACTGATGACATCTTGGCTGGATAACCTGGATCGTTATCTATTTGGAGTTAAGCCTGGCGTAACTGTCAATGGAGAAGAGGTGGGAAGACTTCTGCCAGAGGAGGTGAGATCATATGTGGAACACCTGGCCATAAGGCACCAAAAAGTACCATCCGATCCCGGGTTAGATAAGACAACCGGGGAAATAATATCGGAGGAAAATGGCTGCATAGTTAGCTTAGAAGAAAATATAGAACAGATCATGTCAGCCCGGGAAGGAGAAGAGCTGCAGTTAATAATCATACCGGTATACCCTGAATATACCCGGGGTGATATCGAAGCATCTAAACGCATTATCGGAGCTTATGAGACATGGATCGGCGGGAGTGAGGAGAGACATAAGAACATAAATCTGGCAGTGAATGCTATTAATAATACTCTTTTATGGCCCGGCGAGGTTTTCTCATTTAATAATGTTGTTGGACCTAGAAGCCTGGCCAGAGGATATCTGCCTGCTCCAATCATTATGCTGGGACATACCGAGTTGGATTTCGGCGGCGGAGTGTGCCAGGTTTCCAGTACTCTTTTTAACGCGGCTGAAAGCGCGGGAGTAGAGATTATTGAGAGGCACATGCACAGCGAACCTATCCACTATGTTCCCATGGGTAAGGATGCTACTGTAAGTTATGGTTATCTTGATCTTAGATTTAAAAATACCCACAACAGTCCACTTATCATTAAAGCAGGGGTTTCGGGAAGTAAAGTCTGGGTAAATATTTTGGGGAGGGAAAGATGAAGATATACTTTTTCAATAAAAAAAGCCTGCTAGGGTTGTCAGCAGGCATTCTGGTCATAGGGTGTTTACTTGCTCTGGTAATAGTTCACTTCACTCAAACCGGGGTAATTGCCACCAGTACTAAAGAGCCTGTTTATCAGGGGAATACCGGTAAGAAAGCAGTTGCCATAAGTGTCAATGTTGATTGGGGTGAGGAATATATTCCGGGTATGCTGGAGGAATTTAAAAAATACGATTGCCCGGTAACGTTTTTTGTTACTGGAACCTGGGCGGAAAAGAATCCTGAATTACTAAAAAAAATGAGTGAAGCGGGGCACAGCATTCAGAATCATGCTTATAAACACGTCTATTTCAGCAGTTTATCAGATGTGGAAGCAAAAGCACAGATCAAGAAAGCGGAAGAGATTATTTTCAAAATAACAGGGAAAAAGACTACTTTCTTTGCACCACCCTATGGTGAACAAAATCAGAGGATGGTAAAAGCCGCTGCAGAAATTAATTATGAACTGATCATGTGGAGCGTTGATACCATAGACTGGCAGAAGCCCAGCCCGGAAACGATAGTGAAGAGGGTCACCAACAAGGTTCATAATGATGCTATAATATTGATGCATCCTACCGATCCCACTTTAAAGGCACTACCTGATTTATTGAATTATCTAAAAACGGAAGGGTATGAGATGTTAACTATTGACAGGATATTGACTGAATCGGGTGGGAAATCTTAATATGAAAAGCCATTGGTATAGAATCATTGCGGTGGTAGTAGTACTGGCTCTGGTCATGGGTGGTTTTCAATTGCAGGAGGCTCAGGCCGAGCCTTATCTTAGTTCTAAATATGTTTGTCTTCTGGATGCCGACACTGGGCAATCAATTTATGCCAATAATGCTGACGCAATAAGACCGGTCGCCAGTACTACCAAGATGATGACCGCCATACTGGCAGTTGAATATGCTGGCCTGGAGGAAAAAGTGGTAATAAGTGAGAAGTGTGATCGGACTCCTGAATATACTATAGGTATGATAGAAGGACAAGAGGTGATCGTCTCAGAATTGCTCAAAGCTGCTTTATTAAAGTCAGCTAATGATGCTGCGGTTGCATTAGCAGAGCATGTGGCAGGTAATGAAAGATTCTTCGCTTACCTTATGTCCAAGAAAGCTTTTGCCATCGGGGCAGTAAACACATATTTTGTCAATGCCTCCGGACTTCCGGATGCAGATCATGTAAGTACGGCGTATGATTTAGCGGTCATGGGAAGATATTTGTTAAGCAAAGCCTACATCAATGAGTTAGTAGGTACCCGTCAAATTGAATTTAAGCACCCCGGCTATCAGCAAGCATTAACCATAAGCAATACTAATGGGCTGCTAAACAGCTACCAGGGAGCCAACGGTATTAAGACGGGTACTACCAATGCTGCAGGAAAATGTCTGGTAGCATCTGCTAAAAGAGATAACCGGCAGTTGATTGCTGTAGCCCTAAATTCTAATGATCGAAATGGAGATTGTACTCGTCTATTAAATTATGGTTACCAGGAAGTAAGCTGGGATAAAATAATAGACAGCAGTATGCCGTTTAAACAGATAAAAATAAAGCAGGGCAGTCAGGAGTATCTAGAGGTATATCCTGAAAAGGATTTAAGCCTGTGGTGCGGCACAGAAGAAAAAGGTTTGAACATTGAAAAAAAGGTGGAAATGGATTATTCTATTACCGCCCCGATAAGCAAAAATCAGACCGTAGGTGTTCTATATGTTTATGTTAATGGTAAAATGTTTAACAGCATCAGAATTATCAGTCATGACAACATCGATAAAAAAAGCAGATGGATAAGTTATCTTAAAGAAATTTTTGACTATTAAAGGATTACCGCTCATTTAAAAGAATAATAAGCTATGCCGATTACGGGGGGATTACATGATTAATTATTGGAAACTCAACAACGGAGCAAGATTGGTGGTAGAAGAAATACCCCATATTCGTTCAGCAGCCATAGGGATATATATTGAAGTTGGATCGAGACACGAACCGGAAGGAATAAAAGGTGCCAGTCATTTTATTGAGCATATGCTGTTTAAAGGAACTGAGCATCTGTCCGCCAGAGATATTGCTGAGAAATTCGAAGTTATTGGTGGGCAGTTGAATGCCTTCACCTCTAAAGAATATACCTGTTTATATGCCCGGACCCTGGATGAAAACCTTTTTGAGGCAGCTGATATTCTATTTGATATGGTTTTTGATTCCAAATTTTATTTACGTGATTTTGAAACGGAAAAAGGTGTTATTGTAGAGGAAATCAATATGAATGAAGATGCACCAGATGATTTGATTCATGACCGTTTTGCCCGACGCCTCTGGTTGGACCATCCCATGGGTTCGCCTATACTGGGAACCCTGGCTACAGTTTCAGGTTTTGGCCGGGACGATGTTTATGGATTCTATAAAAGTGCTTACGTGCCATCCAACATGGTCATATCAGTAGCAGGAAATGTAAATGCCTCAGAGGTAAGAGACAAGATTGAGAAGCATCTGGAGCATCAGGCCAATTTAGAGGTGGATTTTCCATATACCAATCCTAACCAATATCATGGTTTTATGGATTTGATGGAGAAGGATACGGAACAGGTGCAAATATGTGTGGGAGTTCAAGGTTTATCCTATAATGATGAAAGCAGGTATACCTTGAATGTTATGAACAATATATTCGGAGGGGGCATGAGCTCCCGGCTGTTTCAAAAATTAAGAGAAGAACTGGGCTTAGCTTACTCTATATATTCATATCCGTCGAATTACTCGGATACCGGAGCCTATTCTATTTATATAGGTACTGGAAAAAACAAAATAGGTCAATGCTTTGAAGCCTTGCAAAGTCAAACTGAATACATGGTGACCCAGGGAATCACCAGTGAAGAGCTGGAAAGAACTCAGAGACTGATAAAGGCTAGTATGTATCTGGGCTTGGAAAGTGTTATGAATCGTATGAGCAGACTGGGTAAATCAGCAATTATGTACGATCAAATAGTGAGCCCGGAAGAAGCTATCGATAGGGTTATGCAGGTAAATAAACAGCAGATAAAAGACCTGGCGGTCAAGCTGCTGGGAAATCAACCAATATCAGCGGCAGCCATTGGTCCTGCTGACGTATTGGGAGAGGTAGAAACACAATATAAAAAATTGTGGGGTTAAATGTTCCCCTGGATATTAAGGTTGAAATAAAAGCTGTTGGTAGAAGGAGAAATACATGAAAGTATACATAAAGAGACTGCACTCGTTTGACCTCCCCTTACCTCAATATATGACCCCCGGTTCTTCGGGAATTGACATCTATGCTGCCAACCATGAAGATATAACGATTGCGGCAGGAGCAATTGTTCTGGTGCCAACCGGGATAGCCATCTCCATCCCGGAGGGATATGAAGCGCAAATCAGGCCGCGCAGCGGCCTGGCCCTTAATCATGGTCTTACTCTTTTAAATACCCCGGGAACAATAGATGCTGATTATCGAGGGGAAATTAAGGTGATAGTTATAAATTTGGGGGACAAAGAGTATATTTTAAAAAAGGGTGAAAGGATAGCCCAGATGATTTTCACCAGCGTAGAACGTGCAGAATTAGTAGAAGCTGACACTCTTGATGATACAGTGAGAGGTGCAGGAGGATTCGGGCATACCGGGGTGTAGAGGAGGATGCAGGTGCGGCTGAATGAATTGATAGGGAAAGAAATGGTTAATATTTATGATGGAATGAGAATGGGTACCGTGGGAGACTCAGATATGGTAATAGATGAGGAATCAGGACAGATAGTTTCCATAATATTACCTAATAGAGGGAACGCTTTTAATTTTTGGACTGATCGGCAAAAACTGGTGATCCCCTGGGATGCGGTAAAAAAAATCGGACGTGAAGTTATAGTAGTAGACCTGGATAGTACCCACATGAGGCTGAAGAATAATTCAATCTAAAGATACGCGGGTTTATCTTAGCCCCGGAGGATTCATACCCCGGGTCATTTTCTGTCTGCGCAAGGTTACAGTACTTACTGGGATCCTATCAAGTTTGTGGCTGGACAAAACATGGGTTTTGCTCCAGGGTGAGTACGGTCCTAATGATAAATAGATATTCGATATTGGGAAGGCATATATTTTAATATCTCTGGATTTTCAGCCTGGTAACATAATTAAGGCTGTTACATACCTTAAAATAAAAAGGTAAAAGGTGGGTGTGTGATGGCTACCAAAATTAATTGGACAACAGGTCCAATTGCCAGCAGTACAGACATGAGTACGGTTAAAATCCTGGGGCTTAACAATACTTCTTTGACTCGCCAGATAGATATCCGACTCTATGATCTTTCATTTACTCCTAAAAAACTGGTATTTAGCAACAGCTACTCACTCAAAGCATTTGAGACGGTTACCGTTAATCTTGAAGTAGGTAGTTTAGAAATCTGGGAAGCCCAGGCCAGTGCCTTTAGCCAGAGCGTTCGTTTCTATATTACGGGTCGGAGTGATGACGGGAAAAATCGCCCCGGTACCACAGTTTTGAATTCTGAATTTATTCGGTATGGATCTTAAACAGAAAAGGATAAAATAATAAAAATAAAAAGCTGTGCCTGGCATAGCTTTTTTTCTTGTGTGGTATCTTAACTGCTGTATTTAGGAACAATAAAATTTGTAGGAGGCGATAGCAATATGATTAAAGCAGATGAAGAAAATAAAGGTTCCTTTCCTCCCTGGACCAGGCTTCCTTCATTGGAAGAGATGGCAGGTGAAGCTGGTATCAATGGGGTTGAGTTCCTCAAACACATTCAAGCCGGCTGTGATATCGATAAACTGGCTGAAATATTTGAAGTCCGCCCGGAGACAGTGCAATCTCTTTATGATCACTTTTTGAAGTATGGAGTAGGATCAGTTATGGGTGGTGATTAAGGATCAGGATAATTGCTGAGTAATTCAGTAATAAACATGATTGACTGGTATAGCTTGAAAATTAGGTCAGAATGCGATAATATAAACTCAATTTACCAGGATAAAAACAAGGAGGCCAAGATATATGACTGATAAATTTAGCAAAGAAGGTCTCACCTTTGACGATGTGCTGCTTGTACCAGGTCGATCAGAAGTTCCACCCAATCTAGTTAACGTTTCCACTCAGTTGACCCAAAAAATCAAATTAGAGATACCATTGATGAGTGCAGGGATGGATACCGTTACTGAATCAAGGATGGCAATTGCCGTAGCTCGTGAAGGTGGTATAGGCATTATCCATAAAAATATGGCTATCAAGGAACAAGCCACAATGGTAGACAGAGTAAAACGGTCGGAACATGGTGTGATTACTGATCCCTTTTTTCTCTCTCCGGATAATAAAGTTAAGGATGCTATGGAAATCATGGAGCACTACCATATCTCGGGAGTTCCCATAACCGTAGGCTCCAAATTAGTTGGTATAATTACCAATAGAGATTTGCGTTTTGAAACTGATTTCGAACAGCCCATTAGCAATGTTATGACCAGTGAAAGTCTGGTTACGGCACCGGTTAATACCAGCATGGATAGCGCCAAGGAATTATTGCGAAGACATAAGATTGAGAAACTTCCTTTGGTAGATGATGATTTTAACCTTAAGGGCCTAATAACTATAAAAGATATAGAAAAAACCTTCAAATATCCACATGCAGCCAAGGACGGCCGGGGCAGGCTGCTGGTAGGTGCAGCAGTTGGTGTAGCCCGGGACACCATGGACCGGGTCGAGGCCTTAAAAAATGCCGGCTCTGATGTGATAGTGGTTGATACCGCTCATGGTCACTCGGTATTCGTGATGAACATGGTTAAAGAAATCAGGGCGGCTTTCCCTGACCTGCAGATTATCGCAGGCAATGTTGCCACTGCGGAGGCCACTGAGGAATTGATTAAAGCCGGGGCAGATGCCATTAAGGTAGGGATTGGACCTGGATCAATATGTACCACCAGGGTGATAGCCGGTATCGGAGTTCCTCAGATTACAGCTATAGTAGATAGTGCCGCTGCTGCTGCCAGGTATAATATTCCCATAATAGCTGATGGGGGCATAAAATATTCCGGTGATATTGCCAAAGCTATTGCTGCTGGAGCAGATGTAGTTATGTTGGGTAATTTATTCGCAGGCACTGATGAAAGCCCCGGGGAAACTGTAATATTACAGGGAAGAAGTTATAAGATCTACCGCGGTATGGGTTCGATGGGAGCCATGGTTCAGGGCAGCAGTGATCGCTACTTCCAGGAAGACGCTCAAAAACTGGTGCCCGAGGGTATCGAAGGAAGAGTTCCTTATAAGGGAGCAGCATCCGAAACCATTTATCAGTTAATTGGCGGCTTAAGAGCTGGCATGGGCTATTGTGGTGTGGTTACTCTGGAAGAGATGAAAACGAAGACTACATTTATTAAAATATCTAATGCCGGTTTGAAAGAAAGTCACCCACACGATATATCAATAACCCAGGAAGCCCCTAATTATCAAGTATTATGAGTATCGAAATAGCTTTGGGTCGTATTATCCTGGCTGGAGTGATTGGGTTTTTGATTGGTTTAAGTACTAAAAAAATTACTGAAGCAAGATTATTTAGTATGATAGGCATGGGAGCAGCTCTCACAACTTATATATCTTCACAATATTTTACCAGCCTATCTATGACCTGGTATGCTGACCCGGGCCGGTTATCAGCGCAAGTAATTGTAGCCCTGGGTTTTATTGGCAGTGGATTGATTTGGATCAGCCCGGAGAAAAAGGTGGAAGGTCTGTCAACGGCTGCTTCCCTTTGGCTGGCTGCAATTGTTGGTATGGCGATTGGGGCTGGGTTAAGCAGTGTGAGTGCAGCAATAATAATTTTCTTATTAATCTTTTATCTAGTTCACAAGCTATTTTCCAAAATATCTAGAAGGTTCTAGGGAAGCAGGGGGACGTCAGACCGTGTGACAAAATAGTTCAAACTCCGAATATCAACTTGGTAA
>JAENYG010000051.1 GCA_016841875.1 Syntrophomonas sp.
CAACCCAGTCTAATTTACTCTGTCAAAGGTTGCATTAAGGTTGACCGCCCACCATAACATGTTTAGGGGGGCACTTCATACTGTCCCCCCTGGCTGTGATCTAAGAAATTGAAATGAAATATAAGGTGGATTAACAATTAGGATTACTAATTTAGAAACGCTGGTTTTGGATTTAAAGTTATCACCTTCGCCATATTTCGGAAGAGAAGATGTCAGGATATTCATGAATTATATACAATAATGTGGTTTTTTGATGACGGTTATATTACAATTATTGACGGGTAAGAAGAAAATTAAAATGTTTAATTTGGATGGAGAGATGAAAGTGAAGAAGATACTTATTGCTCTGTTAATAATTTTCAGTAGTTTAAGTTTTATGGGCTGCAGTCAAGAAAAAAATAACCCGGTATCTGAAAAGATTATTAATATTGGGGTTATGCCCGATGTTGAATCCATACCTTTTATCATTGCGCAAAATAATGGTTACTTTGAAAAAGAGGGAGTTAAGGTAAACATAGAACACTTTACCAGTGCCAAGGATAGAGATAGTGCACTTCAAAGTGGGAAATTGGATGGAGTTATCACCGATATGCTGGCTGTACTATTTGCCAACGAAGGCGGAATCAACCTGAAGATGATTGCTAGAACTGATGGTAATATCGAGCTGATGGCAGGAAAAGATTCGGGTATCAGTTCAGCTGCGGACCTAAAAGGAAAAGACATCGGCATGTCCACCAACACGATCATGGAATATACCACTGATAAAATGATCGAAGCTGCCGGATTGAGTCCGGATGATGTTAATAAAGTGGCTATACCCCCTCTGCCAACCCGTCTGGAAATGCTGCAGGGCGGGAAAGTAGCAGCGGCTATCTTACCGGAACCCCTGGCTGGATTGGCTGTAAAAAATGGCGCAATTGTTTTGAATAGTACTGATCAGATGGCCAATAAAGCTGGTGCGATAGCCTTTACCGCCCAAAGCCTGGAGGAAAGCCCGGAAGAGATAAAGGCAATCCTCAGAGCTTATAATGAAGCATCGGAATATCTTCAGAAGGAATCCGCTGCATCCTACCTGGATTATATTATTGAAGAACAGGGCTTCCCGGCAGAGATCAAAGATTCTCTGCAGCTGCCTGAATACCAGCAGGCGAAGCTGCCTGAGAAAGAGATTTTCTTAGATGTAGTACAATGGATGCAGGCAAAAGATCTCATTAAAGGAAGTTACGAATATAAAAATCTGGTGGATGAAGAAATCTTGAGGTAATAGTTTAGTGATTGAGATAAAAGATCTGGTAGTAAAATACCGCAGAAAAAATGAAGAGACCCTTGCTTTGGACAAGATAAACATCAATATTGGTACGGGAGATATTTATACCTTCATTGGTCCATCTGGCTGTGGTAAATCAACCTTGCTCCATGTTTTGTCCGGAATATTAAGAGATTATACCGGAAGTGTCAGGATCGATGGACGGGCCATTGATCCTAAAGCGCAGCGTATCGGCTTGATACTCCAGAACTATGGGCTGCTGCCATGGAAAAATGTCTACCACAATACTATGCTGGGAGTTAAGATAAAAAATGATCAGCAGGTTATGGACGACTATGGCAGATATATTTTACAGCAATTAGGAATTGAGTCTCTTCTAGATAGATATCCCAAAGAATTAAGCGGTGGTCAACAGCAGAGAGTGGCGATTGCTCGGGCTTTCATATTAAAGCCCGATTTATTGTTGATGGATGAGCCATTTTCAGCTCTGGATGCAATAAGCCGGGAAGAACTACAGGATCTTTTTTTGAAAATTTGGAAACAAAATAATGTGACTACAGCTTTTATTACTCATAGTGTTGATGAAGCCCTATATCTGGGCAGTAAAATAGTAGTGTTTTCACCTGCACCGGGTAGGATATTGGAGGTTGTAAATAACCCCTGCTTCCAACTGGATAATTTGAGATTTAGAGACGAGTATTATGATATGTGCATGAATTTGCGAAAAATATTGGACAAAGGATGATCAAGGTGCTGTCAAATACTAAATGGCAGGGAGCGCTGTACAGCCTGGTCTTGGTGATTATTATCTGGCAGGCATTGTCCTGGCTGTTGAAACTTCCTATCATTCCATCACCGTTTGCTGTTCTAATAAACATCATACAGATTTTTGCAGCGAAAATGGAAATACATCTTCTATACAGTCTGGGTAGGATAGTGGGAGGAATAGCTTTATCCATCCTGCTGGGAGTACCTATGGGCTTTTTAATGGGCTATTTTAATCGAGTGGATAAGGTCTTATCGCCGCTGGTTTATTTCACCTATCCGGTTCCTAAAATCGCCCTGCTTCCTATAATAATGCTGCTGTTTGGCTTGGGTGAGGCTTCCAAACTGATAATGATAGTATTGATAATAATCTTTCAGATCATAATTACTTCCCGGGATGCGGTTAAAGGGATTCCTCAGGAGATATTCCGGTCTCTTCAATCCTTGGGAGCCAACCGGCTGCAGATTTTTAAAGAAGTAATAATTCCTGCTTCGATGGCCGATGTTCTCACAGCTACCAGACTTGCGCTGGGAACCGCGGTATCCATTCTATTTTTTACGGAGACTTTCGGTACCCAGTATGGCATGGGGTATTTTATCATGGATGCCTGGATGCGGGTAAATTACCTGGATATGTATGCCGGTATTATTATTCTGAGCCTGATGGGGTTTTGCTTATTTACCGTCATAGATATCACCGAAAAGCACATCAGCTCCTGGAGATAATCCAGAGAACCATCAGATCATCTGTTAATTCAATTTATAAAAAGCAGTATTATTAAGAAATAAGATATATGAGGTTGGGATGAGGAATAAAGCTTTTATTTTTTTTGCGGTATTGCTGACAGCAGCAATATATCTTAAGATACCCAATGGAATTGAACTGTACAGTGAAATTCCGCAGGTGTTTTCTAATCAGAGTATTATTTATGGATTTGAAAATGGTATGACGTTTATCAAACATGATGATTCAGATAAAATAATATTTTCGATTATTCATGATGAAAAAGCTCTTTATGTATTAAATGGAGCAGGAGATGATTTTAAGAAATTCTATATAGATTCGGAAAATAAAGAAATCGTTATTGTCCAAGATATTATGAAGCCACGGATTAGAGATGGAGTGTGTTTTCAGCTTGTGACTATTCCTGAAAAATACTATGGATCAATTATTGAAAATGGCAAAGTTAAGATACGGATAAAATACATGTATCTGGGTAATCAATCAAGCTTACTGGAGTATGATTTGGGTACCCAAATCACCATGCTTCTCTTCGAGCATATCGTGGGTAAATAAGAGGAGAGGTGTCCCCTTAGGCTGTGAGAGATACATTGCTGGAAAAACAGACAAAAGAATACCCGCAGGCATGTCCTGCGGGTATTAAAAAATAAGAGTTAAATGAAGGAGTATAATAGTTAACTAGACAATGCCTTTTCGGTATTAACCAGTTCCCCTCGGTGCATATCTTTAAGAGGCCGGGCAGTATGCTGGAAGTAATCCTCATCCTGGTCTCTGCTCCTATCATTTTGACGATTTTTGAAACTCAAGATGCTATCCCGACTTCCCTTGTTATCTGCCTCATTGATCAGCCGCACCAGGGTATCACCATCTACGCGATGTTTCAAGGCCATAGGGATCACTTTGGTCACATCACTGATCATTACTTTTTCCCGGCACTGGAGAACAGCATGCAGAATGGCCGCCTGCTGTATTGCTTCTATAGCCCGGATACTTTCCAGGTTGTGCTTCAGGTAAAGCCTGGCTATGAAGCTGCGCAGGAAATCAGGCATATCAAGCTTCTGATACTCTTCGGCCCACTTAATGGTATCCTGTTTATAACGCTGATCACCCGAGTCTGCAAAAAGCCTTTCTTGGTTGCGGGCACTTCGTACCCGATATCCATAAGAATTTTCCTCTAAGATATGGGCTACGATATCTACCGAATCCGGGCGTCCCATATAACAGACCAGGTCAAAGCGGTCAGACAGCTGTCTCCTGATTTCCTCCAGAGGACCCGGATCTTCATCAGGATTGGAAGCTGCCCATACTGAAACACTTACCTGTATATCTACCGCCGGCAGCCCTGCCTCTTCGATCTGCAGGTGTCCCGGCTTGTTTCCCATAACATCCAGAAGGATATCCGTTATTTCCGGCGAAGTATCGGCCAGCCGGTTTATTTCGTCAATAAATATGATTCCGCGATGGGCCTGGGGTATTAAACCTGGTAATAAATGAGCTTCAGGTTTAGAGACATCTGTCAGCCTGGCCAGATCGATACTTCCGGCTACCGTTCCTACTTTGGCTGAATGGGAGATCTCTAAAAAAGGCATCTGGATTTCTTCAGTGCCTATAGCTTCGATTTCCGAGGCACTGAGACCTCGGTGCTCCGGACAATGTGGTTTGAGAGGATCACAATTATAAATACATCCTTTGATGCGGGTGATGGTGGGCAGTATTCCGCGAGCGGCCCTCATGATAGTGGTTTTCCCTGTTCCCCTCAAGCCTTCTGCATGCAGATGCAGGGGCTCGCCTGCGTAACTGGAAACCACCGACATCATTACCGTTTGAAAAAGGGCTTCGTTTCCCTCATAGCGTTCTAGCATACTGAATGGGATCATGAACCTCACTCCTTTCTGGTTTTATTACTTTTTTCACAAGGCTAAATGTTCTTCGCCTTGAAACCGTCCAATTTTGCCAAGTATTATCTATTTAATCACTTAATAAACATATTTCAGTACCGGAGGGGGGGGACGCTCCCTGGAGGGCAAATAACCTTCCAGGGAGCATAATGTCGATTAATACAAGTACTGATATTATTTATGCAATAACTATGCCAAATCTAGATGAATACAACCAATTTTTTATAAGAATTATAAAAAAAGCCCTATAAATAGGACTTGAAGATGGTGATATTCGACTACCGTAAGATTCTAAAGTAAAGGAGGAAGAAAAGTTGGGACAGCAGTTCGTGTCCGGATGACCGGTCAGTTGTATCGAAACAGCGGTCAGGTATGGGAAGGAGAGAAATTTAGGTATTATTATTTTTTATTAGTTTTTCTAGATTGCTCAGGTACTCCTGGCGCTCCATTTTATTCAATAGGGCTTCTTCTACCTGCTCTTTTCTTTTGAATAGCTCCTGCAGTTTAATAAAATCACTGCTTATTTTACTCATTTCATCATCAAGTCTGGAGAGCTCATTTTCTAGAACCTCCATATCTGCATCGATGCTGTTGTATTCCAGCTGCTCTTTATAAGTGAATTTCAATGGGCGCTGTTTTATCTTTTCACTCCGGGTCTGCTCATTCATTTTGCTTGTTTTATCTGGGCTGCTTTCGTTGGAACACAAGCTTTTATACTCCAAAAAGTCAGAGTAATTCCCCACATGTTTGATAATTTTACCTGAGCCTTCCAGGGAAAATATCCTGTGGCAGGTCCGGTCCAGGAAGTATCGGTCATGGGATGCGGAAATTACCGCCCCTTTGAATTCATCAATGTAGTTTTCCAGTACCTGAAGGGTATCTATGTCCAGGTCATTAGTGGGCTCATCCAGCAGCAGCACGTTGGGAGCATCCATCAGTACTTTAAGCAGGTATAGTCTTCTTTTTTCACCTCCAGAAAGTCGGGAAATAGGAGTCCACTGCAGGTCAGCAGGAAAAAGAAATCTTTCCATCATCTTTCCAGCACTGATTTTGCTTCCTTCTGCAGTAGTTATATACTCTGCAGTGTTTTTGATATATTCAATGGCCCGCAGGCTGTTATCCATATCTTCTGATTCCTGGGACAGGTAAGCGATTTTAACTGTGGGACCGATTTCTACACTACCGCTGTCAGCCTCGATTTTACCGGCTAGAATATTGAGCAGGGTTGATTTGCCGGCCGCATTATCTCCAATAATACCGATGCGATCATTTCGTAATAGAAGGTAGTCAAAATCTTCTATCAAAAGGTGGTGCCCGAAGCTCTTGGTGACATTTGTTATTTCCATGATTTTCTTACCCAAACGGGTATGGCCGACAGATATATCCAGTTTGGAATCATCGGTTACCCCGATTGATTCTTTAAGTTCTTCAAAGCGATGAATTCTAGCCTTTTGTTTGGTCCTGCGGGCTCGGGGACCGGTCCTGATCCATTCCAGTTCTTTTTTGTAAAGGCTGTAACGTTTATCTTCGGCTGCGGTCTCAAGAGATTTTCTTTCGATCTTTTTTTCGATAAACTGAGAATAAGCCCCGTCATATATATATAATTTTCCGCTGTCCAATTCGAATATCTTGTTAACCACCCGGTCCAGAAAATACCGATCGTGGGTGATCATTAAGAGGGCTCCTTTTCTAATGGCCAGATGTTTTTCTAACCATTCAATAGTGTCACTATCCAAATGGTTGGTGGGTTCATCCAGCAGAAGGAGGTCACAGGGAGTGATGAGTGCGCCTGCCAGAGCTACTCTTTTCCTTTGCCCCCCGGATAAAGTCCCCATCCGGGCCTCATAATCTCGGATGCCAAGTTTGTTAAGAATAGTTTTAACCTGACTTTCAAGATACCAGGCATCCAAAGAATTTATTTGAGAGGTCAATTCTACAAGTAGAGCCTGAAGATGAGTGTTATTTGGATTTCTGCTGATATCATCCAGAATCAATTGGTATTCTCGAATCACTTTCATAGCCGGGCTGTCACCCTTGAGCACCTGTTCTATTACAGTAGCCTGGTTATTAAACTCTGGATTCTGATTAAGATACTCAATCGTGATGCCCCGAGAAGTTTTAATGACTCCAGAATCAGAGCCATCCTGACCGGATATAAGATTGAGGAGGGTGGATTTTCCCATGCCGTTGATCCCAATCAATCCGATTTTGTTGTGATCCTCCAGAGTAAATGAAATATTATCAAGCAGGGTACGCTCCCCATAGCTTTTAGACACATTTTCAACCGATATAATATTCATAGAAAAACATCCTTTTACGTAATGGATTGCTACCTCATCTGATTCCGACCTTCTTAGTTTATCACAGAGGCAGCAGATTAGCCCCTGATTTACAGGAGCTAACCTGTGTCATAAAGTCGACAAGAAGCCAGGTCTCCTGGATGTTCAGGAGATGCGCTGCACTTTCTATTAGTGGATTAACACTTTAATTGGACATAAAAAGTGGGATTAAGCTAAATGCTGCCAATCCCTAGTAAAAAATTATCGTTTTTTAATAAGACCATTTTTCTATACTTTTCTATCTCTATTGGGGCTATATTTACATGGATCATTCCATCAGTGCAGCCGCTTGCGCAACTAATAAATTGGAATTATTGCGCTGAGAACTGCCAGTCATAGTCTTGAGCTAAGTTATGAGAGCCATACTCTATTATTCAAGGGGATGCCATATGCGGTCTGGATAATTTGTATCTCTAATATTTTATCGTTTTGGAGTGCAGGCCCGTAAGGCAGGCTCTGCAGGTATTCCTCCATCGGTTTTCCCAAAGGTTCTCGATATCTAAAGCATAAATAAATAGTTTCACATATTAGTGCCTGGGCCTGGTCTTTTTGACCTGATGATTGTAAACAATCAGTGTCCAGCTTATGTTTGCTGTATTTCTAAATTCGAACCTTCAGGCAGATCTTCCTCCTTTCTTATGATTTCCAGCCCAATATCACCTCTTCGAAAAAGGTCTGCGGTATTATATTCAGCAGAATATGATACCGTGGCTGTTGTTGTACCTCTTATCAAATATATCCTGACAATAAAAATGCTTACCGCCCCCTAATCATTATCTTGCTGCATAGACCCCTCCCTTGAAGTTAATTTGTACAACTCAAACTCAATCTGTTTCCATGCTTGCTCGCAAATATGGATCTTTTCCTGTTCGTTGATTAGGCCAGCTTTTTCAGCCTCATTGATGGTATCGGCTATCTGCTGCAGTAATTGCTTTATTTCAGGTTCTGCAATAGAAATATGAGGTTTTTCGGGCTGGCGATCATCACTATAACCTAACACATAATCAACCGAGCAGGCGAATACTTCTGCGATTTTTACTAACATCTCTCCGTCTGGAAACCGTCTGCCCGATTCGTAATTGCCTATGGCCGGGCCGGATACTCCCAGTAGAGATCCTAAATATACCTTGGACCATCCTTTACGCTCGCGCTCTTTTTTCATTCTTTGTCCAAATATTAGCATACTCCCAACCTCCTAGTTTGATGCTGGTGATTCTATATTTTACCCAAACATCCTGTATTTATTATAATACATCAGAACTAAATGTCCTAGCAATTTACAAAAAATAACAGGACTAAGGTTGACTTAACATAATGAAAAGATTTAAAATTAAGAGCACAAGATGTTGCGCGAAGCATTGTTATAAAGTGTCCTTAAAGGCAAATTTATTATCTTGTATTGTGTGGAGGAAGGAGACCAAGAAGATGCCGGTGATGATAAAATCTCAAGATGGAGGTATTTGGGAAGTACATGGATTAGAACCTGCTTATTCCTCGATAGGAGTATTTATTTATGGATACATTGTGGATAAAAAGCTAGTTCGTTTGGGGAAATATGAATCAAAAGAACAAGCGAATAAAGTTCTGTACAAGCTGGAACAATGGTATACCGATCCGAAGAATACTCTACCTGAATCCACTGAGCTGGATGAAGAAAACATACTTACCCCAAGAATTTTTAGAATGCCGCAGTTGGAGGAAATAGGGGTTTAGTAGGTTCGGTCAACTTATCCCTTTAGCGGTTGTATCGAAGCTAATTCCTTATTGAGGGTCTACATATATAAATAAACCTTCAACTTCATGCGTTGTCTGAAAGCGAACAGGATGTGCCTGCCAGCTTTAACATGCCACAGGCTTAATACCTGCCTAATATCTCATATTAATTGATTAGATATTTAATCATATCCCCTATTCGGTAAATTTTCATTCGAGTGGCCTACATATTAAACTTTATTTTGGTGATGGTGCCAGCAGTCCTGCTAGTGCCCCTATAGATGCAGATCCCAGGGCCACCAGCGATTCGGGAATTGCCTTTCCAAGTACCGCCAGGGCAATAAAACCAGCTACTGCCATGATACAAACAACCCCCAGGATTTTAACCACCGTATGATAAACGGGTATATCTTCAGGTTCATGGGGAGGTAATGCCTTGTCAGTCAAATCACTCACCTCGCTGTATAGGTGTAATCTGCTACCATTTTACACTTTATTGGGAGTAATTGCCATCAAAAAAACAGAAGGTTTACTACCCTACCCCTTACATCCTCAAGATATGTGCGATTTTAACAGCTGTTCCCAGTTTAGAATTCTCAAATGTTCCCCGCATTGCTTGGACCCTGGAAAATAAACCCCGTATGCAGTGATCTACCTGCAAAGTTTTCTTATCTATATTTTTCTCTTCCACCAGTAATCCTAAGTAATCGGATGTTATGTTAAACTGTTTTAAAAGGAGTGATAAAAAGATGAACAGGCCAGGCGCAGATAGAGAAAAACAGGATAAGCAATTTTTTGATATTGGAAGTTTGGGGCTTATAGGGCTCGGTCTGGGTAGTTTTGCCGGCAGTATTTCTTGTTTATCTTTAGGAGATAGTATGGTTGGTGCGGTATTTTTAGCTATTGGTCTAATACTTATTAATTCATGGAAAGAACCCTACGAATATCGGGTTGATTACCTGAAATGGATTAGTGTTTTCCTGGGACTATCCTTTATAGCCTATCCTATTATTTTTATCATGAACGATCAGCCTGTAAACTCAAAATTACTTTTTCTCATGGTGAGTATTGGTTTTAGTTTAGCAGCCATATTTTGTGTCTTAAAGGTGAAAAAGAGACTCTTTATAACGGAATCAGGCGCTAGGATGTAATCTCCAATGCAACAACCTGACTTTCAAGATAGCAACCATCATCTGCGAGGCCATGGGGTGGTAATTCTCAGTCGGTCGTCTCATTTCTAATTAACAGGTTTTATCCTTTCAACAATCTACTAACAGTAATTTCTATATAAATATTGCCAGCCCCTTAGCCTTATTTTTATTTTTCTGGAAATACTGCTAATATAATAAGACCATCAGCAGCAAAGAAAGGTGATAGAGGATGTTCAGTATCAGCAATACAGCAAGAAATTACATTCTTAAGAAGGGCAGCAGTATAAAAATATACCATCGGCTGCTTCAAACAGGTGGAGGATGATGCAATCCACGGCAGGTTATCAGCCGTATCCCAGTCGTTCGACCGGGTGAACCCAATGATAAAGATAAGAAAAATTATAACAATACAGTAGTTGATGGAATCAAGGTTTGGTACGAGACAGGAATTTTACCTGAAGAGCAGGAAAAGCCCATAATCATCGATGGACGAAAAAATCTATTGACCTTTAATCTAGAGATTAAAGGTATAAAAGTATGACTAAAAATAGCTGTGGATGAGGTAAACAAGGTTTCTTACATCCGGATTTTCTGAATAATCATCATAAGTCATCAATTTATTAACGTCATTGAGAGTCACTTCTAACGCTATGTTTTGCTCTAATAAATATAGCAAAGCCGCTCAGTGACACGATAGTATGCAAATACAAAGGGGGAGACCGAAAACATCGGAATAGTTTTGATGTTAATAATGAATATTAATAAAAAAGGAGGTTTTCATATTATGGGTGTTTTAAAGGTTTCTCCAAAAGATATGGATAAGTGTATTGAAGAATGTTTAAAATGTTTACGGGCGTGTGAGGAATGTTTTACTGCCTGCCTGGCTGAAGCTGACGTTCAATCGCGGGTAAATTGCATTAAAATCTTAAACGATTGCGCTGAAATTTGCGCCCAGGCTGTGCAGTTCATGTCTCGAAATAGCAGTTATGCAAAGGCTCTATGCAAACTCTGTGCTGATATTTGTGATGCATGTGCTCAGGAGTGCGGTATGCACAACGATAGTCACTGCCCTCAGTGTGCTCAAATTTGTAGGCAGTGTGCTCAGGAATGCAGAACCATGGCAAATTCCTGAACATACTGGATGTAGTACCAAACAACAAAAAACACATTCTTTGTTATCAGAACTAAACGAGAGAGGACCCCGTTAAATTGAGGTTCTCTTTTCGTCTTTAGTTATCTCTTTTTGTTCCTATTATTTTTGATGTATCTCTAATAGTTATATCGACGATGTTTAACATTACAAGTGATTTAGCTCAGTGGAATCGTCCTCGGTTACATACTATTAATTTTATTTAGTAAACAATGTCCAAGCTTATCGCAATATTATTTTGTCCTGCAGCCGTCCTGGTTCATGAAAGGGAACGGCCGTACAGCAAGAATCCTGAAGACAAAATTATACGGGGGTAAACAAAATTATTAAGTCGTGCGGCGGGGCCAGGAGACAAAAGTCCCAAGAAAACCCAGCAAGCTGAAAACCGCAGTTGCTATCTGCGGTTTTCCATTCCCGGGTCGTAAAAGCAGTCCCCCACTTTTAATTTTTATAATATCAGGCTGTCAATGATATGAGACAATTGCTCATAATCAGGCTTGCTGACCTGTTCATCTGCTCCAACCGATTCTCCTTTATGAAGAAGATCGTCTGTAATCAAAGATGAAAAGATAACTACTGGTAGCTTATTTAATACTTGATGATTTTTGATAATCTTTGTTAAATGGTGACCATCCATTTGAGGCATTTCGATATCCGTAATAAGAAGATGAATATGTTTGTGGAAATTGTCGCCATATTTTTCAAGGAGTTGGGACAGGTATTCCCAGGTTTCCTTACCATTTTGATAAAATGTTAAGTTGGGATATCCAATCTGGGTGAGATAATCCAGTAAAAGTTTTCTGAGCATCGGGGAGTCTTCAGTAATAACGATGTGTTTCTGTGACACCTCTCTATCTCCCAGTGCTCTAACTGCACTACTCTGGTTCCCAAGCGAAGGAGATATATCAATAATAATTTTCTCAAAATCCAACAGCTGTATCATCCTGCTATCCATCTTTATTATGCCGATAACAGAGCTCTTCTCTGACTGAGTAATATCAGAAGGTTTCTCAATCTGCTCCCAGGACATACGGTGTATACGTGATACACTATGAACATGAAATGCGTATTTGCCCTGATTAAACTCGGTTACAATATATTTGTCTTGTCTTGAATCTTCAGAAGGCTTAAACCCAAGAAAACCGCCCAAATCAATTATTGGAATAATATCTCCTCTAAGCTGAAAAATACCTTCCATGCAGGAGTGAGCGCCGGGCAGCTGTACAGGGGTGATGGGATTTATTATTTCCTTAACCTTTATAACATTGATTCCCATAATCGTATTGCCGATACCAAATTCGACTATCTCAACCTCATTTGTTCCACTGTCAAGTAGAATTGACTGTTGATTGATATTAGCTATAAAAACCAACCACCTTCCTATAAAAATACAAAGACAAAATAAGACTATAATCGGAGTTTCTGTAGTAATATTTAACAATTCGCCCTTAAAGCCTAAAAATCCTGCTTTAAAGAACAAATAATAGGACTAAGGAACAAAAAAATGAATATTTGCACCGACAAACAATAATGACTCTCAGATATTAAAATCTCGGATATTCTCTTCGGTTCTGAAAATTGTAAAATTTGCTTGCAAATCTAATGAAGGAAGGCTATTTGATTCGTGCGTTTTAAGATAAAGGGTTAGTATTTGTTCGTCTGATAATCAGCGATTTGGTCCGTTCCCGCCAGCATTCCCAGCCGGGTTGGAAAAAGCCTGCAGATGATTTTTTGAACCATCCCTTAGAACAGTGAAAACTTCCTTAACCTCATCAGGAATTGCCTGGGTTAGGAGTTTTTCGTACATGGCAATATTATTTATTTCAGCTTGAACTCCTATCTGCAGAGCTTCATCATAACTTGCCGGAACCATAATGAATTCGGCAGAACGATCTTCAGGAAGTTCTATATCATACTTATCTAAAAGAGGTTTTAAAAGGCTGATATGAGTTTCCTCGGCTTTAACGATATTGCTAAAAGGACGAATGCTGCCGAATTCATCCAGAACTGCTTCATATTCCGCTCGGGCCAAGTATTCATCCTGCAGGGCATAAGTAAGCATTTCATCCAGGGTCAGATCATTATCCTCAGCAGCCCCGCGAGCACCATAACGGGTGTTGGACTGGGCAGAATCTTCATTTTTGTTGCTGGAAGCAGGGGATTGCTCCTGAGTTTCCGATGCGGCTTGATTAGGCTGGGTTTCATTTTTGTTAGTACTATCAGCACATCCAATCAGTGACATCATTATCATAACGATAGTCAGGAGAACTAATAAACGATTTCTTCTCATAAATTCCCTCCTTTAATGTGTAAAAAACACCTCATCATTACAACTGAAAGGAAGCAAGAAATACTACTTACACCATATCATGACAGTCTATTCAGAATCAAGTGCAGCGTTTCCTTACTCAAGATCCCAGACTTTGTTAATGAACATCGTGTGATAAACTAGGTTTCGCAGCAGAAATGGGAAAAGGTTAGTTATCCCTGGATCATTAAAGATGAGACCCCTCGCCTGCCCTTAATGAAATGATTCAGTGCTTAGAAAATAACAAAGAGGATTAACAGATGAAAACCAACTGGATACTTCTTGTAAATAAAATAGCATTAGCGTCATGTAAAATAATGGGAAAAATGCTATAATAGAACATAGGTTCGTGGGGTTCCCCGACTGCGTTTCAGCAGAAGGGGGTGATATGAGTTGAATACATATGAAGTCATATTATTTATGGCAATAATGTTTTTCATTCTGGCTCTCATAACGAAATAGAGCTACTGGCTTAATGGCCTTAGTAGCTCTTACAGCTTAAATATTATTTTTGCTGGAATCGTTGTTGGGGGTGTCCGCCCCACGAATCCTAATACATTTATACCATATGAAATCCAGTATTGCAATGTATTTGCATTATCAAATTATTCTTTTGATTTCTAATCTTATCAAGCCGGTACTACTGAATATATCAGCATTAGAAGTAGATTAGATAAGTTATCTGATAAAGATAAATGCCTCAGATATTCATATCGGTAAATTAATTGAAGAATATTGATTACCAGATAGAATATCAAGATATATGAAAAAATTCTATGTAAAATCCTGAGGTATGATGGTTTTGGAAAAAATAATGCTAGGCTGGATATTTATTAGGTGGACGTCAACTATCCGGAAATTCTGGATAGTTCAAAATGAGGTTGCGAGGTCATTGAATTAATTGTATCCATTGAAGGAAGGTGCTTATGGACAAAATGAATATTAAAAAACTATTATGCCTGCTGGTTGTCGTATCCTGTTTAACTGCAACTTTGTGGGGATATTCCTCGTTTTTCGGTAACCCTATAAGTAAATATCTGGCCAATCAACAAATAAAAAACTACCTTGTGGTAAATTATCCTGATAAAGATTTTGGAATGTCATCAAGCAATTACAATTATAAAACTGGCTCCTATGGAGCAAGAATTATATTTAAAAAGGAAGGGATTAGCTTTTTTGTCAGTGCCGATGCAAGGAGAGTGAATTATGATCAATATAAAAATGAATACATTAGAGACTATGAGATTGAAAAAATATTTGCAGAGCAGGTAAAAAATCGTGTACTACCTATCTTACAAAAAGAAGTAGATGAAGTTGTTGATATGGATGTGGAGATGTATATTGAGCAAAGAAAATATTCCAGGAAAGCTAGTTATTTCGAAGATGTGAATGAACCGCTGAAAATCTATGTGGACCTGCGATCAGTAAACACAAAAAAAATCTCGCAGGAACAATTTATAGAAAAATTCCTTAAAATTAGGGAAGCTTTACTTACAATGAATCTAAATATTGAATATCTGGATTGTTATTATATGTATAAATATAAAGGCGATGGCTATAGTATGGGACTAAATAAAACGGAATTTAATTTAAGTAGACAACAATTAATTGACAGCGATAATGTAGTTGATTACGAAACAATAAATAACCGTAGAGAAGGATAGAAAGCACAGTATTATTTTGTTCTGGTCCTAATAAGCAGATAGGGCCGCTAACTTAATAAGCAGCGGCTCCTAGCCAGCGATTTATGCTGGACTCGTGTAACCGTTAAACTAAAATGGACAGAAAACAACAAATAAGAATGAACAGCATT
>JAENYG010000052.1 GCA_016841875.1 Syntrophomonas sp.
GGAGCTGTTTTCTCCTGCGAAAGTTGAGTTAGTAAGTTAGTGCCTGACCCCATATAAATGGGTAAAATAATTAGGAAATGAAACAGAACGGGGTGGATCTCGTGGCAATTGGATTTGCCTGCCTGGTAATCGGAGATATCAATACTTCGCTTTCCCATTGCCGGTTAAAAAACGCTGGACAGAACAATCTCCGGAAAATTGCTTTCGCAAACCTATCGGCTCTGGAGGCTATGGTCGATTACAATATCAAACAGGGAATCTCACTGTTTCGCATCAGCTCGGATATAATCCCCTTTGCTTCTCACCCGGAAATGGAATTTGACTGGCAGCATGAATTCGGGCAGCTTTTTGATAGGATTGGCCGTAAGATAAAAAGCGCAGGGCTAAGGGTGTCAATGCATCCTGGACAATATACCGTCCTTAATTCTCCTCGACCGGGAATTGCCGAAAAAGCGGCAGCAGATTTACAGTATCATGCAGCATTTTTAGATTCCTTGTCAGCAGGCCGGGAGAGTAAAATCATACTTCATATTGGTGGAGTATATGATGACAAAAACAAAGCTGCTGCATCCTTTATAGAAAATTTTAACAGGTTGCCTTTACCCATACAGAGTAGGCTAGTGATAGAAAACGACGACAAGAATTACTCGGCGGAGGATGTCCTGGAAATATCGCAAGTTACTGGCATCCCCATGGTGTTTGATAACCTGCACCACTTGCTGAACCCTTCCCGAAATAACCTCAGTCAGTTTGAATGGATAGAATTATGCAGCGCTACCTGGAAAGCTGCTGACGGGAAACCCAAGATTCATTATTCTCAGGCAAAAGATGGAGGCAGTAGAGGCGCCCATTCTAATACGATCAATGCCCGTGAATTCGTGGAGTTTTATAATGGTCTTCCAGATAAGACTATAGATATTATGCTGGAGGTCAAGGACAAAAACCTTTCTGCTATTAAATGCATGAATGCTGTCAATCCAGGTCTGCCCGTCGGCCAGTTGGAAGAAGAGTGGGCCCGGTATAAATATCTAGTCCTCAGCAGATCTGCCTCTATCCATAATGAAATTAGTGATATGCTTAAAAACAAGCCTATAATTGACACAGCTGCCTTTTATGAGATGATTGATAGGGCAGGAGAACCTACAGAAGATCATGATGCACAGGTATATGCGGCCCAAAAAGTGTGGGGCTATTTGAAGGGAAGTTGTTCAGAATCTAAAAAGAAGCGATTCCATAAGCTCTTGAAACAATACTCAGAGGGTACCATTCGGATCCATACAATGAAAAAACATTTGTTTAAATGCGCTGCAGAACAGAACAACCAATATATTGTAAAATCTTATTACTTTTATTTTTAGTGGGACATGGGGACAGGTACCTTGTCCCACCATATAAAGGGTTAGTTGAGGTGGGACAAGGTACCTGTCCCCATGTCCCACTTGACATATTGCGCTTGCTCAAGACTATAATGATAGGATAGCAATAATAATATGGGAATGATTTATTTGCAGAACTTAAATCCAATTACCATAGTTCTTATTATCATTATGACCCTACCGCTAATTTCAGGTATTTTCATGGAGTTTTCCAGAGAAGGGGTACGAGGTACTCTTTGGTCTCTCGCTGATAACATAATATTTATACTCGGTATGTTTTCAGCTATTTACCTGACTAAAAGAATATTCTTTGATCACCGGGGTGATTTTTTCGATCAAATCTATTATTATATTCCACTCCATATTAGAACCATACTCTACGGGCAGGACGTCCTGATATATTTAGGAGCTGGAACCATAATATTATTCCTCCTGTTAGTGCTTATGAGGCCGTTTCTCCTGGTAATGTACCGGGCTATTCTCAATCCGCTGGCGGATGCACTGTACACCTTACTCTCAAAAGGCGGCCCGCTGCTCCGGGTTTTTATGGGCGTACTAGTACAGTTGCCAAGAGCAGCCTTTGCTGTTCTATTGGTAGGCCTGACCCTAAATTTCTTTTCCTATTGTTTCCCCTCGCCAATCTTATCCCAGTGCATGAACAACTCTGGCCTTTACCATACTGTCTACCAGGATGTTCTGTGCCCGGTACTAAATTCTAACCTGGCTAAAAAGATTCCCGTTATTGTGAGTGACGCTTTTGCCCAAACAATAAATAAAGAAATGCTTGCCCACAGCAACCCGGAACCAACCATTAGTCTGGATCAAACCGGGCCATCTTCAACGAAAGAGCGGGTTATAGAATACTTCAATGGTGTTACTATCGATTCAGCGGTCCATTCCACCCCCCGGATCGATGAAACTGCTGTTGATATTGTGGGC
The DNA here is from genome assembly GCA_016841875.1 of Syntrophomonas sp. Taxonomy (GTDB): domain Bacteria; phylum Bacillota; class Syntrophomonadia; order Syntrophomonadales; family Syntrophomonadaceae; genus JAAYJK01. The sequence goes on from JAENYG010000052.1 coordinate 2,316, forward strand.
AATCAGGAGAACAGTAAACAAAAAGCCTATTTAATCTATCAATGGGTATCTACCAACATTAGCTACGACTATGATAAAGCAGCTAAATTAGCTTCCGACCCCAGGGGAATAAACTCGGGATCTATCATAGCTTTTACGGAGAGGAAAGGGGTATGCTTTGATTACTCCAGTCTCTATGTTTCTATGTGCCGGGCGGTTGGTCTGAAGGTTCGGCTGGTTACTGGGTTGGCTTACAGTGGAACTGCCTGGGGAGACCATGCGTGGAACCAGGTATACTTACCCGAGGAAAATAGGTGGATAAATATCGATACAACCTTTGGAATCTATGCAGACTATTTTGACAAAGCTGATTTTATTGCAGACCACAGGAATGCTGAAGTTCAAGGAGAGTGGTGAGGGACAATGAACCTGACCCAGGATATATTCTGCGCACGTGAGCAGAGGATTATAGACATAATATACAGTGGCCATCATACCCTGGAAGAAATCGCAGCAAAAATTCCTGTTTACAAAAAAACCAATCCCAAACCTGTCTATTTCGTATATGAGCAGGTCATGATAATGATTCACCTGCAGCATCTTGCGGGACAGGGAGAGGTTATTAAAGAAGATAACCTATTATTTGAAGCGGGCCAAAGGGAATAGATCAGGCCGAGCTTGCTGCTGCATAACTATTTGAAACAAAGATGGGACCAGGAACGTGTTCTCCTGTCCTCAGGAAGGTAACATGGATAAATTAGATATAGCTATCATTGGAGCGGGAGTCGTAGGTTTGGCGATAGCCTGCGAACTAGCTCTTAAAACGAATAAGACCATAGCCGTCATTGACGGCAACCGGAGATACGGGCAGGAAGTGTCCAGCCGCAACAGTGAGGTAATTCACTCCGGGGTCTATTATTCTCCAGATATGCTTAAGAGCAGACTTTGCATAAAAGGTAATAAGTTAATGTATGAGTTTTGTGACAAGAACAAAATACTGCACCGGCGTTGCGGCAAGCTTATCATCAGCGTTGATGACCGAAGTGAGGATAACTTGGATGGTCTTTATACACAAGTTAAACTGAAAGGGATAAAGGTAATGCCTCTTTCGAAAAAAGAAGCGGAGGTTATGGAGCCGGAGATTCATACCAATTCGGCACTTTTGTTTCCCGATTCGGGTACTGTTGATGTCCATAATTTTATGCAAGCACTCTACTATAAAGGTCGTCAAGCAGGAGTATATTATCTCTTTGATTCCACTGTTAAAGGAGCGGCCTTTACTGGCAATCATTATCAGTTAGAAACTAATAAAGAAGTTATTGAGGCTGAAACGGTAATTAACAGTGCAGGTTTAGGGTCAGATGCAGTGGCTTCCATGCTGGGGATTGATGCCCAACAAACTGGATATAAACTTCATTTCTGTAAAGGCGAATATTTTCAAATAAATCGCAGGCTGAATATAAATAAACTCATATATCCTTTACCAGGTAGGAACAGCCTGGGTATACACCTTAGCTATGATTCTCAGCAGCGTCTGAGGCTAGGTCCCAATGCCTTTTATGTAAACCATATCGATTATGCTGTAAATGATAGTCACAAAGAGGAATTCTTTGAAGCGGTCAGAAGTTATCTGCCAAACTTGCGGCTGGATGACCTCAATCCCGATTTTGCTGGTATCAGGCCCAAGCTGCAGGCACCAGGGGAAGATATGCGAGACTTTGTTATTGTGGATGAGAAAGAAAGAGGTTTTCCGGGCTGGATAAATTTGATTGGCATTGAATCTCCCGGACTCACATCCAGTCTGGCTATTGCTGAATATGTCGAACATCTATGCCAATAATTGTGAAGTAATAACGAGAATATCTCGATAAAACTATATATAAGACCATTTTGAAACCTATAAGGAGAGATGATTTCATGATCAACCAAATCAAAACCAACACCATGGCAGGGCAGAACTTCAACTTTACCACCACCCAGCATTCTACTAGAGTCGAAACCGAGAATTCTAACGAATTAAAAAGTGATACCGTTACCCTAGGAGATAATGCTGCAGCCACCAGTACCACCTACCAAAAACCTGCAGTAACCAAACCTGATCTACAAGAGATTGATAAGCTTTGGGAACAGGCAGAAAAAGCTTCAGAATCATTAAGAAACCTGGTGGAAAGACTCATAGCCAGGCAGGGGCAAGATATAAATGATATTCTGGACCAGAAAGATGTCTTAGTTATAGATGAAAAAGCTAGAACCGAAGCAGCACAGGCAGTTGCTGAGGATGGAGAATTAGGGGTGGAAGCAGTCAGTGATCACATTGTTGCCTTTGCCCAGGCTATCTCTGGTAATGATAAGGGCAAAATAGATGAACTCAAGGCAGCCATCGACCAAGGTTTTAGCGAAGCCGCCAGAATTCTGGGGGGAGAATTACCGGAGATTTGCCAGAAAACCTATGATGCAATAATGAGTAAAATGGATCAATGGAGCAAGTAAAGAATAACTTATACTGTATAAAATACTGAGTCCGCATACGAGTGAGTCTACCGCAATTACCCCTGCAAAAAGCAACAACTTCATTAATTCCAAATGTATTAGTCATGGCATATGCCATTCGCATGTGCTGTCTATCTTTCCTTCTATGCATTTAGTAATTACCCTTTAAAAATGTGTTTCGATAATATTAATATCTCTTTACATTCTATTAATCTGTTCCTTAGTCATATCACTTCCAGCAATAACCAATATGTAAACCCTTGATAAGATGATATTTTATGGAGATATTAATTATCGGTTGGTTAGCTCTTGAAGCGGTCATGAATGACATGTCCAAATGTCTGCTGCTGCTTTCTAAAGATTCCTAATCTCCATGCATCCTATAAGGAAGATGCAATCTGGGTTGTCGTGGTTTTAGTTCCAATATGTCCATCATGTTTTTATAAATAGTAATATTTACTTCATTTACAAGGTAATCAAACTCGCAGCATTATGATATGATTTATATATATATATTCCTTACACATCATTAATGTTGCATATTATGACCTATATTGTCATATGTTGTTAATGGTTTGCTGTAATACGAATTAGATAGGTTGCATTATGATAAGGAAGGGAGGGGTTGAGGAACGTATGGAAAATTTAATCGAAGTAATTGGAATTCGTGAGGAAAACTGTACTAATTGCCATCAATGCATAGCGGTGTGTCCGGTAAAAATATGCAGTGACGGCAGTGGAGATGTAGTGAAATTCAATAAAAATCTGTGTATCGGTTGTGGTCGATGTATTGAAGCATGTATCAAAAGTCATGCCGGCATAATTGAAAAAAGCGCCCGCTTTGCCATCGATGACGCTCCCCAGTTGGCAGCCGATTTGCCTGGGTATAATATGATCGCCTTGATAGCCCCTTCAGCTCAGGGTAATTTCAAACTGAAAAAATTAATATCAGCCTTAAAACTCCTTGGCATTAAGCAAGTATATGATGTATCACTGGGCGCAGAAATTACTGTAGCCTGCTATCATGATGCCATACAGAACAAGAATTTAAAAACACCAGTGATAGCACAACCCTGCCCGGCGGTAGTCAAGTATATAGAACTCCATCATCCGGATCTTATAGAATACCTGGCAACAGTTGGCAGCCCGGTTCATAACCTGGCCGTTTATGTTAAATCACTGCATCCTGATAGTGAACTAGTATTTATATCTCCCTGTCTGGCTAAACGCCGGGAATTCAAGGACAGCGGGTTAATTAAATACAATGTAATCTACCAGTCAATCCTAAAAATCCTCCAGGAGCATAATATAAATCTGGATTTGCTGGAAGATGGACAATTTGATAATATGGTTCCGGCTGGGATAGCCACAAAGTTTTCTGCTCCTGGTGGTCTAAAAGAATCCTATCTGTACCACTATCCTGAAACATCACCCAGCAGCATCGCTAAGGTGGAAGGATCGGATGTTTATGAGGATTACCTGGTTGAACTGGAAAGCTGTATCAAAAAGGGCAGTCCACATCTACCTCTGATAGTAGATATCCTTAGCTGTGATAACGGATGTAATATCGGGCCTGGCTGCATTAATAAATCACTGTCCAAAGTTGAATACCTGGTATCTAAACGTGCGGAAATAGGAACGGGTGATGAAAAGGCTAACCAGCAGTTGAAGGATTTTCTAGATGAAGTTACCCAAAAACTGAATTTCGAATATCATCACTACAGTGATTTATCTGGGCAGAACCATCTTAGATTTCCAACTAAAAGTGAATTACAGAAGATATATATGGAAATGCACAAGCTTGAAGAAAAGGACTTCAGGAATTGTGCCGCCTGCGGTTATAATTCCTGTTATCACATGGCATTAGCAGTATTTAACGGCTTAAACAAGGCTCAAAACTGCCACCTTTATCAGGAAAAAGAGCTGCAGATAGAGCAGCAGGCCTTAAGAAACATGCATAATGAATTAAGCAATGTTTTCGAAACCATGTCAGACGGCGTTATCGTCCTCGATCAACAGGGGAGAGTATCGCAGTTCAACCCTGCCGCCATCAATATTACCGGTTATTCAGGCGAGGCAATTTTAGGTCTCCATGTAGTTGATCTTTTCAGCGGGAAAGCACCTTATACCCTTAAACTTCTACAAACAGGACAGCCCTTTTACGATAAGGAGATTCTGCTGGATGGTAAACACCGGCAGATTCATGCTACAGCCTCAGGAAAACCTATATTTGATGTATATAACCGGGTTACCGGTGTCACTATCATCCTTAGACCCATAGAGCAGGTGCATCAGTTGGTAAACAATTTAACAGGTGCTCAGGCCAGTTTTACTTTTGACTCGATATTAGGCGAAGATAAAAAGCTAAAAGAATCCATTAAACTCGGCATGATGGCAGGGACTAATGATTCCAATGTTCTGCTTCAGGCTGAAAGCGGTACCGGCAAAGAAGTATTTGCCCAAGCTATTCACAACCATAGTTTACGTAAAAACGGTCCTTTTGTAGCTCTCAATTGCGCTGCCCTCCCCAGAGAACTTATCAGCAGTGAATTATTTGGTTATGCGGAAGGGGCTTTCACAGGAGCTAGACGGGGAGGCAGACCAGGTAAATTTGAATTCGCAAATGGAGGAACGCTCCTACTGGATGAGATCGGTGATATGCCTCTGGACCAGCAGGCTACCCTGCTGCGCGCTATACAGGAGAAGGCGATTTTACGGGTAGGAAGCAATACTCTAATAAAAGTTGACGTAAGAATAATTGCTGCCACCAATCAAGACCTGCTAGCTCTAGTAGAACAGGGAAGGTTCAGAGCTGATCTTTACTATCGACTTAATGTAATTCAGATTTTGATCCCTCCATTACGCGAAAGACCCAGTGACATTAATCGGCTTTTCCAGCATTTCTTGAAAGAGATGGCTCCCAGATTAAACCGGCATATTACCAGGATTGATGCGTCTGTGATAAAATGCCTTGAAAACTATGGTTGGCCAGGCAATATTCGTGAATTGCAAAACGTTGTGGAAAGAATTCTTTTAACTGCTGAGGATGAACAGATTACTTTAGATCATCTCCCCAGGGAAATTGCCAGTACAGCTATCGGCTATTCAGACCATGCCTGGGAAAGCGAACCTGAAGCTGTCAGCAGCACTCCCAGCCTATCCGACCGGAAGGCCCGAAAATTATATGCGTTGGAACATGAGAAGGAGAGTATAATTAGGGCGTTAAACATGCACGGCGGGAATGTGACCCAAGCTTCTATTGAACTAGATATTTCACGCAATACCTTGTATCGAAGGATGAAAACTCTAGACATCCATAACTAAAAAGATAATGTTCCAAGAGTGTCATTTTGTTGTATTGTGGCAGACTTTACGTGACAGTTTTGCCACAGATATGAAACAATTGCCGATTTGAAGGAAGGAAGGCAAACTAATTTAATTAATAATTTTTTAGCGCCCAAACTGGGCGCTTCTTCTTATGCTGGATAGTTTTTCTATATTTTCTTATTTTATTGTTGGCATGCTATTTGCAAATATAAAAGAAACGAAGCATGTGAATGTTTTAACAAACGCAAATCACGAAAAAGAAAGGAGAGGGAAATTAATGTCTAAAGTATTAGAAAAAACAACGATTTACCGCAACACCGCTGTCAACAATACTGCAAAATCTATTCCTTGTCCTCGCTGTATGAATGACGTGTACGCGATAGGCACCCATATTCAGTATCATGTAGGGGATATTTGTCTCCAATTAGCTGACATAAACATGGGAGACCAAAGGAAGCAGTATATAAAGATGGCCATAAAGCAATCGAAGGGTAAAAACCAAATATTAACACTTGCTAATGCTCATTTAAATGAATTGCAGTGGTATTTCTATAATAACGGAGGCAGAGTCATTGAGGATCCTGTGTCTAAGAAGCAGGCCAGAGAAATACAGCCCTTTTTCAATAGGATTATGGACAACTTCCTTGAGCGGCTGGATGCTTTACTTAAACTACCTTCTAAAGTTAATATGAGTGCCGGTGAGATTGAGATAATCATTAATGAGGATATTATCGATATGTATGCTAACCTGAGCAGGCTATTCCAGGTTGATGAAATAGTTTATGCTTTCGATCAATTGATAAGTATCAAAAATAATGTTCGGTGACAGCAAATATGCATAATAGCCGAAAATTAATCAGCATGAATAATATTAATGTAAATGCAGATATTTATCAGAGGAGGGAGGTTTATGACCTACGAAAATTTGTTGCTTGAAAAAGAAAATAAAATAGCAACATTGTACATCAACAGACCACAAGCTCTTAATGCTCTCAATCGGGAAACACTCCTGGAGTTAACAGATGCCATAAGCGGTATTGCTCAAGATGATGATATAGATCTGCTGATCATTACCGGAGCGGGTGACAAGGCTTTTGTAGCCGGTGCAGACATAGCATATATGCAGAATCTGTCTGCTATGGAGGCTCGTAGTTTTGCAGCTCTTGGTCAGCAGGTATTCATGATGATTGAGACCATGGAAAAGCCAGTTATCGCAGCCGTTAATGGCTTTGCTCTCGGTGGCGGGTGTGAACTGGCTATGTGCTGTGATTTTCGTATCGCATCTTCGAAGGCTAAATTTGGACAACCTGAAGTAGGCCTGGGAATAATACCTGGTTTTGGTGGTACCCAGCGGCTCACCCGTTTGATCGGGGCAGGCATGGCTAAGCAGCTGCTTTATACTGCTGATGTCATAGGTGCTGATGAAGCTCTTCGTATTGGGCTGGTTAATTCAGTACAAACACCTGAAGAATTAATGAATGTTGTGAAGGCGATTGCCGGTAGAATCCTTGCTAAGGGTCAAGCAGCTATTAGACTCTGCAAAGCCGCTGCCAATGAAGGTCTGCAGACCGATATCAATAGGGGTATGACAATTGAGGTGGATGCATTTGGTCTTTGTTTTGCTACTGCTGATCAGAGGGAAGGAATGACTGCTTTTATCGAAAAGCGCAAAGCTGGCTTTATCGGTAAATAACTCGGAACAAGAATGTTGTGGATTAAACTTTAGGGAGGTATTTTTATGAAAATAATGGTACTTGGAGCAGGTACTATGGGAGCAGGCATTGTTCAGACCGCTGCACAGGCCGGCTTCGAAGTTATTGTACGCGATATCAAACAGGAATTTGTTGATAAAGGTATTGCTAGCATCGACAAGATTCTAGGCAAGAATGTTGACAAAGGCAAAATGACAGCTAAAGATAAAGCTGCGGTTATGGGCAGGATTTCCGGTACAGTTGATATGGCTGCAGCTGCAGACTGTGATCTGGTTATCGAAGCTGCTTTAGAAGTTATGGAAATCAAGAAAACTATCTTTAAAGAACTGGATACTATTTGCAAGCCCAGTTGTATTCTAGCCAGCAACACCTCAGCTTTGAGCGTCACCGAAATCGCTGCTGCTACTGGCAGAGCAGACAAGGTGATCGGCATGCACTTCTTCAACCCGGTACCAGCCATGAAACTGGTTGAAATCATCCGGGGAGCTAACACCAGCCAGGAAACTTACGATGCAATCAAAGACCTTTCCGAAAAGATGGGTAAGGCTCCGGTGGAAATCAATGAAGCCCCTGGCTTTGTTGTTAACCGCCTTTTGATTCCTATGCTGAATGAAGGTATGTATGCCTTGATGGAAGGGGTAGCCAGTGCTGATGATATTGATACTTCCATGAAGTTCGGGGCTGGACATCCCATGGGACCTCTGGCTCTGGCTGATATGATCGGATTGGATATTTGCCTTAAAATTATGGAAACTCTATATAAAGAGTTTGGCGATCCCAAGTATCGTCCCTGCCCGCTGCTGGTCAAAATGGTTCGGGCTGGTAAACTCGGACGTAAGACTGGTGAAGGATTCTTCAACTATAAATAATTATCGGAAGGGAAGTGGCCACGAATGTCAAGAGAAGTAGTAGTAGCTGGAGTATGTCGTACCGCATTAGGAACCTTCGGGGGTGCGCTGAAAGACGTAAAAGCAGTAGAACTTGGTAGAATCGTTATGGAGGAATCCATCAAAAGGGCTGGAATTAAGCCGGAACAGATAGAGGAAGTAATCTTCGGATGTGTATTACAGGGTGGACAGGGACAAAATATTGCCCGCCAGTGTATGATACATGCTGGAATCCCCAAGGAAACCACCGCCTTTACTATTAATAAAGTTTGCGCTTCGGGAATGAGAGCCGTTCAGCTGGCAGCCCAGGTTATTAAAGCCGGGGATGCAGATATTGTGCTGGCCGGTGGAACGGAATGTATGAGTGCTCATCCCTATTACCTGCCCAATGCCCGCTGGGGATACAGAATGAATATGGTAAAAGGTGATCTCATAGACGGTATGGTTTATGACGGATTATGGGAAATCTTCAATGGCTACCATATGGGCATAACCGCAGAAAATGTAGCAGACCAATATGGCTTGACCCGGGAAGAACAGGACGCTTTTGGATATACCAGTCAGGTAAGGGCTGCCGAGGCTATTGCATCTGGAAGATTCAAAGACGAAATCGTACCCGTAGTTATAAAAGGCAAAAAAGGCGATAAAGTATTTGATACTGACGAACATCCCCGCCTGAGCACTCCTGAAGCCATGGCTAAACTCGGTACTGCTTTCAAAAAGGGCGGAACCGTTACCGCAGGAAACGCATCCGGAATAAACGACGGTGCTGCTGCCATGATCGTGATGTCCAAAGAAAAAGCGGATGAACTGGGCATCAAACCGATGGCCAAAATCGTCAGCTATGCTTCTGGTGGAGTAGATCCTTCAGTTATGGGATTAGGACCAATTCCAGCCACCAAAAAAGCGCTGGCCAAAGCCGGTATGACAGTAGATGACATTGATCTTATCGAAGCTAATGAAGCTTTTGCTTCTCAGTCACTAGCTGTAGCCAGAGACTGCGGATGGGCTGACAAGATGGACAAGGTCAATGTGAACGGCGGAGCTATCGCTCTGGGTCATCCGATCGGGTCTTCTGGAGCCAGAATCATGGTAACCCTGCTTTATGAAATGCAGAAGCGGGATCTCAAGACCGGATTGGCCACTCTCTGCATAGGTGGCGGTATGGGATGTACTACTATATTTGAAATGCTCTAAACTAGGTGGTAAACCTGTAAGGCGATAAGCGTTATCATACAGGTGCTGCTGTAGTTTACTTATAACAAATGGCCTTCCGGATGGAAGGCACTGCCAAATCCGCCAAACGCAGCAAGGCATTTATCATTAGTTGATCAACAATTTGAAATAGGGAGGATATTGCAATGCCACATAACAATTATTTATATCAGACCCGTGACATTAAGTTCCAGATAAAAGAATGGCTCGATGCTGACAAGGTTTTATCTCTGGATGCCTATAAAGACTACTATGGAATTGACGATTTTGATGTGATCTGCGATGTTAACTTCAAGATCTGCCGCGACGTGATCTGCCCGGCCAACAAAGAATCCGATGAAATCGGAATGAAGCATGTCGGTGGTAACGAAAAGGCAGTCATCAGCCCCGACATCTTCAAGTCTGTCTACAACACGGTCATGGACGCTGGAATGGGACCGGGGTTCGGCGACCGTCAAGTGGAAGGCCGCATGCCGCTATACTGGTATGCTCCGATTCTGGAAATGCAGACCGCTGCATCCCCGGCGATGGTAATGCTTTGGTGTCTGACCCAGGGTGCTACCACCGTGCTGCAGTATAATCTCCAGGAAGAGTTGAAGGAACGCTTCCTGCCCAAGATGTACTCCGGCGAATGGGGCGGTTCCATGTGTCTGACCGAGCCGGGCGCAGGCTCCGACGTGGGTGCGGTTCTCACTAAGTGCTTCCCAACTGATACCCCAGGCCTGTGGAAGATTAAAGGCCAGAAATGTTTTATCACCACCGGCGACTGGGACGGAGTTGAAAATATTATCCATCTGGTGCTGGCCAAAGATCCCGATGCCAAACCAGGTACCGCAGGCATTTCATGCTTGGTCGTTCCCAAGTTCTGGGTCAACGAAGATGGCTCCTTGGGCAAATGGAATGACGTAACCACTACCGGCATCGAGCACAAGCTGGGCATCCACGGCTCTGCCACCTGCTCCCTGGCCTTTGGTGAAAACAACGATTGCTATGGCTGGATGATCGGCCCAGATCCGGTAGACGGCCGCGGCAAAGGGATGGCCCAGATGTTCCAGATGATGAACGAAGAACGTATCAACACCGGTATCTTCTCCCTGGGCGCTTTTGGTGCAGCTTACTATGCAGCCCTGGATTATGCCAAGGTGCGCGTGCAGAGCGCAAAAGCCACCGATCCGAAGGGGCCGAAGGTCCGGATCATCGAACATGAAGACGTCCGCCGCATGCTGATGCTGCAGAAGTCCATGATGGAAGCCTGCCGGGCGTTGGTCTATTCATCATACTACTATATCGATTTGTCTAAAGAAGCTGCCACGGAGGAAGAAAGGGAACTGGCTGAGGACTTCTTCATGATTCAAAATCCGCTCGCCAAGGCCTTTATATCCGACGTAGCATGGATGATGTGCGCGGAAGCGATGCAGGTCCACGGTGGGTACGGCTTCATGGAAGAGTATGCCCCGGCGTCCCTGGCCCGGGACTGCAAAATCTATTCCATCTGGGAAGGTACAAACTTCATGCATGGGCAAGACTTCACCGGCCGCAAGTTCACCATGAAGGGCGGCGAACCGTTCAAGAAATGGATGGCTGAAATTGCTGATTTCATCGCTGCCAAGAAGACTTCGGAATTCGCGGCTGAATTCGCGATGATGGAAGATGCCTTCGGCGATTTCCAATCAATTATAGATCTGAATGCTGAATGGTCGGTCAACAATAAGCAAATGAAACAGCTGTATGCGACCCGGATGTTGCATGCGGGCACGAAGGTGATCTGCGGCAAGATGATGCTCGAGCAGGGCATACTGGCTGCCCAGAAGCTGGCGGAACTGGGTGAAGACCATTTTGATGCCAACTTCTACAAGAGTAAAATCGCCACCGCCAAATTCTTTGTGATGAACGTTGTTCCCGAAGTCTTTTCAACCCTGAAAGCCATGCAGCATCCTGATACCAGCTGCATTGACCTGGCCGAAGAAGCGTATATGTAATTAAGATGGATCCTGCCTGAGGGCAGGATCCATTCACGCTCTGATCATTGGGAGCCGTCTCCCGGACTTCATGCAGGGCGCATTGTACTAAAAACATACCATTATTATGAGAGCGGGCCGGAATAGGTTCCGCTCTCCATAATAAGGACCTTAACTGAACGTATGATGGAACTATACTCAAAATGGGCTTTTGCTATTTAGGAATTTGATAGAGTAGGAGGTAAATGCGTGTATCAGAGATGGTTAGATGAATATAAAAGCAAATTAGTTACTGCTGATCAAGCAGCCAAACTGGTCAAATCAGGAGACTGGGTA
>JAENYG010000074.1 GCA_016841875.1 Syntrophomonas sp.
TGAAACGCAATAAAGGAGGAACCGAGAATGTTAAGTGACATCGAGATCGCCCAGTCAGCGAAGATGCAGCCAGTAGTGGAGATAGCTGAAGGGTTGGGAATAAAGGAAGAAGAGCTGGAGTTCTACGGCAGGTACAAGGCCAAGGTATCCTACGACCTGTGGGAAAGGTTGAAGGACACCCCTGACGGGAAGCTTATCCTGGTAACGGCCATAACGCCCACCCCGGCAGGAGAGGGCAAGACCACCACCACAGTGGGACTGAGCCAGGGACTGGCGAAGATAGGCAAGAAAGTATCCATAGCCCTGAGGGAGCCGAGCCTCGGCCCCAGCTTCGGAGTCAAGGGAGGAGCAGCCGGAGGCGGCTACTCCCAGGTAGTACCCATGGAGGACATAAACCTGCATTTCACCGGAGACATCCACGCCGTATCCACGGCTCACAACCTGCTGGCAGCCCTATTGGACAACCACCTCCAGCAGGGCAACGACCTGGGAATAGACCCCAGGCAGGTAGTACTCAGGCGGGTAATGGACATGAACGAGAGGGCCCTTCGCAACGTAATAGTGGGCCTTGGAGGCAAACCCCACGGAATACCCCGAGAATCGGGATTTGATATTACCGTAGCCAGTGAAGTAATGGCCATACTCTGCCTGGCAGGAAGCATAGCCGACCTGAAGGAAAGGCTGGCCCGGATGGTAATAGCCTATACCTATAGCGGAGAAGCCGTAACAGCAGGAGACCTTAAAGCCGAAGGCTCCATGGCAGTGCTGCTGAAGGACGCCCTGAAGCCCAACCTGGTCCAGACATTGGAAGGAGTGCCCGCCTTCGTCCACGGAGGCCCCTTCGCCAACATAGCCCACGGCTGCAACAGCGTCCAGGCAACCAAGTACGGCCTGAAGCTCTCCGACTACTTTGTGACTGAAGCAGGATTCGGAGCCGACCTCGGAGCGGAGAAGTTCCTGGACATCAAGTGCCGCATGGCAGGGCTCCATCCCAGTGCAGTAGTCCTCGTAGCGACCGTTCGGGCACTTAAGATGCACGGCGGCATGCCCAAAAACGACCTAGGGAGGGAAGACCTTAAAGCCCTTGAAGCAGGGATCCCCAACCTGGAGAAGCACATAGAGAACCTCAGCTCCTTCGGAGTACCCGTAGTGGTAGCCATAAACCGTTTCCCCACCGACAGCGAAGCCGAGCTGAAGCTGGTGGAGGAACACTGCATAAGACTTGGAGCCACCGTATCCCTGTCCGAAGTATGGGCCAAGGGAGGGGACGGAGCCATAGACCTTGCCGAGAAGGTGGTAAGGAGCTGCGAGAAGGAGAACAGCTTCCACTACCAGTACGACGCCAAGGCAACGCCCAAGGAGAAGATAGAAGCCATAGCGAAGAAGATCTACGGAGCAGCAGCCGTGACCTATACGGACAAGGCGGAAAAGGACCTTGCCGCCATCCACGAACAGGGAATGGACGACCTGCTCATATGCATGGCCAAGACCCAGTCATCCATATCGGACGACCCCGGCAAGCTGGGGAGACCCGAAGGCTTCACCCTGACAGTTCGGGAAGTGAGGCTATCCGCAGGAGCGGGCTTTTTAGTCCCCATAACGGGAAGTGTCATGACCATGCCCGGCCTGCCTAAGAAACCCGCAGCCCTGAAGATAGACATAGATAACGAAGGGAACATATCAGGCCTCTTCTAGGTGAAG
>JAENYG010000053.1 GCA_016841875.1 Syntrophomonas sp.
GACGAAGTATTGGTTTAGTGGCATGAGTAAGTCCAAAATAATGTCCGCACCCCCATTTTGTGGTCATTTGTTTTTACAATTTACAAATTTGATTTCTTGCTTAATTAAAACTCTCCTCCGGCAGCCGGCCAATTTTCAGCGATACTTATAAAATTGTGAATAGTTAGGTTTTCTGGCCGTTTATTGCAATCTATACCTAAAATATCAAGATACCTCTTTATCTTTTCCTTTTCCATTCCAAATTCAGCAGAACATATATTTAACATGGTTTTTCTCCTCATCTGAAATGCTTTCCTTACTAGGGATTTAAAACCAGCTTCGTTTTTTAGCTTAAATTTGTTAGGGTTATGCGGAGTTATCTTTATTACCGCTGAATCAACTTCAGGTCGGGGGAAAAAACAATTTCTTGACACATCCATTAGATATTCAACTTCTGCATAATATTGTATCATCACTGTTAATAATCCATATTCCTTATTTCCTGGTCGTGCTTTGATTCTTAGTGCAACTTCCTTCTGAATCATCAATATCGCATATTCCATATTAGGACCGGTTTCCAGCAAGTTAAAAATGATGGGAGTAGTGATGTTGTAGGGGATATTAGCACACACTTTATATGTAGTTAATTTGCTCAGCTTGAAGGCATCCATTAATTCTTGTTCAAGATTCACCTTTAAGACATCAGCCATTTTTAACCGACTATTATTGCTATCTGCCAGGGTTTCTTGGAGCACTTCCTGCAGGGATGGATCAATTTCTATGGCTAAAACGCCTTTACTTCGACTGGCAATCTCCCTGGTTAAAGCTCCCAACCCGGGGCCTATTTCAATTACATAGTCGTCTGATGTCAAGCCGCTTAGATTGGCAATCTTATTCAAAATATTTTTATCCACCAAAAAATTTTGGCCCCACTTTTTGTGGGGATAAATATTATATTTGTTAGTTATTTCTTTGATCCCGGTTTTAGATGATATATCCAAATAATCTTACCTCATTATCATAATCCGAATACCATTATACTAGAAAACTGAAAATAAAGGGACGGTTGTTTTGACTCCAAGCAATGGTTATTGCTGTATCAAAAACAACCGCCCCCCTCATATTGTTTGCTATTGATTGGTAGTTAATCTGCGGGTAAGGTTATTAATACTGGTTTGAATATTTGTCATCGAAGTTCCATTTTTTATGGAATTGTTTATAGCATTAATCTCACTAATCATTCCTGAGTCGGTAGTAACCAGAACTTGAGTGACTCGGCTGTCTGCATTTTTGATCTTACTTTCAACCATTTTTTCTATATTGCTCATGTTGGGATTATTGTTTGTACTATCCAATTTTAATCCTACCATTACTACCATAGTATTACTGGTCGTAGTATAGTTGTTCATATTGCTTGTATTGTTTGTTGTACTGCTATCATTTTGTTTCATAGAAGTACCTGGAGAATAATTGCTTGGGTTAGTGTTGATGTTCCCTATCCTATTATTGGTGCTATTAGTGGTGCTATTAGTGCTGCTATTAGTGCTGCTATTATTGCTGCTCATATTAGAATTCGAAATGGCTACATAAGCTTTACTAACCCCCGGGACCTGTTCAGCCAGGTTTTTATATTTATTTACCATAGTCTGATTGTTGTTAACTGACTGTAAATTATTGGTTTGATTCTGATCCTGTGTTAGCGGCTTATTGGATGATGTCTGACATCCAACTATCATAAGCAAAATAAGACTTGTTATCAAGATAACTGTTACTCGTTTCATAATATACCTCCTGAATTCTATATTTTTTCAATATGAAATTGTTTTAGTAGGCTGGATTATCATCTTGGAATTTTTTACCCAGTTGCTTGAGGTCCATCTGGTACTCACTTATGGGCTCCCCCTTAATAATTCCTGCAGCTACATCATTAATTTTTTTTACTAGCTCCGGATCTGATGTTACTAGTACTTGAGAGATGCGTGTATCTGACACCTTTAGTTTGTCTTTAACGTCTTTCTTGGTTTTTTGCTCATCCACCTGGTCGTTAATGTTTATTCCCAGCATAACGATCATTCCGCTGATGCTCGGTTCGGTTTGATTTGCAGCGGTAGTACTGGTAGTACCGCTTCCGTTAGCTAGAGTTATATCCGAGATAACTACGGTTGCTTTCTGTACTCCTTCAACAGTCATGGCTAGCCTCGAGAGTCGGTCCGCAAGAACGCGTCGGTCACTGGCAGTCAATCCTGTATCATTCTGGGGTTGGGTTTCCAATGGTTTTTTCTGCGCTGTCTGGCAACCACTACCAAGTAACATTGCTAATAATAGTATTATTAATAAAAAGCCGGCCTCTTTTTTATACAACAACATCACCTCCTTTCATTTAATTTTTTGTTTTTTCTCATATTTAAACCGAGGGAATCTATGGCAAATAAAAAGCCCGGCATTGAGCCGGGCTTTTGTAGATTTTTATTGTATTCTCAGTAATATTTATTCTAATACATATACTTTTACTGTTCTTCGTCCCCAGGATAGACACTGGCCTTTTTCTTCCATAAAAACGTCGATGCGATTCCCTTTTATGGCCCCACCAGTATCCGCAGCAGTAGCATAACCATAACCTTCAATGTATAGCCTGGTTCCTAAGGGGATTACATTAGGATCAACCGCTACTAGACCTACTGCTGGTTTCATGCCACAGGAAGTATTATGTCCCGTGTAAGTATAAGCTGAAACTGTCATATAGGCTGCCCTGAAAAAATTAAAATTTAAATTGCCCCTGGAAATGGAGGTGATGGTGCCCATCGCCACAACAGCTTTTTGAGGTGCTGCTTTTGTTTCGCTATCAATTACTTCCCGGGCAATTTCCTGCCCATTATGATAAGTAATATTTACAGTGTTAATTGCTGTCCCTGGTTGGCCTGCTTTAATGGTTCGGCTTAGTCCCTTTTCCAAAGTATTATCCGTCGTTTTTTCTGTCTCATAAGGAATGGTCTCTTCTATTTGCTCCTGTTTCTCAGTTACTCTTATAACCTCAATGACCTGATCGGGTACGGTTTTGTTTACCGCCAGTGTTTTGACTATATCCTTGGGTCCCAGCTCATATCCGGCTAAACTTATCGCTTCACTAATAGAGACGGGAGTAGTAATGATCTCCTTGGTGTTTTCACCAACTATGACGGTAACTTTTGATGCCCGGGTTACCTTAATAGGTTCATTTCGGTTTACTATCGAATTTAAAGATGGCTGAACTTTATCATAAGGGCCAAGAGCAACATTTTTGTTTTCCAGTACTTCCTCCACGCTACTGGTGAAGAAAGCTCGGGTTTTGATAATATCTCCATCAACATCAATTGCAACTGGTTTTTGTAAGGCATAAAAAAGACTCAACAGTAATAGCAAAGCCATCCCTGACATAATTACTGTCTTAAGACTAGTGCCTTTCTTATCCTGCACTATATTCATCATTCTCCTCACTTTCTACTGGTAACCATTGTACATGTGAATTGCAGGCAAGAAATTAATGTTTGATTTAAAGATAATTATTTTTCATCAGCCAAAGAATAAATGCTTCCAAAAATTTCACTAATTAGTATTAAATCCTGCTGCACAGTTTTCTATTATTATTATCCTTTTAAAAATATTTTATTCCTTTTACATGTACAAGGTTTGGAGAAATAACTCATTAAGGTAAAATAAATATACCTGCAAATTTGACGTATTACTAGAAATTCTGACATCTGTCTTTATTTATGAATCTGGAATACCCTTTTGGTATTATTACTAGTTATATAAGCGATTTCTTCTAATTCTTTATTTCTAAGTTCAGCTAATTTTTGCGCCACGAATTTTACATGGGCTGGTTCATTGCGTTTGCCCCGATAAGGTTCCGGGGTTAGATAAGGACAATCAGTTTCGATTAAAATACGTTCCAGGTTTATCTTTTGAGCTACTTCATGGGACTTTTTAGCATTCTTGAATGTCAAAGGTCCAGCAAAGGATATGTAAAAGCCTTCTCTCATCAGTTCAACCGCCAGTGGCAATTGCCCGGAATAACAATGCATTACTCCGCCGTTAATACCTGCTTTCTCTTTTTTTATTATATCCAGGACATCCTGATGGGCATCCCGATCATGAATTACTACTGGTTTTTTTAGTTCCTGAGCTAATTTGATTTGCTCAAGAAAAGCCTTTTTCTGCTGTTCGACGGGGGACAAGTTTCGGTAATAATCTAAGCCTATTTCTCCAATAGCTACTACTTTGGGATTTAGAGCTAGATTATACAGTTTTTCCAGCGTTTGCTCATCCAGGGTTTTAGCATCATGGGGATGAATTCCCACTGCCGCATATATGTTTTGCTTGCTATTAGCTAATTCAACTGCTTTTTGCGAGGCGGGATAATCAAAACCAATGCATATGATAGTACCCACTCCTGCCTGAACAGCTCTTTCCAGAACCTTATCAAGATCATTTTTATATTCTCTATCCTGTAAATGTGCATGTGAGTCTATTAACAACAATCATTCCTCCTGCCAGAAGGTACCGGGTCTGCCTGTTCGGAAACAAAATGGTGTAAGGATAGAAAGTGCTTCCCCTTACACCATGCCTGTACCTGTACTGTATTATCATTTTACCCGATTACCGGATTCTATTTTTTCAACTGTTAATACCTCGATATGGTTATCCTGAGGGCCTGAGGCAGCTAAAATCATGCCCTGAGATAAGACCCCTCTTAATTTGACGGGTTTAAGATTAGCGACCAGCACCACATTTTTACCTATCAGTTGTTCAGGTTCATATGCTTTAGCTATCCCAGAAATAACGGTACGTTCTTCTTCACCTACCTGCAGCTTAAGTACCAGCAGTTTGTCGGCCTTTTTCATTTTTTCACAGGCAATAACCGTAGCAACTCTCAAATCAATCCGGGCAAATTCCTCAATATCTATTAGGTTATTCTCTTCTTCAATTTTCTGGTTCTCCAGTTCCTCATTATCTGAGTTTTCTTCTCCATCCAAATTCTTAATATCTATCCTCGGGAATAACGCTTTTCCTTTATTAACTATGGTTCCCGCCCGGGCAGCTCCCCACTCACCAGCTTCCTCCCAGGTTAGAGTCGCAGGATCTTCAAGAATACCTAACTGCTGATTAGCTCTTTCTGGTAAAGTAGGCATAGTTGGTGCCAGCAGTATGATTGCGATGCGTATAGTCTCCACTAAATTATATAATACAGTTCCTAATCTATCCTTCTTATCCTCATCTTTAGCTAATAACCAGGGTTGGGTTTCATCTATATATTTATTAGCCCGGGATATTAATTTTAATACCGCCTGTATATAAGCTGCAAAATCTAATTTATCCAGTTTTTCAGTAGCCTCACTATATGCTCTTAATGCAGCTGTGATTAATTCCTGATCCAGTGCATCTTCTCCGATACTCTCGGGAATTTTGGAGTCAAAATACCTGTTTATCATCGCCACCGTTCTGCTGATCAGATTACCTAGGTCATTGGCCAGATCGGAATTGGTACGGTTGACCAGCATTTCTTCTGAATACATCCCATCCTGGCCAAAACTTAATTCTTTCACCAGATAGTAACGTACGGCATCTACTCCGTATTTATTGACCAACTGCAGGGGATCAATTACATTTCCCTTGGACTTGGACATTTTGCCGCCTTCCAGCATTATCCATCCATGGGCAAATACTTTCTCAGGCAGTGGCAGACCCACGGCCATCAGCATGATGGGCCAAATAATCGCGTGAAATCTCAAAATATCCTTGGCCATCAAATGAACGTTAGCCGGCCAGTATCTATCAAATTTATCTTTATCATCAAGATAACCAATGGCACTCACGTAATTAATTAATGCGTCAAACCACACATACACAACATGCCGATCATTAAAGGGAACAGGGACTCCCCAGTTGAAGGTAGTTCGCGATACACATAAATCATCTAAACCATTTTTGATAAAATTAATGACTTCATTTCTGCGGGATTCAGGTTGTATAAAATCGGGATGAGTGTCAATATGCGCCAGAAGTCTATCAGCATATTTAGCCATATTAAAGAAATAGCTTTCTTCTTTTAGTCTCTCTACATCTCTTCCACAATCCGGACATTTTCCATCGATCAGTTGTCTTTCGGTAAAAAATGTTTCACAGGGGGTACAGTACCAACCTTCATATTCGGATATGTAAATGTCTCCCTGCTCATAGACCTTTTGAAACAGGTTCTTAACCACCTCTTCATGTCTTTTATCCGTTGTGCGTATAAAGTCGTTATTGGAAATCAACATAGTTTCCCATAATACTTTTATGCCTTCAACAATTCCGTCCACATAATGCTGCGGAGTCATATCTTTATCCAAAGCTACTTTTTCTATTTTCTGCCCATGTTCATCTGTCCCAGTTAAATAGAAAACATCAAATCCCTGCATTCGCTTAAATCTAGCCACACAGTCAGCTGCAACCGTAGTATAGGCATGACCTATATGCAAGTTATCACTGGGATAATAAATTGGCGTGGTAATATAATAGCTTTTTTTGGTCATTTAAAGTGTCCCTCCTGCTCTCTAATCCATATAGAATAATTTATTTTACTTTTTTACATTATGCCATTACTTGTCAATAAGAGTTAAAGCAATCTGCATTTTCGGACGATACAAACGGCAGTATTTTATATTTTACCATATTTTGATGGCTTTATTCACATCAAAACCGACCTGCTCGACAATAAAAAACAGCTCTCCTCATTACACGACAAATTTGTTGAATAGTCCCGTATATCCCACCTTCAAACGACAATAATGTGCTTATTATCCCCATATTTTGTCCAATTATGTAGAATAATCCTTGACTAATTCTACCAATGTTGGTATACTTTGTGTCGGGACAAGATAAATGTTATTGCAGAGGAGGGTGGTAGTCATATGATGAAGTCTACCGGTGTAGTTAGAAAAGTTGACGAATTAGGTCGCATAGTTATCCCCATTGAACTAAGAAGGACCATGGGTATCGAAGAAAAAGACGCTCTTGAAATCTATGTTGACAACGAAAAAATTATCCTGAAAAAATACGAGCCGGCTTGTATTTTCTGCGGTAATGCGGAAGAAGTAATCAATTATAAAGGCAAGAACCTGTGTAGAAATTGTCTAACCGAACTGTCCAAAGAAGTTGGTTAATAAGGCTCATAAGTCACGGTTGGTATAATACTTATAAACAACAGACTTTCGTAGATTATACTGTTTGGCCTTCAGCCTGAAGGCCTCTTTTTTATCTATTCCGTCTTCAATTAGCTCATCTATTTCTTTTATCAATTGGTGTTCATTCATATTTATAGGCTCTTTTTTTTGTGCCCCAATTAAAAGGCAAAATTCACCTCGAGGAACCTGCTTATTATATTTGTCAATAATTTCATTAATACTCCCTCTGATAATTTCCTGATGTTTTTTGGTCAATTCTCTGACCATCACAATTTTCCTTTTCTCACCCAGCACGGTCTGTATATCACAGAGTGTTTTCATCAACCGGTGGGGTGTTTCATAATATATTACTGTTCTGGATTCCTCTTTATTCCTTTCTAATACCTCTATTCGTTTGGACGCCTGTCGGGGCAAAAATCCTTCAAAAACGAAAGTACTGGTGTCCAATCCCGAGACCGCTAGTGCTGAAACAACTGCTGATGGTCCGGGTATTACTTCTATATCCAGACCTTTCTCAATTACCCTTTGCACCAGTCTCTCCCCGGGGTCACAAATACCTGGCATACCAGCATCAGAAACCAAGGCTATATTTTTACCTTCCAGGAGTTGATTTAAAATATAATCCTCCCGGTTCCGGCTGCTGTGTTCATGATAACTTATTAGTTTCTTTTTTATCTTATATCTGTTCAGCAGCTTAATCGTATGCCGGGTGTCTTCACATGCAATAAAATCAACCAATCGCAGCGTTTTCAACAGTCTAATACTGACATCCTCCAAATTTCCAATAGGTGTCCCGCATATATAAAGTTTCCCCAATACTATTGGTCACCTCACTAATGCCATTATTATTGTGCTCTTGATCTCGTAGGCTGTATCAGGTACTGGCATAAATCCTTTTGATTTCTTCTGAATAAACCCCTCTTTTTTCGTATATAACGAGCGGTGCTAATTCCAAGGACTGTTTAAGTACCCCTTTTTGTGCTTCTATAAGTACCAGATTGGCCTGTCTATCTTGAAAGGCATGCACCAAACGTATCCTGATTCTATTTAGCTGGTTCTGATCAAGATATCTGAGAATTTCCTCGCGGCGATCCGCTCGGTGAATCATGCATAGTTTGCCACCCTGGGGACGAAGCAAATAACTGGCAGCTCCAATTATCTGTGGCAAATCTATATTTAACTCATGTTTGGCCAGAGCTTCTTCATGGTTTTTACTAACTCTGCCTTCACCTTTTTTCCAAAAGGGAGGATTTGATACCACCAGATCGGCATTCCCTGGGGGCAGCAGATGGTGGATGTTTTTAATGTCGGCCTGAATTATTTTTATTCTACTGCTTAAGCCGTTAAATAAAATATTTCTCTGCGCTCTTTCTGCCACGCTGTCAAGCAGTTCCACCCCAGTTATATTTATATACTGGTCTCGATAGGATAACAGCAGGGGAATCACTCCGCTGCCGGTTCCTAAATCTACTACCCGCTGTACTCCCTGTAAATCTGCAAAAAATGCTATTAAAACCGAATCTATGGTAAATCTATAGCCCTTTTCAGGCTGAATTAATTTCATGTTTCCTAATATTAAATCATCAAGCGTTTCATTCTCATGCACTAGAAATTCATCCATAGATTAAAGTTTTTACTCCTTTTCAAGAAACGCAATACAAAAAAGACAATCCCCATCCCGGGGTTGTCCATAGGCATCCGGACACACATGAAATCCTTCATTATATATCCGTCCCAAATTACCATAGGATTCTCCTTCTAATAACAAGGGACAGGAAATTTGGGGACGGGGTTCTTCCGTTATTAATCTATTTTCCAGCGAGGCCAGTCGTTCCTTTAAATCTCCTACTTCAAGAATTAGTTCCCTTACAATCGCTGCAATTTCTCGGACTGTCTTTTCCATTGCCAGCCTCCTCGTTTCCCCTGTTCTCATATAGTTCTGATTCATATTTTAAACAGCACATCAACCGGCCGCAGATACCTGATATTTTAGTCGGATTCAAGGATAGATTCTGCTCTTTGGCCATCTTTATTGAAACTGGCTCAAACTCACCCAAAAAACAATGACAGCATAATTCTTGTCCACACGATCCGATGCCACCCAGCATTTTAGCTTCATCTCTTACGCCAATCTGTCTTAGTTCGATTCTGGTCTTGAAAATACCAGCTAAGTCCTTTACTAATTCTCTAAAATCAACTCTCCCGTCGGCAGTAAAGTAAAAAATGATCTTGCCCATATCAAAAGTATATTCCGCATCAATTAATCTCATAGGCAGATTATGTTCTGCTACTTTTTTTCGACATATGTCCAGTGCTTCTCTTTCTTTTTTCTGGTTATTTTCATAGTTTTCTAAATCCGCTGGGCTGGCCTTACGAATGACCTTCTTCAGCGGCAGAACTAGTCTCTCTTCAGGAACCTCTCGATTACCTATAGCAACTGTTCCACACTCTATTCCTCTCACCGTTTCTACAATTGCTTTTCCACCTATATCGAAGGCCTGGTTATCGCTATCAAAATAGTATATTTTCCCAGCTGGCTTAAACCTTATTCCCACAACCCATGGCAATATCATAACCTCCCTTATTATTTATGAAGTTTTTATGGCATCTCGAATTTTGTAACATATATTTATGTTTAAAACAAGGGTATTCAAATTACTATTATAATGTTTTTTCATAGAGCTGATATCAATGATAGCTTGTTTTAGTTTACTATAGTTAATATTCTTTAGCACATTAACCAGATCCAAACTATCTGGAAAATATAAATATTTTTCTTGTTTAGTTTCCTTATAAACTAATATATCCCTTAATATTGTTTCAACCGTAGTAATTAGCAGTTCCGAATCATCATCCAGTTTTTCTGCCGTCTCTATTACCTTTTCTATCTCTCCGGTATAAATAGCCTGTAAAATATTTACGGCCTTGCTCCAGAGTCCTCTAAATTCCTCTCCTTCTGCCAGCTTAAGTGCATTAGCTATACTACCCTGTGCTAATAATGCAATGTTGGTGGCCTGCTGCTCATCATATCCGCGGTATAGCAGAAACTGCTTTACATGGCTGGTTGCAGCAGGAGCAAAACTGATTAGGCTGCACCTGGAAACGATGGTCTCCAGAATATTATTATTATCTGCTACCAGAATAATAATGGCGTAGGCAGGCGGTTCTTCCAGTGTCTTTAATAGAGCATTAGCGGCCTCCGGGGTCATCAAATGTGCATCTCTAACAATAACTATTCTGTGCTTGGTCCGGTATGGTTTTACCGCTAACCAGGGTTCAATATCTTTAATTATTTGCTCCCTGGATATCCTGGTCTTACCTTCAAGTTTTTGTATAATCTTCAAATCCGGATGAATCATCTGATTCAAATAAATATGAGCTTCCTTGTCTGAGACTGCAATAGTAGTATAAGCAAACGCCAGCGCGGTCTGCATTTTCCCTATTCCTGCCGTTCCCCAGAAAAGATAGGCGTGGTTGAACTCATCCATACTAATCACCTTTTTTAAATATTCAACCACTCTTTCCTGTCCCTCTATGTTTGAAAAGTAGTCCATCATACTCCAGCTTGCAATTCGACTTATACTATTAAATCTACAAGCATCCCCCTTATTTTATCAATAACTGCCAATATATCAAATGGCTCCTTCTGGCTGGCCACAAAATCATTTACCATTTGTTCCACTTCCATATCAATTTTACTAATAGTAATCAGCATTAACCTCCCCCTGCGATTCAAGCCTCTTTCCTGTTTTAGTTGATATGCTCTTAAGCTGGCCTCTTTTAAAAATTTCTTAATTAGATTACTATAATGTACCAGATTACTTATAGTAAGATTATTTTTTAGTTGTTTATTCAGCAAATCGATCTGTTTTAGTATTTCATTCATCCGCTCCTGGATCTGTTTTTGACTTTGTTGGGTTAGATCTTGATCAAAAGTACCTTCCGATCCCCTTCTGATATCGGTTAAACCCTTGGATTCTCTGGATTGGTAAGAGTTTCTCAGCCTTTTATCGCGCTCGACTCTCATTTATATATCCTCCCCCAATAATGGCCTGACAACCCTTTGAATATGCTGCATAACTAATGAAGTCACTAAGGAGAAATCCTGAGCAGCATCTATTTTAACTATCCTATCTGGTTCTGCTGCGGCCAGCTGCAGATATCCATCCCGAACCAATCGTTGAAAACCTAAGCC
Organism: Syntrophomonas sp.; assembly: GCA_016841875.1. Taxonomy (GTDB): domain Bacteria; phylum Bacillota; class Syntrophomonadia; order Syntrophomonadales; family Syntrophomonadaceae; genus JAAYJK01. The sequence goes on from JAENYG010000053.1 coordinate 11,377, forward strand.
TTCACTTTCTATTCGGTCTGGAGCCAGCCCTTTTTTGTATCCATAGCTTTGTTCCGGCTCCAAATCTAATAACATGGTTAAATCAGGTTTTAAACCTCCGGTGCAAAAATCATTCAGAACCTTTAAATATTGGAGATCCAACCCTCTTCCATAGCCTTGATATGCCATAGTGGAGTCTATATATCTGTCTGCCAGTACCACCTTGCCCTGGGTAAGGGCCGGTTTTATAATTTGTTTAACCACCTGACTGCGAGCCGCAGCATACAAGAGCGCTTCCGTTTCTAGCGCCATGTCCTTATTCTTCTCGTTTAACAGCATATATCGTATATCTTCGGATATTACAGTGCCTCCAGGTTCTCTAATATTAACAATATGTTCGGTATTTAATCTGGTATTTAAGTAAGCTATAATACTGCTTTTTCCACAGCCATCAATACCTTCAAAACTAATAAACAAACCTTTATGGTACATCGAATCCATCAATCCCATCTAAGAAATCAATTAGGTAGAATTTAGTTATCTATAATTCTTACTCTGGTTAAACTGCTGTCACCAGGACCATATAAGGATATTTTGCCCTTTTTAAGGAATTCCAAGTATTCGTATACATTTTCACTGATTAATTCACCAGGCAGTAAACATGGTATTCCCGGAGGATAAGGAGCTATGACTTCAGCAGATATTTTCCCTCGGCAGCAGGGAAAATCCACCTCTACGGCATTGGAATAAAAAGCTTCCCGGGGAGTCAATCTAACCTGCGGCTCAGGTTGTAGCGGGACATCTTTCTTTTTATCCTTGTTTCCTGGATACTTCCCCGCAATTTCTTTTAATGCCTCATATAACAGCTCCCAATCTGGAGCATGGTGAAACATGGACAGCATCGCCAAAATATAATTAGGAGCTGCCATTTCCACTTGAATTGAATACTCCTGACGCAGCAATTGGGCCAGCTGATCGCCAGTTATACTTATCCCCCCGACACCTATCAACAATTTCAATGGGTCCATCTCGGCGGTCCCGGGAATATTAATTAATTCTTCTTCAGCACATACGGATAACCCTCTAATTTCACCAATTTTCTGTTTATACTTATTGGACAGCTCTAAAGATTTTTCCAATACAGCTTGTCCCTGGATCATCATAAAACTTCGGGCCAGATCTATAGATGCTAATATCGGGTAAGAAGGACTGCTGGTCGTGAGCATAGACCAGGCTGGAAATACCTGATTCCAGAAATATTGTTCATCCTGAACATGCAGACATGCTCCCTGATTTAGAACTGGTAAGGTTTTATGCAGTCCATTTACCGCTGCATCTGCCCCGGACTGAAGCGCCGGACGAGGATAGCTATCATGGAAAGGGAAATGTCCCCCATGGGCTTCATCTACGAATACCGATACGCTTACCGGTCTCTTTTTAACCTCTGTGCATATTTCAGCAACATCACAAGTTATACCATAATAATTGGGACTGGTTATAAAAACGGTCTCTATATCTTTATTTGCATCAAGCAATTCCACAATATCGCTGCTCCGGACTGACATAGCTAAACCATACTCACTACTGGTCTGACATGGAACATATATGGGTTCAACTCCAGATAAAACCATTCCTGCATAAAAAGAACGGTGGGCATTCCTGGGCACTATAACCTTTTTCTGCTTTCTATTCAAGGACATTAACAGCGTATGAATACCCGAACTGGCACCATTGACTAAAAAGAGGCTCTCCCTGCCTCCAAAAGCCTTCGCAAGCAGGATCCTGGCCTGCTCAATTGCCCCCTCCGGCACATGCAAATCTCCCGTTCCGGGCACTTCAGTAACGTCAATATCAGCTATTTGTTTCAGACTATGGTCGATAAACCCGCCGCCTCCCCCATGCCCGGGCATGTGCAGACGCAATGGTCCCTGTTTCGAATATTCTTTTAAAGCAGTGTAAATGGGTGTCTCAGTATGCACCTATTATTTGTCCTTCCCTCTAAGTTATTTCAGAACTATCTAGGGCTTCAATACATATATTATCGGTCATTATATGATAAAACAAGAGCCCGGCGCGAACTTACCTACTGCCTGAACCTGTATTCAGCTCGTCAGCAAAGCGTTCACCCTATCAAAAGATTTGACTAAGGTATATGTTAGTTATTCTCTGCAGAAACACCTGCATCTTGATAGGTTACCCTACCAGCCTACGTATGTAACTTGATTTTCTTTGTGGTACGATTAAGACGGTAGACGTACGATCTGCCCTTCAATACAGTAATTGGCTTGCCTCTGCCCTTTGACTATAATACTAAAACAAGGTGTCAGGCACTAACTTACTAACTTACGAGATTGGCGTAAGTTAGTAAGTTAGTGCCTGGCACCAAAAATTAAATCCTGCACCCTTATTTTTTTACCATGCCGCAGGCATTAAAATCAGTTGTGCCCGTAGGGTAGCAACAGCGTTGCCTGGGTTTAATTTAGTTCGTCAGAAATAAATTAAATCCTGGCAACGACCTACTCTCCCACAAGTTAATGCAGTACCATCGGCGCTGGA
>JAENYG010000054.1 GCA_016841875.1 Syntrophomonas sp.
GCATGAGCGGTGGTGTGAGAGGACGGGGGTTAGTCACCCCCTCCTACTCGATTCCAATAAATAGCAGAGTTGGATTATAGGTGAAATTTAGATTTCCGGGTTCAATCCGGGATCGTAAGGCTTTATATCCAGCACCGGCGTACCGTCCAGCATATCGACCCCTTTTATCATCACCTGGTTTCCTTCCACTCTCAGCAGTTTTACAACCGATAACCCAATACCATTGGGCCGATGGGGTGAACGGGTAGCGAAGACCCCCCGGGGTCCTGGACTGCCGCCTCCGGGCCTGTCTACAAGCAGCTGATAACCGGAAGATAGATCAAAATGAAATAATACAATAATATGAGAATACTTATCCAGATGCAGCAGACCGGGGCTGAATTCCTGGTTTATTTCAATTATCGCTTCCAGGTCCGGGACATGGATGCTTTGGCGGGGGATTTCAGCCGTAGTCTTAAATGGTGAGCGCACATGACCGATGGGCTGGAATATTATTTCATTCATAGGTTTGAGTCCTCCTTTCGGGGAAGGTATTCACTGTCATCTTTTAATTCCCTAACATAACAGAACTGATCAAATTTGCAGGTTATTATTAAAACCTGAGAGTTTATTCTAATAAGGCTCTTAAGGAGAAATGGCGACGCTTGCTCTCGCTTATTTACACTTTTACATGTTACGGCCTTTCTTGTTTAAAAGGCTGCCCCGTTTAATAGCAGCACTTCCGAATTTGTCTTTCATATCGTCTATTATTTTATCCAGAATATCATTTTCATCTGCAAATAAAGCAGGTTGTTCGAGATTCCGTTCAAGGAGTTTGCTACAGCTCAATCCCAGCAGACGAAGATGCTTGCCTGCCAGGCCGGATTGATGATACATATTAAGGGCAATATCATAGATGGTAAGATCGGCATCTACGCCCTGCTGCAGGGTCTGGCTGCGGGTAAAGGTCTGGAAGTCGGGGGTGCGCATTTTGATAGTAACTGTATGGGCTATAAGCGAGGCATGTCTTACCCGGTATGCCACCTGGCAGCTCAATTCCAGGAGCAGCTGTTCGATTTCTTTCTGATCGGCCAGGTCGACAGGAAAGGTGATTTCATTTCCTATCGACTTTCGATCTGATCTGGATAACACCGGTCTGGAATCCTTCCCGCTGCACAGCTGGATGTAAAAGTCGGTATTTGATCCCAGTATCGTCTCCAGCTTGGAGCGTGGAAATTCCAAAAGGTCTGCAATAGTATAAATGCCAGCTTTATTTAAGCGGTGGGCAGTTTTGCTGCCTATCCCCCATATCTCGGAAACGGGAAGCGAGGGAAGGATTTCCGCTATTTCGTCGTTCCCCAGTTCCATCAACCCATTGGGCTTGCTCAGGTTAGTCGCCAGTTTAGCCAGGAATTTATTGGCGGCAATACCTACCGATATTAACAGGCCGGTTTCTTGCAATACATCATTTTTAATCATTTTAGCAATTTGAGCAGAGCTGCCGAACAGACGGTGGCAGCCAGATACATCAAGGAATGCTTCATCTATTGATAGGGCCTCTAAAACGGGGGAATACCTATGCAGTATGGCAAATACGTCTTGTGAAACCCGGATATATTTTGGAATATCGGGAGGGAGAAAAACGGCCTGGGGGCAAAGGCGGTAGGCTTGCTTGGCTGGCATAGCCGAACATACTCCATACTCTCTGGCTTCATAGGAACAAGTCGAAACCACGCCCCGACTTCCAGGCAGCCCGCCAACGATAACTGGTTTTCCAACCAGTTCAGGATGGTCTCGCTGCTCGACCGAAGCATAAAAAGCATCCAGATCACAGTGGAGTATGTTCATAATTACACCTCGAACAAATGTTTGAGCTCATTATACTACAGGCCAGAGGGGTTATCTAGAGCGCAAAAGTTTACAGCATTTTATATAATATCAAACGAATTTATAGTTTTTGACGGAATTTGTTAGAAAAAAAGGACACAGGTCGTATAAAATTAAAAAATTTATGGTAATTTAGGTTAATATTTATTGCATATCTTTGTTATAATAAAAATGATATATCCACCAGGAAAAACTGAATAAAGAAAGGAGCGACACGTGAGTACGATATTGATACTGTCTCCAATAATCCTGGTTGCGATAGCTGCGGTCATCTTTATCCTGGCGGTAAAATCCAGAGACGAAAAGAATGAAACCCAGAGAAAAATCATGCAGAGTGGAGACAGAGGCGAACTAAAAGTTCAGCAAGTATTATCTAATTTGGAGAATCCGAAATCACGTTATAGAGTCTATCATAACATTAAGCTGGGGCCCGATGAGGAACATACCAATGAATATGATACTTTAGTAGTAGGGCCTAATGGGATATTCCATATAGAAACCAAGAATTACGGTGGAGAACGCGGTGGAATAATAGATGTAGATAGTAATGGAAACTGGATCTTGCACAAAAAAAGCGGATACTCCAAGATCATTACCAATCCTGCCGGACAGATTGATTCACATGAATACCGTCTGCAGGGTTTCTTAAAGAAAGTAGTAGGCATAAGAAATCTGCCTACGCAGGGGATTGTGGTGTTATCCTGTGATAACATTACGGTACGCTATAATAAGAAATTCGTAAATGAATTAACGGTGTTAGGCCGTCATGAATTGGTAGGATATATCAAAAACTATAAAAGCGGGAAAAAATTACTTTACCCTCGTACGATAAACAAGATTTGCAGGAATATCGAATCCATGAACGATATGGCCAAAGCTAATTAATACGGGGGGTTGGATTTCAGGTTAATCTATTATCCAGTATTAGATTGGTTTTTCATCTCATACCATGATAACTTGGATATTAGAATGGTAGTTTAAGTAGAATAGGTAATGACCAGAGAAAAGAAAAGTTTTTATACCGGGGTAACCCTGTTTACATTATTATGGTCAACAGTGGTTTGATTAAAAAGTTTTTAAAAAGCTATTAACCCAGCTCAATTATAATGACCGGTGGTGAAATATAAACGGTTATTTGGAACTGCCCGGTTGCTGAACAGAAAGAGGTTAACTTGATTCAATTCAAAGGAAGATGGTCTGTAAAACCATCTTCCTTTTTACGTATCCACTGCCTATTAATATTACGGAGCTAAGATGATATAGAGAAAAGGGCTGACCAGAAGTTGACGAAAGATAATGGTACTAATGGGGATGATAACTTTGCTGTTCTAGGAAACATAAATATTTATCGGATTATTTCGGAATGAAATGTCTTATTTAAAGGCGTTTGCTTGGCTAATAGCATCCCATAACCATTTGTTATGGCCCATATTAAATAACCAGATATTAACATAACTGCTTCTTGGAGGTAAGGTTGAACGAAAAATGTGATATTATTATTTAAATGAGCTAGTTCGGTAGCGATTTCGTTGGAGAGGCGAAATTGACATAAAAATAGGATAAGGAGTTGTGACTTATGAAAGAAACTGTAGGAAGGGGTCACTGGGCCTCCAGGGCTGGGTTCGTACTGGCGGCGGCAGGCTCAGCAGTTGGCCTGGGGAACTTGTGGAAATTCCCCTACATGGCGGGGGAAAATGGAGGGGCAGCATTTGTATTCGTTTACCTGCTGATACTGATGCTAATAGGTATGACCGTAATGTTGGCTGAATTGACTGTAGGTCGTCATACCCAGCTGGATGCTCTGGGAGCATATAAGAAACTGAGTGCGAAATGGGCCTGGGTTGGTGGAATGGGTGTTTTATGTGCATTCTTGATAATGGCCTTTTATACTGTAGTGGGTGGATGGGCTATCAAATATTTCGTGGGCTCCTTTGCCGGCGCTGCATCCAATATTGATTTTGTTGGATTCATTACCGCACCGATGGAACCGCTAATCTATACCCTGATTTTTTGTATACTGACCTGGATTATAGTCTTCTATGGCATCGGCGGTGGTATTGAAAAAGCCAGCAAGATTATGATGCCGCTTTTATTCATATTTATTATAATCATCGCTATCAGATCGTGTACCCTGCCTGGTGCAGGAGCGGGACTGGATTATTATCTTAATCCCGATTTTTCTAAAATTAACGGCGGGGTAATCATGGCCGCCATGGGGCAGGTATTCTTCTCCCTTAGTTTGGGTATGGGTTGTATGATTACCTATGGCAGCTATCTGGACCGGGACAGCAGTCTTACCCAGAGTGCATGGATGATTCCCGCGCTGGATACCGCGGTAGCATTCCTGGCCGGTCTGGCCATATTCCCAGCTGTTTTTGCTTTTGGCATGGAACCTGGTGCAGGGCCTGGACTAATGTTTGCTACTTTGCCGCAGGTGTTTGACAAAATGCCGGCGGGAGTATTTTTTGCCGCCATATTTTTCCTGCTGGTAATTTTTGCAGCTCTTACTTCTGCCATTTCTTTACTAGAAGTGGTGACTGCTTACTTTGTTGATGAAAAATCGGTTAAGAGAAGTATCGCTTCTGTGATCGGTATAATAGGTATATTTATCCTGGCTATTCCTTGTTCTCTTTCAATGGGGGCACTGGCTGATGTGCATCTTATCCCGGAAATTGCGGCCATGAATATTCCGGCCATGGGATTCTTTGATTCTTTTGATTTCCTTACTTCCAAGGTAATGCTTCCTCTGGGGGGGCTGTTGCTTTGCGTATTTGTAGGCTGGGTATGGGGTACTGACAATGCAATAAATGAAATTACAGATGGTGGGCTCAGTTCTTTCCCGTTGGGAGGAATATGGAGTATACTAGTAAAATATATTGCTCCGGTAGCAATCTTCCTGGTATTTCTCAGTGGTTTTGGAGTTATTTGATATCATTAAGTATAAGGTGGACCGCGCGAAAGCGCGGTCTTTTTCTACCTATTGGCAAATGAAATAATCTGAGCAGCAGCCTTATTATCTGTATAGAGGGAGTGTTCTGAGTGAAAAAGAAAGTGTTGGCTATAGTAGGCAGTCCCAGGAAAAATGGTAACAGCGTAAGTATGGTTAAGGAGGCGCTTCAGGCTTTTAGCGATAAAGAGTACGAAAAAGAAATAGTTTATCTGCGTGATCATAAATACAGTTCATGTATAGGCTGCGAAAAATGTGCAGGAGACAGACGCTGTCCTGTAAATGACGATATGCAAAAGGTCTATCCGGTACTGGAAAAAGCGGACGTGCTTATCTTTGCCTCCCCCGTTTATAATTATAATATAACATCGTGGATGAAGGCATTTATCGACCGATTGTACTGTTATTACGATTGGAGTGAGGATAGGAGATCATGGAAATCCGCGCTGGGAAAGAATCGGCCTATTGGATTATTGGTTATTGGAGAGCAGGATGATCCACAATATGTGGGTTTTGCCCTGGAAGCGATGAAACTGCCCCTAAAAGACTTGGGATTTAAAATTGCCGGCGAATTAGTTGTGACTGGAAAGTTCGAGGCCGGAGTGGTGAAAGATGATGAAACCGCTATGCGGAAGGCATATAAATTGGGATTAGGTCTGAGACAGCATTTAACATGATTTTGATCAAGATAAAATAACTTGGGGTAATAAGTGAGAATGATTAGGGATGCTTCAGGAAAACATAAATTAAGTGTTTTTCCGGGCATTTTTTATTTTAGCGCACTCGGAAAAGCTTGGAAAATATGAACCGAGGTGATATTTTGGATAAATTTAAATACCCAGTTGTAATATTGATCATAATTATCTTAATGGGACTAGTTGTTGGTTGTTCCGGTAGTAAGGAGGCTGAGAAAAAACCCTCTTCCAGTTCTAAAAAAGCCGATCTGCCATCAGGTTTGAAGTCAATCCGCACGGAGTTGGAAAAATTAATTCTCCAGTTGGAGCAAACCGCCCAGATACTGCCCGAAAGCTCTACTCAGCAAAGTGATGCTGGTAAGCAGCAGTCTGGAGGTGGGGGAGAACAGGGAAAAAGCGAGCAGGGCAGTCAGGCAGACACACAGTCTCAATCCGGGTCTGCGGCCAAACAGTCAACATCATCAGAGACCCAGGATACTTGGAGCAAAATAGCTGACAGTGTTAAGACCATACACCAGAGCTGGAACGAGGTAGAAGCTGTGGCGGTGCAAGAAGGACTTAGTACTGATACCCGGGATAAATTCGAAAAAGCTTTAGAAGAACTCACTATTAAAACTGATGAAAAACGGACAGAAGAGAGTCTGTTTGCAGCTCTGGAGGTTTATCGTTATTATCCAGATATGGTTGATTTATTTGACAGCAAGATCCCGGCCGAATTCTTTCGATTAAAATATGAGATTATGCTGATAAGAGATGAAGCCGGAGGTGAAAAGTGGGAAGAAGCTAGTGTTGAAGAACTGCCCAAGTTAAAGGCCCAATGGGATATCCTTAAAAAAAATGAAGCCATAAAAGATGAAGATATCAGCAAAAAGACAGAGAACGCGGTAACCGATGTAGAGAATGCGGTGGAAAAACAGGAAGCCTGCCTGGTACAGATTAAAAGTGAAATATTGATGAAGAACATGGATGAAATAGAACAAAAATTAAATAATTCGATGTAGATCATATTAAAAGATATAAAATACTTCATCCGGGAAGCCAATCGGCAAATCTGCCGATTGGCTAATATTTTTAAAAATATACTCCAGATCATTCAGATTTACCCGTAAAGAAAATAAATACCAGCAGTAATAAACATTTTTTGAATGCTTGACTTTATTTTTGAGAGACAGTATACTTATAGTGCATTAGAAAACTAATGCACTAATAAACTGGGGGTGAGGTTATGGACTTTGATAATTCCCAGCCAATATATATGCAGATAATCGATGAATACAAAAAAAATATTATCCGCAGTAAACTGAAAAAAGGGGATAAAATACCATCCCAACGTGAATATGCACAGATGGTGCGGGTAAATCCTAATACGGTCCAGAGGGCTTACCGGGAGATGGAAAATATGGATATGGTTGAGACTTTAAGAGGACAGGGGACGTTTATTAGCGCTGGGGAGCAGATGAGAGAACAGATGGCAAAAGAGATGGCTGGTAAGGTTATGAAACATTTTATCCATGAGATGCGTTCTCTCGGCTATGAAGATGCAATGATTATGGATATGCTTAAATGCGAGTTAGAGCCTATGGAGGAGGGTGAGCAAGTTGATAGAGTTTAGAAATGTAAGTAAGAGGTTTGGACCGGTGGTTGCTCTGAATAGTGTTAATATGGAATTTTCAGCAGGAAACATCACCGGTATATTTGGACCCAACGGAGCGGGTAAATCGACTATCATGAAGCTTATTGCTGGTATTAATTACCCGGATCAGGGTGATGTGAAGTTGGATGGAGAGAATCCTCGGGCTAAACGTCAGTCTGTAGCTTATCTACCGGAGATAGATCACCTGTATCCCTGGTGGACGTTAAGGCAGGCGGCCGATTTCATAAGTACTTTTTATAGTGATTGGGATTACGGCCGTTATAAAGAACTGCTGCCCTTTTTAAACCTGGATGAGCAGATGATAATGGGTAAAATATCCAAGGGTCAGCGTGCTAAATGCAAACTTCTGCTGGTCTTAGCCCGAAAAGCTCCTTATCTCCTGCTGGATGAACCTTTTTCCGGTATTGATCTCTTGACCCGAGAAGAAATAGCCGATGCTGTGATAAAAGGTTATCGAGAAGGGGAACAGGCGATAATAATTTCCACCCATGAAATAGACGAGATCGAAAGCCTGGTGGAGAAGGTTGTTTTTATTGATCAGGGCAGAATTCAGTTGTCCGGCGATGCGGAGCAGCTTAGAATGGAGAGAAATAAATCTCTGGTAGAAATAATGAAGGAGGTGTTCAGGCATGGAAACCAGCAAATTTAAGATGTTTAAAAGCCTGTATTTAAAAGATCTCCGGGAAGTAAGGACTGAGATTCTGGTGGTTGCAGCGGTCGCCATCATTTTAATTAGCTGGGCATACTTAAAAACGGAAGGTTCAGCCCGGGGAATAATTGTGGCCCCTATGGCTTTTGCACTGGGCCTGGCCGGGTTTCTGCCGGTAATAACCTCGTTCAGGCTTCTGGGGAAGGAATGGAGTAATAATACTATTTATATGATGATGTCTTTGCCAGTATCAGGCAGCATGATGCTGGGTTCCAAGCTGGCAGTACTTTTGACCGAATATTTAGCCGGTACTCTGATAGTGCTTTTCGCCGGGGGAATTGCCTTACTCACCTCATTCCCTGATATCTGGAAGGAGTTTATGAGTGATCCTTACTATCTTAAGTTAGCCATAGCAGTATATGGGGCCAGCCTCGCCGGCATATTTTTCATATTCTGCAACAGCTTTTTGAGCCAGGTGACGGGAAAATTATTTAAAAAGGCATCGGGTCTCATATCCTTTCTGGTTTTCCTGGGGGTGTTCATCATAGCGGCCAAACTAATGCCGGACACCAATATATTATTAACTCAGAGCCAGGTGATGGTTTCCTGTTCCATGCAAGAAATGGGAGCCATTTTGATAAAAGCAGCCATCGACCTGTTGTTCGCTGCCGTGCTGTTTGCAGGTGCAGTCGTGATCTGGGAACGTCGGATAGAATTATAACCCATCTATTTTCTGCAGGCGGGTGAGTACTTCAGGAGTACTCACCCGCCAGGATTTTGAAATTCTCCTGTAAGAATTAAGTAGTATTTCCCGTCTATATATTAAAGCCATGAATATGACCACGTAAAATACTTCCGAAACCAAGTAAAATGATATAATACTATGAAATATGGAATTAGGAGATTATGTTACTGCCATAAATTTCCGTAATCAGGTTGTATTTTACAGAAATTACATGTAGTTTATAGTGAAGGGATATAGAGTGGAAGCATCTAATCGGGAGGAGATACTGGTGAAATTAAACAGCAGAATTATGAATATCATAATTATTTTTCTTTTTTCTCTTCAGCTAGTGCTAATAGTACCGGGTGTTTCGGCTCGCGACATGATGATTGAGATCACAGAATATTCAGTTTCCAGTGATGTTATTGGGCCAGGGGATAACTTTACACTGGATATGGCAGTCAAGAATAATTCGGATGAAGAAATAACTGGATTGTACCTGGAGGTAGAAGATTTATCCGGATTTTCGGTTACAGGGATGGAACCCAAGATACAGGTATCCCCATCACTGGTGCCTGGAGCATCCGATTCAGTTTCCATAGCCATGGTTTACAATGGGGGAGGCGATGGCCAAATCCCAGTTTCTTTTAGCTATAGTAAAGATGGTTATACCGAGCAGATAACCGAGGAGCGATATCTTTCAGTCAACCTGGAGGATGGTTCGGATGTCAATCCACCGGAAGAATATCAGCCCATTTTGAAACTGGAAAATAAAGAAACCCTGTATACTTCTGCCGGCAGTCAGCTCGAAGCAGCACTTAATATACAGAATACAAGCATCTATCCAGCCCGAGAAGTGTTAATTAAGGCCTCCTTTGCTGCAGATGCACCATTTTCATTTCCAGGTGAGCAGATGTTCTATTTTCGCTCTCTGGGCAGCGGCGAGACTAAACCGGTAAATTTAACCATGCTAACCCGAGATAATGCAGTGAACGGCACCTATATCATGAAACTTGATTATGAATTTGCCAATACCTCGGGAGAGATTTATGCAGCTTCTGAAAACCTGTATGTGCGGGTAGCTGATGCCCAAGCCCCTCCTTCCCTGGTATTTACCCCCCAGCTAGATGAAGAAACATATCTGGTTCCGGGTGATGATTTTAACCTGCTTATTATGGTTAACAATCAGGGACAGCTAACCGCCAGGGATATCAGCATAAGGCTGGAAGGATTAAGCAGTGAAGCCATATCCTTGAGTTCCGGCAGTAACCGCCAGTATATCGATGATCTGGAGGCGGGAACGGAAAGGGAAGTAAGTTATATGATAAAAGCTGGGCCAGATCTGGTAGACGATTCTTACCCGGTAATACTCAAGGCCGGTTATACTGATCAAACCGGGGCGGAGTACAGCACCGAACAGGAAATATTGCTGAGGGTGAGGGCGGCAGAAGTCAGTGGAGAGGATAAACCTATGATTGTTCTCAACCATTATCAGACTACCCCGCTCCAAGTTATAGCTGGTGAGAACTGCACCTTGTATATGGATTTTTTTAATACCAATAATACCGAGAGTATTAAAAATATAAAAGTTATTTTGAATATTACCGAATCCTCTAAAAATAGTAAGGTGTTTTCTATAGTTGATTCCAGCAATACTTTTTACATAGATAGTATTGGCCCCCAGCAGACTGAACAAAGAAGTCTGCAGCTGCATACTGATCAAGAAGCAGAACCCGAGAGTTATTACATCATTGCTACTATGAAATATAAAGACCCGGAGGGAATAGAGCGTACGTCCGCTGACCTGATGGGCATAATGGTCAAACAGCTAAGCCGACTGGAGGTAGGAAACATAAGGTTTACCGAGGATGTGAAGCCCGGTAAGCTGGTGGATGTGTATTGCACCTATTACAATACCGGCAGAACCCCAGTGACGAATTTGATCATTAAAATGGATGGTGATTTCGAAGTAACCGATGAATCGGTTTTCATAGGCGATATGGAGCAGGACAGCAGCGGCTATTACCATGGCACCATCAAGCCTCGAAAAACAGGCGAAATTACTGGAAAGTTAGTATTCTCCTATCAAGATCAAGCCGGGGAACCCCTGGTACTAGAGGAACCATTTACCGTAAACATTGCGGAAGAAACAGCCGCATCCAGTACAGCTGATACCAAAGAACAGGATAACAGCGGACTAGGTTTCTGGTATATCATTATTCCTGTTCTGATAGCAGGTGCTGCCACCGCTGGCCTGCAGATACAGCGTAAGAACCAGCAGGATGAAGAAATGCCATCGGATGAATAATGCAGTGTCTGGCCAGGTTGGCTTCGGATTTATGTTTCTTGCTGATCCCAAATTATTTTTAGATAAATAAAAACCTATCTGATATTTAGCAACTGATAGCCCTGCCACAGCAGTCGGTATTATGAGAGTAATATAGGTATATATCAACCGGCAATGAAGAAAACTATGGCAGAGGTGATAAAATGGATATATCTTTTAAGCGCAATATAGGCAGTATAGATAGAGCTGTCCGTGTAATTCTGGGGATAGTGCTATTGTATATAGCATTATTTCAGCCTATGGTAATCAGTTCGGGATGGATGTACGCTGCCGGGATAGTCGGTATCTTCATGCTGATTGAAGGAGCAGCAGGTTATTGACTGATCTATGATCTGCTGGGTTGGTCAACCAGCGAAATACCTGATTAAAAATGGATATAAATTGATTCTTCAACACAATAAAATAATAAAAAGCTATCTAAATTCGAAGGGTGATGGTATGAAGGTACTGGAGATATTTATTGCTATCTCGCTGTTTAATATTCTGCTGTATTACTACCTGAAGAACCGCAGAGAAAAACAGGATTACTATTGCGAGCTGGCAGAAATGGAATATCCGGAGTCGGGGGATGAGGAAGAAAAACTAATATAGCTTCTATTTTTAATAAAATTAAAAAATAATTTTTAATTCTATTAAATTTCCTATAAAATTATAATAGTAAGGTATACTTCTGGGATTAGTATCATATACTATTAGTTGGAGAGCGGATATTAGCCCTTGCAATCGTTTCTGATTTATAATAGAATATTCAAGTGCGCATTGGGCTAATAAAGGTCATAGAAAGAAAAACCTTCTTGAAATGCCCATTAAAAAAATGTATAATACACTTTGCGGGCGGGTGTAGCTCAGTGGTAGAGCCCCAGCCTTCCAAGCTGGTTGCGAGGGTTCGATTCCCTCTACCCGCTCCATTAATTATTCGAGCGCAGCGAGCCTAAATCCGTGTCCTGTAAAGGGCTCCATTATTAATTTGCGAGCGCTAGCGAGCCTGAGATCCGCGTCCTTATTAGGGTTAGAGCAAAGCGATAACCCATCAGTTGCCCCGGAACGGGGTGTCCTGATGAGGGCTCCAATAATATTTCGAGCGCAGCGAGTGTAAATTGTGGTCCTGGAAGGGCTCCAATATTATTGTGCGAACGCTAGTGAGCATGAAATCCGTGCTCAATTTTTGTGTATATCTGTTGTCCCTGTAGCTCAGCTGGATAGAGCAACGGACTTCTAATCCGTAGGTCGGGGGTTCGAATCCCTCCGGGGACGCCATTTGATTCGAACAGAAGAACATGGTGGGTGTAGCTCAGTTGGTTAGAGCACCAGATTGTGGCTCTGGGGGCCGTGGGTTCGAGTCCCATCATCCACCCCAATATATTCTTGACACGCTGCAGCCGCAGCTAGTATACTCTTATACGTTGGGGTGTAGCCAAGCGGTAAGGCAACGGACTTTGACTCCGTCATTCGTTGGTTCGAATCCAGCCACCCCAGCCATTTAAAAATAATATTTATGGGCCATTAGCTCAGTTGGTAGAGCACCTGACTTTTAATCAGGGCGTCGGAGGTTCGAATCCTCCATGGCTCACCATTTAAAAACAAGTACCCGCGCAGGTTTGCGCGGGTTTTGTGTATTTTTAAAACTTTAATAATAAAATTGGCAACTTGTTCACTAATTCTTTGGCTATACTATAGAAGCAGGTGATTATATGGCTTGCACTGCTGTTCCTGGGTATACCTCCTAAGGGCAGGAACCATAGTAAAAAACTAAAACCGGTTTTCCTAATTAAAAGAAAACCGGTTTTTCCTGTTGCCATAACTTTATTCTACTTAGCCATTATTAATCTCTTCACGAATAATATTGTTTACTTCCTGCATTAGCTGACCGTAATCCTCCTGGGCTTTGAAATAAGCCTTGATGGTAATGTTGTTGTCCATTAGTGTTTTCAGGTTGTTGAAATCTTCAATCTGGTCCGGATCAGGTTGAATTCCTGTATTTTGTGCAAACTCCAATTGTTGGTGAAGCGTTTGGAACTCCTGAATTATCTGCTGGGCATCGGCATTATTTTCTATGTTTTGGCCGGTTCGACGTACTTCCTTAAACTCCTGGGATTCCTTTATTTCTTGACCAAGTTCTTTGGCTTTCTCAAATATACTCATTATTAACCTCCAATAATATCGATTGCTTTTATTGCCTTCTAGATAAAAACCACACACCTTTGATTCCACTTTGAAATAGAGTAATTACTTCATCTTACTATGAAATTTTCCAGTAAGTTTTCAAAATTCATTCATATGATGATTTGTTAGCAAGTTTTTGAAATATTTAAGATTTATAAGTTTCCGAATGGAATCGTCTTTTAATAAATAGAAGTTTTAGCAATATAAGAAACCATCTTCTTCGGCAACACAACCCTACAGCAGTATTTATTAAACAACAAGGCTCATTCTTTTAAGTGGAGTCACTGAGAATTCCTTAAAAGAAATTACGTGCTCCATTATAAAATTAATTTTTATACAATGCAAGGATAGTATTAACATCAAGAATTAATAACATGTTTAGCCTCAATAGACAAAGTAACTGCAACCCAGCCAGGAGAAAGAGGTTGCGTTTA
>JAENYG010000075.1 GCA_016841875.1 Syntrophomonas sp.
TTTTGATAATTCCTCTCCCTTCAGTCGGATATTAGACATAGGGTTCAAAAAAGGTTGATTATTTCTTAAACTACTATTGCAGTCATGACCCTGAATTGAAAGCTGGCTAAAATGTTTCCCTTTAAAACATTGAAAATCAAATCGCTGGTCCCAGACAATGAATATCAAGCGACCTGGTGTATCTTATCGCTTCACCCTTGGTAGTTTCACCCTGTGCTACACGATAGAGCTTTTTAAATGTTTCTTCTCCAACTTCCTCAATAGACTGTTCTCCAGTAATTATTGTTCCTGCATTTATATCCATGTCATTGATCATGCGTTCAAAGGTCAGTGGATTGCCACATATTTTTATTACAGGTACAAGTGGAAAACCCTGAGGTGCACCTCGCCCCGTAGAAAAACAGATTACAGAGGCTCCTGCGATTGCCATAGCTGTTACAGCTTCGATCTCTTTTCCCGGGGTATCTTTTATCCAGAGTCCGGAATGATCTGGAATTCCAGTGTATGAAAGTACTCCTTCAATAGTCCTCGTCCCGGATTTAACTATGGCGCCTAATGATTTTTCTTCTATAGTAGTTAATCCACCTTCAATATTTCCGGGTGTAGGCTGTCCTTTCCTCATATCGACTCCTACAGCCTTTATACGGGTTTCCATTTCATTCACTATACGTATGATATCTGCTGCCACTTCAGGGGTTCGAGCTCTGCGTTGCAGTATATGCTCAGCTCCAATAAATTCCGTTGTTTCTCCGAAGATTACGGTACTTCCTTCATCGATAAGCTTGTCTGTAACATATCCGATAACTGGATTCGATGCCACTCCAGAAGTTGTATCTGATGCACCACACTTAATTCCCATTCTCAATCCACTGAATTCAACTTCCTGTCTCAATTGGCCGGATATCTGGAGATAAAGTTTCTGGGCTTTATCAACACCCTGTTGAATAGCCTTACTCGTTCCTCCGACTTCTTGTATGTTTACTCTTTCAACAGGTTTACCAGTCTTCCTGACCTCAGCCTCAAATAGATCTGTATCTACTCCTTCACAACCCAAACTGACTATCAGTACAGCTCCAGCATTGGGATTCTTCCCCAATCCAATAAGGGCCTTAGTAACATGTTCCAGGTCAGGAGGGGTATGACTGCATCCCTGGTGATGGAGAACTGCCTGTGTACCAATAGTTTGATGGGCAATATCCGCAGCAACTTCGTTTGCACAGACAACAGAAGGAATAATAGCTACATAATTTCTTGTTCCTATTTGTCCATCAGCTCTTACGTATCCCTGAAATTTCATTGGTCAGACATCCTTTCCCAGTCTCCACGCCCACGGATACTGTCAACATTGTGGATATGCACGTGTTCCCCGACCTTGATATCAGTGGTAGCTACCCCTATTTCCTCTCCATATTTTGTAACCTGTTCATTCTTTAAGATATTAGAAATTGCGATCTTATGTCCAAAAGGAATAACATGGAGAGCTTGAAATATCTCCTTCTGCCCTCTCGGATCCGAAACTTCAACTTGACTCCCTTGAACCGTTCCAGAACTAAAAATGGTGGCAACATTGTCCAAGCCATGGTTCTTTACAGCTTTGATAGTGTCTGAACTCAACATGTAGGCCTCCTCCAACTCTCTCGGGT
>JAENYG010000076.1 GCA_016841875.1 Syntrophomonas sp.
GTCGGTGTTCAGCAAAGCTGAACACCTTGATTTTATTTGATTTATAGTAACTGGAAACAAGTAACTTCACCTCCCAACCTCCAAACCTGCTAAAATAGTGATTTAGAAAGGGGATGAGGTCATTTGTTACCACCAAACCAAAGTCATTTTGCTTATACATCAATTCTTTTTCAGCACGTTAAACGCACCGACAGTATCGCAAAAATAATTTCTAAAATTGACCTTTCATGTGTCTATGCCCTTTGTAAGCATTTTTACTCCAGCAATCCCTGGGGACGTGTTGCAGATTACCGGCCCCAGGATGCCTTAAGGTCTCTACTTGTAATGTATCTTGCAGGTTTTACATCCATTAACAAATGGGTTAGGGAGCTTAAAGATACACCACGCTATGCCTACCTTTCCGGTTTTAATCCCGGGAGGACACCTTCCAAAGCCTATTTCTCATGGTTTACATCCAACCTGTTCGGTAAGAATGTGGATATTGATGATATCATGACCCAGGGAACTCTGCTAAAAAAGATATTTGAAACGGTATTCGTCAATAAATCTGTTGAGTTGGGTATTATTGACCCTCACGACAAAGTAATCTTCGACGGTTGCAAGGCCAAGTCTTTTTGTAAGCAGAAATATCAACCGGAAAAGTATTGCAGGTGCTCCAGTAACAGCATTAAGCCTTTTAAATGTTCCATGTGTACGGACTCAGAGGCTACCAAGGGATACGATCACAACCTTGATAAATTTTTGATGGGCTATGGTCTCCACTTTGCCGCTACTCCCTTGGTTAACAATCCATCCAAATGCCTGCCGCTCACTTTCTTTGTCACTGGGGCCAATGTACATGATTCCAAAGTGTCTCCTCACCTTTTGATGTACCTCTATCATGACATAAAAGTGGACTTCAACTACGTAATCCTGGATTCAGGATATGATGCCTGGTATATCTACTGGTGGATTTGCCTTCTTGGCGGAAAGCCCATTATTGCTATAAACCCTAGAAATTCGCAGTCTCCTACGCCAGAGAATGAATACGGGTTGCCTGTTTGCCCTGCCGGTCATGTTTACTATTACTGGGGAGTTGATAGGAAAAAACGTAGATACAAATGGCGATGCCCTTTGAAAGCATCTAAAAAGTTATCTAAAAAGCTTAAATGCGATAAACCTTGTTGTGATTCCAGCTATGGCAAGACAGTCTATACTCATATTGAAGATGACATTCGCTGGTTTACCCAAGTCCCAAGAGGTTCTCAACTCTGGAAGGACTTATATTCAAGGAGAGCACGCATTGAATCAGTTATTGGCGATACTGTTCTCAATTTCGGTTTGAAGTCTCCTCGGTTTAGGGGTACGAAAAACTTCTTCGTGAGGACTGCCTTGGTTTGCATGGTACAACATGCAAAAGCCATAGCTGAAACCCTTGAGAATACAGATTACCAGAAAACTGCTGTTTAATCCATAGGAAATTTAATCCTATTCTCGGACTTGGGAACCTCTTTGCCTTCTTTGACTGGATAATTATTCCTATCAACTGCACCATGTTAAATTTTCAATGTCCAAACCTAACTCTTTTTCTTAATTGCTACTGTTTCCCATTTTCTTGGCTTTTGTTACCAATCTCAATTAGTTTACTGAACATCTAC
>JAENYG010000055.1 GCA_016841875.1 Syntrophomonas sp.
GAATTTTATCAACAGGTCGCTTAACATCTAGCGACACTTATTGTTACAATTAACTTTCAAAAACCTTATCAACTCTTTTTATTGCTTTTTTCTACACAGTATATCCCCATTCCTTTTCTAACGGGTCCGAAACACTTATTATCTGATGTACATTTGGCCTGACTGCGATCGCCGGATTTCCGCGTTTAATCAGATCAGGTTCGCGTATAAAAGGTCGGCTCATGGATATGTAGTCTGCCGTTCCTTCTTCCACTAATCTCTGGGCCACGTGGAAGGAGCGCACGCCGCCCACTAGTATCAACGGGATATCAATGGCTTTTTTGAAAGCGCGAGCCTCTTCTCTAAAATAAGCTTCTTTTTCCTCAGAATTGATATCGAGTCGGCTGGGAGATAGTTTGCCTCCCGTTATTATCCCTCCGCTCAACTCAATGGCGTCCACACCTGCATCAACCAGCAAGCGTCCCGCTTCAAGGGAATCTTCCAAACTGAGTCCGTTCTCGATAAAATCCCTGCAGTTCAATTTGATTAAAAGCGGGTAATCTTCACCTATTGCTTTTCTGATGGCCTGACATATTTGTATATGAACACGAGTACGGTTGCTTATATCTCCTCCATATTCGTCCCTGCGCTGATTAAATACCGGAGAGAGGAACTGATTGAGCAGATATCCATGAGCCGAATGTAATTGAATTCCATCAAAACCAGCAGTTTTAGCCCTTTGTGCTGCATCGCAAAAGGCAGTAACCAAGTCCCGGATATCCCGAATAGTCATTTCCCGTCCTGCCGCCTGCCCCTGTCTCTCATAATTGGAAACCAACAGTCGCTGTTTTCCGGTCAGCTTTTCTGAAGCAAATAGTCCAGCATGGGCAATTTGCATAATCATCCTGCCTCCACATTCATGAACAGCTGCAGTTATTTCCTGCAGTCCAGGAATAAGCTGATCTTTATAGATGCCGAGCTGCCCTCGACCTGCCTGTCCTTCGGGGCAGACATATGCATGACTGCTGATAATCAAACCTACTCCACCTTCAGCAAGACCGGTCATGGTTTCCATAAGTTGGGGGGTGACCGCACCATCATGGGCCGCCATTCCCTCCCAGGTAGCCGAACGGACGAAACGATTGTTAAGTATCATTCCGTTTATTTCGGTAGTTTCGAACATTATGCTCATAGGCATCCTCCTATTAACTAACCCCTAATGTCCGGTATTTTTTTAATTTATTTCATTTCCTATAAGGTTCTTTACCTGATTATACCAATAATCTGCAGTTTCATCCGATTCAAAACTCCCACCCTATAAAACTACTTAGAATATTTATAACAGCTTTCATACTACCTAATATTTATAATTTAGATATAGTTGTGAAAAAACCTGGGCTATTTTTTCATGGTTTGATTAACTATCTTCAATTGATTAACCTCTATTTGACCATGGACCTTTATTCTACGCCATAAAGGAACAAAAATGACTTACAACCATTACGCCTTAAAACTATTTTTATGGTATAGCCAGCGACAAAGGTGTAAAATAATGCTTACTAATGAACAAACATGGCAATTATAATAACCAGCCTTCAAATAACTTATAATAATATGCGTTAAACTAATTATTAAACATGCATGAAAACAAAAGGAGTATCGGTTAATGAAAATTAAGCCCATAAAAAAGAAACTTAGATTATATGGCTTCAATAATTTGACTAAAAGTCTCAGCTTCAACCTGTATGATGTCTGTTATGCCACCAATGAAGAGCAGCGCAAAGAATATCTGGAGTATGTAGATGAGGAATATAACGCCGAAAGATTAGCGGGGATTTTGACTGATGTATCGAATATTATAGGTGCTTGTGTATTGAATATTGCCCGACAGGATTATGAACCACAGGGAGCCAGCGTGACTATGCTCATTGCCGAGGAAGAGTTATCCAAGCAGCCTGAACATGTTGCTGATGAATCCCCCGGACCGGAGAGTATTGTTGGTCATCTGGATACCAGTCATATTACCGTTCATACTTATCCAGAGAGTCATCCATCCCAGGGAGTAATAACCTTTCGGGCTGATATCGATGTATCTACTTGCGGCCGGATTTCTCCCTTGAAGGCACTGAATTATTTGATGAACACCTTTAAACCCGATATAGCCATCATGGACTACCGGGTGCGCGGATTTACTCGTGACGTTAACGGAAGAAAATTTTTTCTGGATCATAAAATTGACTCTATTCAAAACTATATCCCGAATAGTATTAAAGACTTGTATCAGATGATCGATGTCAACGTATATCAGGAGAATATATTCCATACCAAGATGTTTCTTAAAGAATTCAATCTCGATAACTACCTGTTTGGTACCTCTTATGATAAGTTGCCTGGAACAGAACTGGAAAAAATCAAACAGCGGCTTAAGAAGGAAATGTTAGAGATTTATTATGGCAGGAATTTTAACTGATATCAGGCTGGGTCCACCTGGTCAAGCACTGTGAGTAAATAATGGCCTGCATTGGCGTGAGGATCATTGTATGAGATGAGGAGGATTGTGGGTATGAAGCAGATGAATTGGTTTATGCTCCTGGGGGTATGTTTCCTGGGTACCTCTTTTGCAGTCTACTCCTTTCATTATTTGGTTTTTGGAGACTCTTACTTTATTTTCAAATATCTTGTTGCCCAACTGGGTTTTCTGCCTTTAAATGTATTTCTGGTAACCATCGTCTTGAATCAGCTGATGAGCAGGCGAGATAAAAGAGTCCGCATGCAGAAGCTCAATATGATCATAGGTGCCTTCTTCAGTGATTTAGGCAGCGAACTGCTTAGTGAGTTATCCAGGTATGATCAGAATCTGGATCAGAACCGGAAAAATCTGGTGCCGGAAAACACCTGGTCCAGCCAGGATTTTGCCCAGGCCAGGGAAAATATTGCTGAGCTTGACTTCAATCCTAACTTGCAGGAAAATTCTTTACACGGTCTGCATGATTATTTGTCTGGCAAACGCCAGCATCTGCTATCTTTTCTGGAGAATCCTTCCCTGCTGGAACATGAACATTTTACTGACCTCATCTGGGCAATCTTTCATCTGCAGGACGAACTTGCACTCAGATCAGACCTGCACAACCTTTCTGAGCCGGATACTGCCCACCTGTCAGGAGATCTAAAGAGGATCTACCAGCTGCTGATCATCCAGTGGCTTGACTATATGCAGCACATGCAATCTTCTTATCCTTACCTCTATTCACTGGCCCTGCGCACCAACCCTTTTGACTCCAAAGCAAGGGTGGAAGTAAGTTAGTTCCGCTATTATCCCTCAGTACATAAGCAAAAAGAGGCCTAAACATACAGGATTGGATGTTCCGGAATATGACGGCAGCAGGGCTGTTTTCTTCCAATCAAATTATAGCTGCGATTCTTGCAGCAGCATCATATATCCTGCCAATCTCTGGAATCTGCACAGGAAAAGCGTTTATATCTTACCTGGCCATGCTTATCTATTCTGTTGGTCCAGGAGGAATCCAGTTTATTGTTGCGGGCCCAGATGTGACATATCGGTTTATGGAGTTTTTCTGCCCGGGCAACAATCTGGGCTGTAACAGAACTCTCTGAATTACTCTGTCCATCCCAGACTACTATCATAACGTCACTGTGTTCGGCTATGAAATAGCCAGCTCTTATATAAGCTTCTTTTCTGCTAGGTAAAGGCGGAATATTAATAATTTCCGTGGCTCGTTCAGATAACCAGTATTTAAACTCCTTTCTTAATTCTGCACCCTGTTTATCAATCCAATAATCGTCAGTAAGTCCAAAGTCGTTGATGTATTCATCCTGGGGAACCGGCAATACCGCTATCAACCGGGAGTTGTCCTTTTTCAGCAGCTCACGGGCTACCAGACGATCAGAACCTATCGCCAGCGGTGAAAAGACGGTAAGATAATGTTCCGGGAACTGCTGCTCAATAAAATCTATGGCTCGTTGTACTGCTTGCTGCAATTTGTCCATCTGATTGAGATCCAGATTAATATGTCCTGAAATCCCAATACGCAGCATTTCCCGGTGTCCCAATCGGGTTAAGGCATTAAATTCTTCGATGTTCACATGCATTTTCACTATATGATCAGGCGGGAGACTTGATAATTCATATTTTCGTTTTTCATATAGACTGCTCATTTTTACTAAATTGTCCATAGAGCGAGCTCCATGCAGATATTCACTGATACGCAGAAAAGCATCCAGAACCCCGGCTTCGATTTCAATATGTCCATCCGATTTTATCTGCGGTGCAGCAGTCTCTAAATATTGTCTGAGTATGAAGGCTCGGCGAATCATATAAAGCCTATCTTCAACCGTGTTGGGATCTCCATTTATTCCTCTTATATTAATGTAAGCTCGCAGTCTGCTTATAAAATCAGGCTTTTTAGCATTACGATCCTGCTCATCATTGCCAGCCCGAAAATCCTCAAAGGAAGGTCTGGTAGCTCCGGCAAAAACATAGATCCCTCTGCCCAACGGATGGGTTCTCCCCTGATCAGCAAATTCCCCATCCTGCATAGGAGCGAGAAAATACTGCAGCCACCCTAATGCCTGACCTTCACAGGGAGTGTCAAATTCATCCCAGAACACCAGCGGTGTTTTACCTTTTAAGTTCAAATCACGAATCTGATGAAAAGCTGCTTGAAGTTCACTGGAAAATTGAAACTGGGATAGATTAAAGGTAAGTTGCGCATCGGCATCAATACCCAATCCCTTAGCTATCTCTTTTATCACAAAAGATTTGCCTGCTCCTGGAGGTCCAAATACTGCCACACAAAGAGGGGTTTCCGGTTTCTTGAGCAGTAAATAACTCTTCATGGAATTATTTACACTTCTGACCCCTTCTACTTCCTGACGATCAGCGCTATACCAGGAACCTACAATTTCAATGGGTACATCCGGCAATGCTGTCCCCGGTCCATAAATAACTATATTTCTCGCGCATTCAGTAACTGCTTCAATGTTACGAGTATTTTCCAGGTAATCTCTTTGGTTGATATCCTTTAACAGTGTGTTTTCCAATATGGTCCATTTGCCCCGCCTTTTAGGATTACTCGCCAGCCTCTGATCATCAATAAATATACCTAAATCAGCTATACCGCCTATTATGGGAAGTCCGCTATGCTGTTCATCTTGATCATTCCACCCCTGATATACCTGGGCCAGCATGGCACATGGATACTGAAGGTGTTTGTAGGGTCCCTCTTCCACAATATCGAAACCTCTGATATGCAGCATCCTCGCTAGAGCTATCCCCCGATATACAGACCTGGTCCAATCTGGGGCGGCTGGATTCTGGGTCCAGCCTGCAGCTAGAGCTCCTATGAAACAGGTGTTATAGCCTATCATCTGGCCCGGATACTGAGCCGCAAAATCACCTTCCTGGCCTCTACAATCGAATATCAGCGTATTGACCTCATTTCCGACCATAACTGCTCCGCTGGCACCGATAGTCACAATCACCTGCTTATATTTCAGGCTTTGGGAACTCTCATCCCAGAAGGGACAATTCGCACTTCGTACCGCAGCAACAACCTCTTCCAACATCCGTTCCCATGATAGTGATATTCCTACTTTCACCGGACAGGAACGCAAATCACTTAAGGAAGTGACGATGGTAGTATGGGCCGACAACCCCAACTCTCCAATTCTGTCCAGCAAGGGATTTTCTGGTATATCACTATACTGTCCTAATCTGAGAATAATGTGTTCTGGCAGTCTATCTGCTGTTCCGGATAAAGCTTCCGGCCATCCATCCCTGCAAGTACGAAATCCCAATCCACTATCCAGGATCACTAATAAATTGGGACATCCGCCCAACCTATGGGCCTCATAATCCCAGCGCCCCGGCTCGAATTCCTGCCACTCTGATAGACGAAACGAGCTGGTGTTAAGTCCTGGATTAGCAAACTCCTTCCATAAGGTCCAGGAAGTTGTTATCCGGTCATCCTTGGGACGCTGCAGCAGTTCCTCATCTAAAAATAACCCTTCTATGTCTGCTGACTCCCCTGGTATCATTTCCTGCAATAATTGTAAGACAATAGCTGCTCCCCCGGGCTTGGAACTCATTCGTACCCTGGATATCTCCTGCTGCTTTTGCCAGAAGTATACTCCACCCCTTACTATTATATTTTCATTATGAATCCTAAACCAATCTACGGTTGGGTCGCCGCATACCTGTATGAGTTGTTTCATCAATACTCCTCCCGCCGTTTCATAGCCTTTTGTGAAGATGTTTAACCATTAAATTATCCCCTCAGGTTCTGCCAAATTTGTCACTCACTTATAAAGTCATATACAAGCCAATTAGAAATATGAAATCCCCTATCTTTATTGTGGACCTCCCTTATTCCTGATTGATATCTATCCCATGACATATTTTCTTTCCATTTTACACAAAGCTTTTAAATTCGCAAATTCTTTCCGTTTAAACTGAACCTTAATATTTCCAACAACTCCCGATACTTATTCTATATCATTTGAACAATATTTTCTGCTTCCCTTATACTAGGCAGTAAGATCCTACTCTCAGTGATTATCATCACTGAGAGTGCACATTACGAATGAACAGAGCACTTCATCAAGTCCTTACAATATTGTTTTAAGATTTTATATCTATAATGAACTTCCAATAGATAAATTGAAGATTTGGGTGGCGGGTTGCAGACCTCCGGGATAAATTGCCCGGGAAAATAAGGAATAGGGATTAAGAAAGGTAAGCGGAACTGAAGAGAATTATTATATGATTGATATCCTGTTTACGTCGATCACACTAAGCCAACATACACATAAACTTCAATACCATCCACACTAAAATCCAGCCTTATTGCCTGTTGTACCGGTAGAGTCGCCGTTCCTAATTCACTGATCATCATAGTTGGAGGTGAAATATCCAGTCCACTTATTCCTATCTTGCTGAATTGTATACAAGTATTTGCACATACCATATTCCCCATCTCAGAAATGGCACTTTGGGCCAGGCTATCGAAACTTTCTAACTCCATTCCCATCATCATTTTTGATGCGAAACGCATAGCTGAGTCCATACTCATACCAATCAGGATTACGCCTTTGATAACGCCTAATAAACCGATATTAATGAGCACACCTCTATATTCAACAGTAGATCCTATAAGAGTGATTTTTTTCTTATCTATAGAATTAAAGCCTATTTGCGGGAGTATTTCGGTAAATGCGGTGAGCATTGGATTAATTTGATTTACATCCATAGTACTGACCCTTTCTTAAAGCCGATACCTAGAAAGATAGTGCCGAATCCTGACTCAGCATAGGATCCATGTATTTGTAAGTTAGGACTGGTTATTTCAGCAGCGCTGCTTGAAAATATACTGGGAGGAGATACACGCAGGCCGAACCCCTTATCATGTTTATTCAACATCGAACAGGCAATTCCAGCAATTATATTAGCTAATTCAGCTACCATTCCCAGAATCTCTTCCCGGTTTTTTGAGGGACGGTTCAGCAAAGAAAGAACGCATTTTTCGGCCGTATCAGCAGATAAATCCATAATCATTGAACCAGAATACCTGCCTATAACACCGACTACTGCCGTAATACCTTGCGATGTAAATTGCTGACCGGAGATATCAGCAGGAGTAAAGGTTATCGGTGCTTTGGTCATGCGTGTAAGGTTTTGAGCCAGAGATTCCTGGAAAATATCATGGCCTCGATCTTCTAATTGCTGGAATAAAGTATCCGGGGACATGACATTATTGATTATTCCTACCAGGGCTTCTCCATCAACGGGTTTTTGCACATAACCGGAAATACCTATGCGCCGTGCTTCTGCTTCTGTTTCTTCATCTTTCATAGAACTAACCAGGATTATCTTTACATTTTGATCATGCAGTCGCAGTGCTCTGCTGCATTCAAAACCATCAGTACCAGGTATGACCAGATCCATAGTCACAACATCAGGTTTGCATTTAATATATGTTTCAAGCAGAGAATCAATAGAATCTGCTTCCCCGACGACTTCACATCCGGCTGCTACTAGAGTTTCACCAATTATTGTACGAGAAAAAGGTGAGTCATCTACAATCATCACTTTAAATCCGCTCATGGCTGCAACACTCCCGGTTATTTATTTGCTTTTCTGAAGAATTTGAGGCAAGAATATTTAGTAGAATCTGCGTGATAATATTACAATGACTTTATTTTATATATAAAATATGGATAATACAACAAATATTAACGCAAAAACATAAATCAGGAAAATAGTACCATAAGGCAAAAGCATAATGGTCCTAGATGTTTTCTGATTTCATGGTAACCAGGAAAAGAAATGGACTTATTCAGATGACACGATATGTAAATTTAATCAAAATATTTATCTATATGCTACAAGATTAAAAGGAATCAGGAATATTTACTTTTTGATCAGGTATCTAATAAGTGTATAAAAGACTGATACTATGACATACAGCGGGATTAAGATTACCGCAATAATAAAGAATATTGGTTCATCTCCATTGGTTTCTGTAAAGTAAGAATAGAATAGAGCATAAACAGCATTATGTAAAACTACCGCAGCAATCCAAAGTCCGATTATCCACAGCACTCTTTTAAAACTAAGCAAAAAATATTTATCATATTTCATCATCTATATCCTCCTTCCAATAACAACATTCTCTATAAGTTAATTATGGTCCTCCAGGAAATGTGATTCACCTAAATCTTTCCCCATTTAAAGGGAGTTAAAAGATATATTTCCCACCCTATCATCCTCGGCTTGTCTTACACGGAGCCCTTTGCCGCGGAATTTAAAAAGCAATTCTTGCTGATCCTATTTCCATACTCCTGATTACTAAATTATTGAAATTTTTTTCTCAGAATCTAACAGGAAATATATAGCCTCGCAGGTGACATGCTAAAGATATGATTAATATTTCAAGGAGATAATGTGATATGTCCCGTCATTCAGGATTAATACTCGTTATTATCACGGTCCTGCTATCGTTCATTCTGATTAGAGACTATGTACCCAATTCACAGAAACCTTTACCCCAACCGGAAAATGAATCAACTTCCCAGTCTTTGCTCTACAACGATGGGCAGTATAAATTATACCAGGACAACAGCACTCTGATACTGCTTGATAGTGAAGAATCGGAACTTTCTTTACAGGTTCCGGAAAATGATCTAACCTTAACCCGAAAAATCAAATACAAAAATACCGGTGCTGCTCCACTAATTGACGAAATAATATCCAGAGGAGTTGTGCTGAATGGCAAGAATGAAAGCTATATCGTGGGACTGGAACCAGAGTTTAAACTGCTGGCCAGCTGCCCACTGGTGGAAAATAACGACGACCATTATATATTGATCAAGAAGAGTTCCAACCAGCTTTACTATTATCAGAAAAATGAGCTGGTTAAAGAATACCAGGTTTCTACCGGCAAAGAATCTTTTTACACTCCAGAAGGCTCTTTCCAGATCGCTAATAAGATTCCATATCCAAGAGGCAAAGATCCGTCGGCCCCTATGGGATGTAGATGGATGGGGCTTGCAGTCCCGTATTCTGCTGATAAACGAGGTAATAAGGTTGATGGAGGTCCAGACCATCGTTCCCCTGCCGGTCAAAAGTATGGTATCCATGGCACCAATGATGAGTCGACTATTGGCATTCATGCCTCGGGCGGATGTATCAGGATGTATAATCAATCAGTAGCAGAGTTATATGACCTGGTACCCATTGGAACCCGGGTAGATATAATACCATAAAGCAGGATATAGAATACCTGATTTATCAACCCTCTTAGAGAAATCAACTAACTCTCTAATAGTGATTCCAGATCAACTTCTACTATTTCAACCACCGGGGTAGTATCATCATATTTACTTTTACCCAGGCAGGCCAGGCAGGGTAAAATCACCTGATACCAGCGGTCACCTTTATTGTACAGGGTAGTATCTGGACCATTAAATGATCCATAGCAGATAGAACCCTCCAAAATCTTTCTCGCTTCAGGTATGGTCATCATCCGGGCATTTTCTTTATGCGAGTATATTTCCTGCAAATTATTATGATTACATTTATCCATGTTTCTTTCTCACCTGCTGCAATAGTGTGTTTAGTACGTTAACTCAAGTCGTTAAGTTACTGCAATTCTATTTTAACATTTTAGGATAACAGGTAAAGTCTTTATCAATATAAGCCTGCTGATTTACGCCATAAATAAAGACGGGTCATCCTTTTCATCTCCGCTCGCTCCATCTTAATGTTTTAGAGTCCATTATGCTCCAGGGAAGTATCCCTTCAGCGTGTCGAATCTAACTTTTATTCCTCTACTGTAAATTGTCTTTTACTTTTTATCCAACTCAATACCCTGCCCGACACGTCTTTCCATCATATGGAATATATTTAATTCAAAGAAGAAAATATGAGTAACTGAAAGGAGAAAACGAATCCAAATGATTGGTTTGATAGGAGCAATGGACGAAGAAATTGCCCTCTTTCTGAGGGAGATGGAAATAGACTGGATAAGGGAATGGGCAGGAATAGATTTTTTCCAAGGGCGACTGGTCGGTAAAAAAGTAGTTCTTTGTAGGTCAGGCATTGGCAAAGTAAATGCTGCCGTGGCTGCTCAAATACTTGTTGACTGCTTTCAAGTTCAGGCTATTATATTTTCAGGTGTAGCAGGCAGTATATCTTCTCAACTGAAGGTTGGCGATATCGTTATATCCACATTAACGCAGGAGTATGATGTTAACTTCTCTGCCATAGGCTTTCCCCAAGGTACTATTCCCTATCAGGAAACCTCTGTTTTCATTGCTGACCCCTGCCTGGTAGAATTAGCCGAGGAGGCAGGAAGTGGTATTAAATACAGAGTTCTGAAAGGAAATATCTTAACCGGAGATCAATTTGTTATTGGGCGAAAACTGACCATGTATTTGAGAAAGACATTTGGAGGATTATGTGTGGATGCAGAAGGAGCTGCAGTAGGTCAGGTTTGTTGTATGAACAAAATCCCTTTTGTTGTCATCAGAGCTATATCCGATCAAGTTGATTCCAATCCACCCTCAGATTTTTTCAAGTGGCTTAGAAATGCAGCTGACCGTGCTCAAATTCTGGTTATGGAAATGTTGAAAAAATTATAGGGGTCGGGGTCAGGTGACACAGTCGTTTGATATAAAGATACATAGTATATCCTGATACTATGTATAGCGCCCCGGCACATCCTATCTTATCTCTCTTGATCCTCATCGCTGCCCAAAAATAAAAGCTGTATAATTATGGCATTCTATTCCTGGCAGTTCTACCGCCAATACGCATCCATCCAGTTTATGTTACTATTTTTATTTTTTCCCACCGCCTTATAGTAGAATTATATCCGATGGTCCTTCATATGTTGAAACAAGGAGGGATTATCATGTCTAAGCTGCTTATTAAGAAAATATCATTTGGATCTTTTATCAAGCTGTGTTCTGCCAGCTCTTTTTGTATCGGGTTGGCAATGGGATTAATACTCTTCATAATCAGCCTTTTCGGTGGACCTGTCTATGCCAATTTATGGACAATACAATATACCGGCATCACTGCTGGAATAATCAATATATTTCTAATGCCTGTACTTATGGCCATTATGGGTATATTTTTCGGCATATTCGCCTATCTGCCTTCAGTCCTGGCATTAAAAGTCTTCAAGGGTGCCAAAGTCAGATGTGAGTTTGAATATCCAACATCCATATCCTCACCTCAGCCATCTGAGGCTTTTCCACCCAACAATGAATAAGTAGGTCAACTATATATCAAAGGTGAGTCAAGGAATCATTCCCCTGACTCACCCCTGGAGTTCCTGCTCTTCACGATTTACAAGGGTAAAATGCAATGCTAAAAACACCTGCCATAAAGGCAGGTGTTACTTTCATTCCTCTCGTTCGCTTGAATTCTTGAAGGATAAAGTTAACTATATACAGAATATGTACCTCGAGAGGAGTCATATCATGTCCAAATCTTATTCAAATCTATTGAAGAATAATCCATGGATTTTCCCAGCTTTAATACTTATATTACTAATCACGGCCTGGTCCACTCGATGGGAATATATTGGCGAAAAAACATTCGATAATGGCGTTACATATCAATATAAAACTGATAGCTGGACTGGACAAACATGGTTGGAAAAATTGCGTTCTAATGAATTTATAGAGACACCTGTTCTAAATGGGAAAACTGAAAAATTGGATTCAGAATTTAAGATTAACCAGGGTAATAATCAATCGAAAGAGCTATTAGCTGAAGAATACTGGCAAAAGCGAAATCTTCTTACTAATATCTGGTATGGGGCTGCTGCTATTACTATAATATGGTTGCTGATTGTTTTGAGGAGAAGAAAGCCTAGCAGTTGAAGGAACTTACTTCAATTCACTAACTCATTACTGGAGCGTGGTTAATATGTCTACTAATGTTTTAGTCGCTGTCTTTTTTGTCATAGGCGTTGCTGTTTGGGTCGCAATAAAGAATGGTAAATTGTAAAACGAAGTGTCGTTTATAGAAAAAAGAGAGTCCCACAGGGAC
>JAENYG010000077.1 GCA_016841875.1 Syntrophomonas sp.
CAGGAAGAAGGTAAAAACCCTCTTCCCTACATGCAAGTTAACCTGTAGAATTGAATTTGTAGAAACAAACCGACAGGAGGCTTGCATGATGGAAATAATGATATCAGAAAAAGGACTGGATTTCAATGTTTTAGAGAAAGAGATTTTCAGGATAGGATGCGAATTTGCGGCAGGTTTAATGGAGCAGGTGCTAAGTAACATGGATGAGCACATTAAAAACACGAGGGATAAGAAGAAATACCGGCATAAGGGAAAGCGCTGGACCTCACTTAAAACCCTAATGGGTGATGTCCCCTACGGCAGGACAGTATATGAAACAAAATTGGAAAGCGGTGAAACAGCCTGTGTCTATCTCCTGGATGAGGCGTTAAATTTTAATACAATCGGGAAGATTACCTCTAACCTGGCTGCCAGGATTGCCGAGTGTACAAGTGTCTGCTCCTATCGTGAAGCGGCGAAAAAGGTAAGCGGCATGACAGGACAGACCATAAGCCACGGGGGTGTATGGAACGTTATTCAGGGTTTGGGCAAAAGGCTATCCGATATAGAGAAAGAACAGGCAGAACAGGCAAAGGCTGATAAGGGGCAAGGAGAGGTCATAACACCCATCTTGTTTGAAGAGGCGGACGGTGTCTGGATCAATATGCAGGGCAAGGACCGTCCGAAAAGAGGCCGTAAGTGCGAAATGAAGATGGCGGCAGCTTATGACGGCTGGGTTAAAGATGGGAAGGGACGGTATCGCTTAAGTAATAAGGTGGTGGTATGCGGTTTTGAAGATACAGGGGCATTCATGGAGAAAAAAGAAGGCGCAATCGCAGCGGTATTCAATACTGATGAAATAACAGTCAGGATCTTAAATGGTGATGGTGGCGGCTGGATCAAAGCAGGGCTTACCGATGCGGATGTGCATTTCCAGCTGGACCCGTTCCATAAGAACCGTGAGATCACAAGGAAAGTTAAAGACAAAACCCAAAGGGAAATAATCCGCAATCTGCTTTCGGAAAGAGAGGTAGACTTATGCCTTGAGTACATTAAAGGTATTGCGTATCTTGCAGAAGAAGAGAAAGAGCAAAAAGACCTTTTAGGCCTTTATGAATACTTCAAAAGCAACAAGGAAGGACTGATCCCGTACAAAGAAAGGTGCCTGAAGCTGCCGGAGCCGCCCGAGGGATTAGAATATCGGAATTTAGGCACAATGGAGCACCATGTCTGTGATGGTGTGGCAAAGAGGATGAAACACCAAAAGGCAAGCTGGAGCAAGGAAGGTGCGTCAAACCTTGGACGTATTCTATGCCTTAAAGTATGTGAAAACCTTTATGAGGCTGTGACATCCCTTTCAAAGGCGATACTGCCAGAGCGGTATGCAGAGGACATAGAAGAACTTTTAAGTGCGGCAAAGGCACCAAAGAAGGACGGTAGCGGGTATCTATATCCTGTCAGGGGAGGCAGACCGTTTGCAGGCAGCTTTATGACAAACGGAAGGAAAGCCATACTTGGCCTTCTTGAGAACAGGGATTTTAGCGAACTTAATTATCGATAGACAAAACTTACGCCGTTTTATGCTGCGAAAGCCGGGCTTTACAGTGAGAAG
>JAENYG010000056.1 GCA_016841875.1 Syntrophomonas sp.
TTTTATCAACAGGTCGCTTAACATCTAGCGACACTTATTGTTACAATTAACTGCCCACCGGATATATATTCTATTACTTGCACATCGGCAGTATATTTGTTAATATAAAGTTTGCAAAGATTTGCGGAGCCGTGGTGGAGCGGTTACCATGCCGGCCTGTCAAGCCGGAGGCCGTGGGTTCAAATCCCATCGGCTTCGCCATTTTATTTTTGCTGGTTTATTGCGGGAGTAGCTCAGTGGTAGAGCACCGGCTTCCCAAGCCGGGTGTCGAGGGTTCGAACCCCTTTTCCCGCTCCATTGTTTATTGTGAGCGCAGCGAATATGGAATCAGTAGTGCTGCAAAGTGCTCCATTAGTATTTTAGCGACCGTTAGGGAGCTATGAAATTGTAGTGCTGTAAAGTGCTCCAAATTAAAAAAGGTGAGCGAATGCGAACATGAAATCAGTAGTCCTGTAAAGGGCTCCATTATTAGTGTAGCGACCGAAGGGAGCTATGGGATTGTGGTCCTGTGAAGGGCTCCGGATTTATTTTAGCAACCGTTAGACAGTTGCCCCGGAACGGGGTAGTCCTGTAAGGATTTATCCAGAGAGTTATGAGAGGAGAAAGAGATGATGAGTAAACATATTATTACTATGGTTAAGCCCAACCTGAAAAGGGCGGTTCAGGATATTAATTGCCGGGAATGTGCAACATCATGTCAATCTGCTTGTAAGACATCCTGTACGGTTGGAAATCAATCGTGTAAAAAACGGGATTAATTTTAAGAAAAGAGAGAAGGGGCTAGTGCCCCTTTTTTTAGTGGGAATTTTTGTTATTATCCGGGAGGACGCTTTGTGGAATTATTAAGAAACTATGATTTTAGTGCCCATATACACTTATATTCATGGAATGATTTGAATATTCTGCTGGATGTTAACAGCGGAGCCATTCATCTGCTGGATGGATTATCAAATTTACTCCTAAAGAATATTATAGAATATAAGGAATGCATTGGCAGGGCTGTTGCCGAAACCGAAAAATCTTTTTCACACGATGACATCTTAGATGCGCTGGAAGAACTGAGCAGCCTGAAAAAACAAGGGGCTTTATTCTCGGAACCCGAAATTCCTCATGTTGATCTGTCATCGATGAAAGTCAAAGCGATATGTCTGAATGTAGCTCATGCCTGTAATATGAAATGTGAATACTGTTTTGCTGCCCAGGGTGATTTCGGAATGAAACCAGCTTTGATGGCCCTGGAAACAGCCAAGCAAGCCATGGATTTTTTATTGAAAAATAGTGGGCAGGTAAAAAACCTGGAGGTAGACTTTTTTGGCGGCGAACCTCTGCTGGTGGCAGATATGCTCAAAGACCTGGTAGCCTTCTGTCGGGAGCGGGAAAAGGAAACTGGTAAGCGTTTTAATTTCACCCTCACCACCAATGCGGCTCTTTTAGAAGACGACATTATCGATTGGGTTATAGAAAATAATATCAGTGTTATTTTATCCCTGGATGGAAGAAAAACCACTAATGACTGCTGCCGGCTCTTGAATAACGGAGAAGGGACCTATGATTTGATTGTGCCGCGTATCCAGAAGCTGGTGGCCCGGCATCCCATCAGTTATTTTACCCGGGGGACATTTACCCAGCAGAATCTTGATTTTTCAAGAGACTTAGAACATCTAATCGAGTTGGGTTTTGAGTGTATATCCCTGGAACCAGCAGTGGGGCCGGATAATGGGTACTCCATTCAGGAACAGGATTTACCGCGTGTTCTAGACGAATATGAAAGACTAACTGAGGTCTTGCTAGAAAATTATACACAGGGAAAAGAAATTGAGTTCTTCCATTATAATCTTAACCTGCAGAGAGGATCGTGTCTGGCTAAACGGGTAACCGGATGCGGGGCGGGAATCGAATACCTGGTAGTTACTCCCGAGGGAGATATTTATCCCTGTCACCAATTTGTGGGAGACCCTGTTTTTTATATGGGTGATATCTTCCAGGGGATCAAGAACCTCCAAATCAGACAAGATTTTGCCAACAATCAGCTCCAGGACAAAGTATGCAGGGATTGTTGGGCCAGGTATTTTTGTGGTGGCGGATGCCATGCCAATGCTTATTACCGGAGCATGGACTTAAAGAAGCCTCACCAGGTGAGCTGTGAGATGCATAAGAAGCGAATAGAAGGCGCGATTTATCTGGATTTAAGAAAACAAATGGCGGGTAAAATGTAAAAAATGATTCAGAAAGAAGGAAATTTGGACATTAAAATCGAATTTTGAAGAGGCATTAAATACAGGGAGAATTTTTATATGATAACAAATTTTAGTAAGTACAGGAATAGGTTACCAATGGTATCTGTATCCCTTGTAATTGTTACGGTGTTGTTGGTGGGTTTGATAGGATTACAGACATCAGCTTATGCAGTATATATAGACGATAACGAGAAATTGTTTGTTAAATCCAGTGCGCAGGTAGACCAAATAAAAACCCAGATTGAAGCAGAAATTAATGACCAATATGATGACGAAATGAAGATCTGCAATGTAATTGAGTATAAAAAAACCTGGGTACTCCCAGGTGCTGTTACCCCGGAAGATGAAATAAAAGATGTTCTTTTAAAAGAATTGGATATCAAGGCCCCGGTGGCAGCAATTAGTGTTGATGGCAAAATCATAGCCTATATGGGAAAGGACGAACAGGCTAAACAGCTGCTCGAGGACCTGAAAGATGAATACACCCAACTGGATCAGAATGAAAAACTGCTGGAAGTGTCTTTCGCAGAAGACGTTGAAATCAAGGAAGGGCTGGCCGACCCAGAAGACGTGTTATCCATGGAAGAGGCCAGTAATCTTATAACTACTGGGACATCTGCCCCCCAGAAATACATTGTAGAAGAAGGCGACTGTCTGTGGCTGATTGCCCGCAAGAACGATATGTATGTGGATGATATCATTAACGCCAGCAACTTGAAGACAGAAGACCTCCACCTGGGGCAGGAACTCATATTAGAGAAAAGCAAACCTTACATAAGTGTTTTGAGTAAAGTAGAAGGAGAAAAAACGGAAGCTATCCCCTATGAGACCCAGGTAATAGCTGACAAAGCTTCTTCCAGTATTAAAGTCAAACAGGCAGGCTTGGATGGCCAGAAGCACATAGCCTATACAGCTACCTTGATAAACGGGGTGGTGCAAGATAGAGAGATACTGGAAGAAAATATTATTAAAGAACCAATTACCAAAGTAATAATTAAAGGGACCCAGGTGGTGCAGGTTGCATCTAGATCTGGCGGGGGAGGAACCGGCAATCTGGATTGGCCAGTATATGGTTCTATCACCCAGTATTACCGTAGTGGACACACTGGGATTGACATTGCTACCACAAGGGGAACACCAATCAAGGCAGCAGATAGCGGCTATGTAACATTCGCTGGATATCAGGGCGGATACGGTAACTTTATCATAGTAGACCATGGCAATGGGATTGTAACTCGCTATGCACATTGTGATAGTTTTGTTGCTTCAGTAGGACAGAAAGTGGAAAAAGGTCAGACTATAGCGAAGCTGGGCAATACGGGTAGAAGCACCGGACCACATTTGCATTTTGAGGTTCTGTTGTACGGCAGTTTTCAAAATCCCTTAAACTATTTAAGGTAGGTA
Organism: Syntrophomonas sp.; assembly: GCA_016841875.1. Taxonomy (GTDB): domain Bacteria; phylum Bacillota; class Syntrophomonadia; order Syntrophomonadales; family Syntrophomonadaceae; genus JAAYJK01. The sequence continues at coordinate 3,642 of JAENYG010000056.1, forward strand.
AAGCAGAAAACCCTGATCCGTATGGGTCAGGGCTTTTTATTTTTTCTTGAAAGGAGAAAAAACATGTACGACGTAATAATTATTGGTGCTGGCCCGGCCGGGTTAACCGCAGCGATTTATACCGGCAGGGCAAAACTAAAAACTCTAATACTTGAATCAAATATTCCCGGAGGCAATGCCGGGATCACCGATATGATAGAAAACTATCCTGGTTTTCCCCAGGGTATTAACGGTGGAGAATTAATGGCCTTGTTCCTAGAGCAGGCCGAGAACTTTGGAGCAGAACTAGTCTATGATGAAGTACGCGGTATCACCTCCGCCAATGGAATCCAGACCGTAATAACATCACAAGGCCAGTACCAGGGACGGGCTCTTATTATTGCGGCCGGGGCACGCAGGAGGGAACTGGAAGTAGTGGGAGAAAAGGAATACATCGGCAAGGGTGTTTCCTACTGCGCTACCTGTGATGGATTATTCTTTCAAAAAAGCCAGGTGGCGGTAATTGGCGGCGGTGACTCGGCGATAAAGGAAGCCCTCTATTTATCGGATATAGCTTCTAAAGTATATCTGGTTCATCGGCGCGAAGGCTTCAGGGCGAATGAAACGTCTCTGGATAAAATGCTTAAAGATACCAGGATTGAATTAAAGCTCAATAAGATTGTAAAACGCATTGAAGGTGATAACACCATGATGAAAAATCTGGTTTTATATGATGTGAAAACTGGACAAGAGGAGAATTTGGAAGTAGAAGGCGTTTTTGTAAGTATAGGAATGATACCGGCCAGTGAATTTTTGACGGACTTACTAGATCTTTCCAATGGATATATTATCACCGATGAAAACATGATGACTTCCATCTACGGCATTTTTGCCGCGGGAGATGTGCGTTCCAAGAAGCTCAGGCAGGTATCAACGGCAGTTGGTGATGGAGCCATGGCTGCGGCTGCAGTAACCGAGTTTCTAAAAGAATAGTTCCATAATTTGGCCGCCCCCTTGACCCCTCTCCCCGTAGTATAATGGTCATCGGAGGGGAGGGTCAGGACTATGAATGCACTTAAATCACTTACTTTATATAAAACTGGCATTTTGCTGCTAGTAATTTTCCTGCTGGTTTTATTAATCGCCAGGAACAGCCAGGCCGTGGTCAGGGCTTTCGTGGCCCAGGAAACCAACTGGGAAACAGCTGACTTTAAGCAGACAGAAACAGAACATTTTCAAATTAAATATCTCCAGGTAGATGGTGATTATGTTGAGGTGATAGGTCAAACCGCGGAAGATGCCTATGTCCAGGTTTCAGATATTTTTGGCAGTAAACCTGACTATAAAACCACTATTATCATATATCCAGACAGTTCCAGTCTGGCTAAAAGCTTTGGGTGGGACAAGGACGAAAAGGCTATGGGAGTTTACTGGGCGGGTACTATCAGACTGCTCTCTCCCCAGCAATGGATTAATGGAACCACCAATTGGCAGCAAATATTTGCCAGCGAAGGACCGATGTATCATGAATTTGCACATTTATTGGTAGATGATATCACCAAAGGAAATTATTCACGCTGGTTTACAGAAGGAATTGCCCAACATGTGGAGAAGAAGTTAACGGGGTTTGAATTTGTAGAACCATCTTCCGAGCAATCCTCAGGTTATTATGAATTTGCCGTGCTGAATAAAAATTTTGATGAATTAGATCAGCAGATAGCTTACTGGGAATCACTGCAGGTAGTGGAATACCTGGTTGACAATTATGGAGAAGAGAGTCTGCTAGATATATTAAACTATCTGGGTGAGGGTAACAGCATGGAAGATGCTGTTTATAAATCGCTGGGAATTGATTATATGATGTTTGAAAGCAATTTTTTGCAGAGCTTATAATATATAGAGTTGAGAGGTGTAATCCGTGAAAGATACTCTCCTAATTAAAGGGGGAAACCCTTTAAACGGTAAAGTCCGTGTAAGTGGCGCCAAGAATGCCGGGCTGGTAATCATGGCGGCCAGCATAATGGCTGAGGGAGAAACTATACTGGATAACCTGCCCCGCATACGAGATGTAGAAGTAATGATACAGATATTAAATGAAATAGGGGCCCAAACTAGATGGAATGAAGATCACAGCTTATCGATAATTGTAGATCCCAGTGAGATAAAGACCAGGACTTCCTATGATCTGGCCAAACGTTTGAGAGCTTCCAATTTGTTCCTGGGGGCCATGCTGGGATGCAACAGCGAAGCGGTAATTTCCATGCCGGGTGGATGTGATATCGGCTCTCGGCCGATGGATCTTCATATTAAAGGTCTTCAAGCACTGGGGGCTAGGACTCAGATCGAACATGGCTATATCTATGCCCGGGCTGATAATCCGGGTGGAGCCAGGGTGTATCTTGATTTTCCCAGCGTAGGCGCCACCGAAAATATAATTATGATGGCGGCTAGAACGCCGGGCACCAGTATAATTGAAAACGCAGCCAAGGAACCGGAGATCGTTGACCTGGCTAATTACCTGAACTCTATGGGAGCTCGTATCCGCGGGGCTGGCACCGACGTAATAAAGGTAGAGGGTGCCCAGAAATTAACCGCCGGACGTTACGCTATAATTCCCGATCGCATTGAAGCGGGTACTTATATGATATCTGCAGCTATTACCGGAGGAGAAGTCCTGGTGGAAAATGTCATTCCTACTCACCTGCATCCTATCATTGCCAAGCTGCAGGAAACCGGAGCCCGGGTGGAAGAACATGATCAGGGCATACTGGTTAAAGCCGGGCCCTATATCCGTCCAGTTGACATTAAAACTCTGCCTTATCCTGGATTCCCAACGGACATGCAATCGCAGATGATGGCATTATTATGCATCAGCCAGGGTTCCAGTATAATAGTAGAAAACGTTTTCGAAAACCGCTTTCAGATAGTCGATGAACTAAAACGTATGGGAGCTAAAATAAAAGTTGAAGGGCATACTGCTGTTGTTGAGGGAGTAAGTAAACTATGCGGAGCCAGGGTTAAAGCTACCGATTTGAGAGCTGGAGCGGCACTGGTTCTGGGTGCTCTTGCAGCGGACGGAGAAACCAAAATTGACAATGCCGTCCATATATTTAGAGGCTACGAAAACATTACTGATAAATTGATCTCCCTGGGGGCAGAAGTAAAGTAGGACCCAAACAGCAGAACAACCATCAAAACCGATATTCATCGGAGCCAGGCAGCTTTTGGCCTTTAGACCAAAAAACCGGGAAAAAATAATTGAAATCAAGCAGGGACGACACAGCTGGTCGCCCCTGCTTGTGTTATATGCAGCAACCCCTGCGGCCGACCCATAATCATTTCCAACCGAATTGTAAAAGCGATTGTTCCCTCAACCATTAAGTCAGTATCGATCGAATCTCTTAATTAATTAGATACTGTTTGTAAAACGTTTAATATAATAATTTTTAGCGCATGAATGACAATTATTGGAAACTGCAAAACCCAATTGATTCCAAATATTTATGTATATATTGCCAACAAATAAATTTTATTTGCTAATTGGTTGGGATGGAATATATTAAACCGTATAATTTATCTGCTGGGGAAAAAGCTATTTTAAACGATTAGTTAACCGAATAAAAATATGCTTTCTGCAGGAGGGAAACCAGTGGGTAGAAACACGCGATTAATAATAGCATTCTTTACCTTCTTCAGCATAGGGCTGGGTGTATTCTGGTATGCAAGCCAAAGTTATAACCCAACCGAAAAGAGCCAGAGTATTTTAAATACCGAAGATCAGGTTTATAGAGGCCGAATAAGTGACGTTGCCACCCAGGTCAGTCCTTCGATAGTGGGAATCAGCAACCTGAGCCGGGATGGAGATATGTTCGCTCAGAACACAGTAGAGTCTACCGGGTCAGGAGTTATCCTGGATAATGAAGGCTATATAGTTACTAATAATCATGTGGTTAAGGGGGCCGACACTTTAACCGTGACCCTGGCCGATGGCAACGAGGAACAGGCGGAAGTGATTGGCACCGATCCCCAGACTGATCTGGCGGTTATCAAAGTAAAAGTAGATAATCATGTTACCCCCATCAAATTTGGAGATTCGGAACAGTTAGTAGTAGGCCAGGAAGTTATAGCTATCGGCAACCCACTGGGCCTCAGGTTTGCGAGATCAGTAACATCAGGAATAGTCAGCGGCTTAAACCGGTTGTTAACAACGGAAGAAGGATTTTTATTCAGATTGATACAAACCGATGCGGCGATCAATCCCGGGAATTCCGGGGGAGCGCTGGTAAATCTGGATGGAGAATTAATCGGGATCAATACCATAAAAATTGCCGAAAGCGGCTTTGAGGGAATGGGCTTTTCCATCCCTTCCAATCAAGTTAAAACAGTAATAGAAGAATTGAAAAATGATGGCAAAGTAACCCGGCCTATGATGGGTATAAGAGTTATCGGCGAGATAAGTAAAGAAAAAGCACGGTATTTTGAACTTCCCATTAATGGAGGGGTAATAATCGAACCGCAAACCGGAAGTGCAGCTGATAAGGCCGGGTTAAAGGCCTTTGATGTCATATGTGAAATAGATGGTAACGAAATAACTACCGGACTGGATTTACAGGGTTATATTTTAGAGAAACAGGTAGGAGATTCAGTCCAGGTGACAGTAATTAGGATCATAAACGCAGAGCAGGCCCAGGTAGAGAAACTTACGGTAAAGGTCACGTTAACCTAACGACTAAAAGGCCGACTATTTCTCCTCCCTGCTTAACTAAATCTATGTTAGAATGTCTGACTATTATGGTTGGTGTATAACCTTTAAAGTGAGTTGACGGTTAAATACAAGGACAAGACCAGTAATTGGCGGATATGCAGGTTAACAAAAACAAGCAGTACCAGGTTAGGACGGCCCAGACGGTCGTCTTTTCGCTGCTCATAGCATTAGTAACGAGCCGGTAAGAGTAAGCCTACTTCTGTAGCATGGAAAATATGCCCTGCCTATGAGGGACAGATAGTCCCTTTATTTTTTTGTCTTATTGGGTTAGACTGTGAAAAATTATTAATTGGAGTAGATTATGAAATATAGAATAATATCGGTGGGTAAAATACGGGAACCATTCTATCAGGATGGAATAAAAGAATACACTAAAAGATTAACCACTTATACCAATATTGAACTAATAGATGGGCTGGAAGAAAAGACTAACCCCCGGGCAGGTGAAAAAGAAATAGAAAAAATCCTGCAAAAAGAAGGGGAAAAAATACTGGGCCTGTTAGGAAAAGACGAGATACTGGTGATATTTGATATATTCGGTAAAAGACTGGATTCAGAGCAGCTGGCCGAGTATGTAAACGATTGGAACAGCTCCGGTAAAAACCGGGTGAACCTGGTAATTGGCAGTTCCCACGGTCTATCTGCCCAGATAAAGAAACGAGCAGATCAAGTCATATCGTTCTCCTCCATGACATTCCCCCACCAGATGGCGGTTCTTATCCTCAGTGAACAGTTATACAGAGGATTTAAAATTATAAAAGGTGAAAAATACCATAAATGAGGACTTGATTTGGTATGGAATGTTGTGGTAATGCTGAATGTTTTAGCTTATTCAATTAACAAGCAAGTGCTAACATGTCAGAAACATGCTAACAGGTTTTTAACATAATATTTATTGATGGGCGCACTAACAGGAACACATTATTCTGCTCCGCTTCTATTATTTGCCGGGTGAAGTTTATGTTAAGCATAAATGCCTGAAATTTGAACAGATCAGGTGAATATACTCCAGATCTCGGCTCCTACGATCTACTCCTTACCGGGGTGATCTACGGGTGAAGGATATAGTAGCAGGCAATTGAAAACAGCTGAAATGGGGCAACAGCATTATAACCGCGGCATAGAAGCCAACAGCCATAAGTAATTTTCTTTATGCTATAATAATAATATAACACCTTGAAAGGAGGAATATATTGTGAAAGAGTTTAAAGAGGGAATTTCTCGAAGATCCTTTCTGAAGGGCGCTACTGCAGCCACTGTGGGCGCAGTAGGCATTGCCTCCATGGGTGGTGTATTAGGAGGTTGTGCACCTGAAACTGCTGAATCTGAAAAAGCTACGACCCCAACTGATGGGTCCGATTGGCTGGGTCAAGCCCCTGCTATCAAAGATGCTGACTGTGTAGAAACTGTGGATACCGAGGTTCTTGTTGTTGGAGCAGGCTGTGCAGGCCTGTTTGCGGCATGCGCAGCTGCAGAAAGCGGTGCTAAGGTACTTCTGATTGAAAAAAATACTGATCCTAACGGTGTACGTTCTTCAGCCATAGCTGCTGTTGGGTCCAAGTTACAAGTCGAACATGGTGTGAACATTGATAAGGTAGACATTGTAAACGATATTTGTCACTACGCGCTCAATTACAACGATATGAGCCTGGTTAAATTTTGGGCAGACAATAGCGGTGAGACGTTGGATTGGTATTGTGATTTTATCGATAAGCATGGCAAGTGCGAAGTCAAGCTGGAGTATACCATGCCTGGTCAACCTACGCGCTATAAGATGTGGCCTACCGGTCATGGCACCAAGTTAATAAATAGCGACGAAAAAGGCGGTGCTGAACCCGTGGTTACTGAGGATATGCTTGCCTATATTGAAAGCTTTGGCGGCCAATTCAGAAATGAAACTAAACTTGAGTGTCTGATTAAGGAAGACAATAAGGTAGTTGGAATTTATGCGTCCAATAAAGAAGGAAATATCCGTATCAATGCCAGCAAAGGGGTCATTATAGCAACAGGCGGTTATGCCAATAACGAAGAAATGTATACCGCTTTGCAGGGTGAAACCAAGAAAAGTCTTGTTGGTACGATCTGTTTCCCCGGTGCTACCGGCGATGGTATCAAAACACTATTGTGGGCGGGCGCAAAGTTTGATACTCATCACTCCACTATGATATTTGACCGCGGTGCAATAGCCCCGGATGCCCAACATGGTAATCCCTATAAAGGCGGCAGCCCATATTACCATATAGCGACACAGCCTTTCCTGAAGGTCAACAAAGCGGGAAAACGTATCTGCAATGAATCTTCTCCCTATGACTTTATCGTACATGCTGCTGCAAACTATGAAGACAAAGCCTGGTATCAAATATTTGACTCCAACTGGAGGGAAGATGTTACCCGTTTCCATACCATCGGCTGCTCAACTTTGCAGCAGTGGGAGGGTGGCAACCATCATCCCGAGGGTTTGGATGGTGTAGAACAAACTATCAATGATTATATCGATAAAGGACTGGTGATCAAGGCGGACACTATTGCGGAAGTGGCAAATGCTATGGGTATACCTGCCAATGAACTGCAGGCTAGTGTAGATCGCTACAACCAACTGTATGATATGGGCGAGGATGTAGATTTTGGTAAAGATTCCTTCCGCTTATCAGCTTTGCGTCAAGCACCGTATTACTGTGCCAAGATAGGAGGCTTGATGCTTTGTACCATGGATGGTGTGCAAATCAATACTAACAGTCAGGTCATCGGAGAAGATGAACAACCTATTCCGGGTTTGTTCGCAGTAGGCAACGACAGCGGCCGCTACTATACTGCTACTTACCCCAATTTTGGTGCAGGAACCAACGCTGGACGTTGCGCAACATTTGGCCGTTACTGCGGCAAATACATAGCCGCGCTCTAATATACTCTTTATGAAGAGTCGAAGGAATTCAGGAACCACAAGTTCTAAGAAGAGAATGCAGCTGCTTACAAGCATTACTTGGTTTTAAACGCAAACAAAGAATATGGATAGTAATTAGGGCTAGTTCCAGCTATGCTAGACTAGCCCTTTTTGTTGTTCGCCCTGCATGGGCATAGTCTAACGGGTGAAAGTCCCTAACAC